>NZ_KQ968979.1:168904-181711 GCF_001578725.1 Streptococcus sp. DD04
GGATTTCGGAACTTTGACAACTTTAGAACTAGAATTCTCATCGCTTTGAATATCAAAAAGGAGAGGACATTTTTGGTCCTCTCCAGGATATGACTTTTTAGTAACCCACTACAGTTGACAAAGAGCCAAGAAAATGACCTCTAGCTTTACTCGGCTAGAGGTCTGACTTACCTTGCTGATATTTGAGAACATTCAGTTCATCTCATTCGGAACTGAACAACAACTTGATTGTTGATTATTTAATTTATTAAATTTTTAATTCCTTTAACCGCTAATGATTTTCTTTTATCTTAGCATTAGAAACATTTATAATAAAGCAACTATTGATTAACATCTTGAAGTCTGAAAACCATCTAAAAGCTTCTACTTTCTACCCACCGTCATAATCAGATAAGCTAAGCAGGCCTATCTAATGATTTAACCAATAGTCCAGTAAAGCAACTACTTATATGTTACAAACAACTATATTTATCAGCAAAGCAAATCGAATGCGAAATTAATTTTTTCCTTTCCCTATCTTTACTTATATTATACTCCTCTGCACACAAAAATGCAAGCGTTTACAATCAAAAAAATATAAATTTTTTAAATAATTTTTACAACTAAAAAGAGCTGAAAATATCAGCTCACAATCTTATTCAAATAAGCTATAATAATCCGCTATGGTCATTTTGGCTTTTTCTTCCTGTTTGAGGTCTTGGATGATCTGTCCTTCTTTCATGACAATGAGACGATTGCCATATTTGAGAGCATCCTCCATGTGATGAGTAATCATGAGGGCCGTCAGTTGGTCTCTCTGGACAAAGTCATCAGTCAGCTCCATAAGGGCAACACTGGTTTTTGGATCCAGCGCTGCCGTATGCTCGTCTAAAAGAAGCAGTTCTGGGCGCTTGAGGGTCGCCATCAGCAGACTTAAAGCCTGTCTCTGACCACCAGAGAGAAACTCTATCGGCGTATCCAGATGTTTTTCCAGACCATTGCCAATTTTATCGATGGTCTCCTGAAATTCCTGCCGGTGGCTATTCAGCCGACGAGGGACTAGACCGCGCGATTCGCCACGAAACTTGGCAATCAGCAGGTTTTCCGCCACTGTCATCCGAGGAGCCGTTCCCATCTTGGGATCTTGGAAGACACGCGACAGATATTTGGCTCTCTTTTCAGGAGAAAAGTTGGTCACATTTTCGCCCAAGATGTAAATGCTGCCGCTGCTCAGAGAGAGCGTCCCGGCAATGACATTAAAAAGAGTTGACTTCCCTGCTCCATTGCCGCCCAAAATCGTGATAAAATCATGCTCATGAATCTCCAGCGACACATCGTTTAGGATGACCTTTTCTTCATCAAAGCCGTTATTGACCCGCTTGCTGGCATTTTTTAATTCTACAATCGCTGTCATTTGCTTAACTTAGCTCCTTTAAAGAATTTATTTTTCAAGGTCGGAATCATGAGGCAGACCGCCAAGATAACCGCACTATAGAGGCGGAGATAGCTGGTGTTGAAACCAAGAGCGATGACACCCCAAATCAGAAACTGATAGGCAATAGCACCAACTACAATGGTAATCAGGCGCTCAGACAAGGTCAGGCTCTTAAAGAGAACTTCCCCGATAATCAGACTAGCCAAACCGATGACGATAACCCCAATCCCGCGGGAAACATCTGCATAGCCTTCCTGCTGGGCAATCAGAGCACCAGACAAGGCAATAACGCCATTAGACAAAATCATGCCCATCAATTCCATGCGTCCAGTATTGATACCGAAACTACGTGCCATATCAGGATTATCTCCAGTCGCGATATAGGCCTGCCCTAGCTTGGTATCTAGGAAAAAGAGCAGGGCTACAATGACCAGACTGACAAAAATCAAGCCTGTCAGGAGATTATTGATTTCCCCAGAGAAGGGCAAAAAGTCCTGAATCTGCCGAGTTCCCAGCAGACCTAGATTAGCCCGCCCCATAATCATGAGCATGATGGAATGGCAAGAGGTCATGACCAAAATTCCTGACAGCAGGGTCGGAATCTTGCCCTTGGTATAGAGAAGGCCTGTCGCCAAACCTGCCAGACAGCCCGCCAACACTGCAGCTGCCGTTGCCAAGAAAGGGTTCACCTCTTTGGTAATCAAGGTGACGGCTACTGCCCCACCTAGAGGAAAGGAACCTTCCGTCGTCATATCTGGAAAATTCAAAATCCGAAAAGTCATGAAAATCCCCAGACCCAAAATGGCCCAGACCAGACCTTGTGAAATAATGGAAAGAATCATCTTATTGTCCTAACTAAATTAAAATCGTATTCTATTTTAACATAAAAAAGCAGCCAATTTCAATGTTGACGCGCAAACAAAGAAATTGGCTCACTGACTATTCACTTAACCACTGTCATCCGTCCTGTGTCCACATCGTAAACTGCCCCTGAGATTTCTACATCGTCGGGAATCAGTGGTGACTGCCGCAGCAATTTCATATCTTCACGTACACTTTCCACCACATCTGTAAAGGGCAGAAAATCCTGACCGCTGACATCGACACCCAACTCTTTGTTGAGATAGGCTACAAACTCCTCATTCTTAAAGGTCTGTGCTCCGCAGTCTGTATGATGCAAAACCACGATTTCCCGCGTTCCTAGCTGCTGCTGAGAGATGACCAGCGAGCGAATCATGTCCTCCGTGACCCGGCCGCCAGCATTCCGCAAAATATGTGCATCCCCAAGAGCCAGACCCAGAGCCTGAGCCACGTGGAGCCTAGAGTCCATGCAAGTTACAATGGCTACTCTGGTTTTTGGCTTGATAGGGAGATGTGCTGTTCCATGCAGATCAACATAAGCTTGATTGGCCTTCATAAAATTTTCAAAATAAGACATTTTTCACCCTCATATATACTTTGATATTCAAATGATTTTCTCTTATCTTACCATCTTTTCGGTCATTTGTCAGCTGTTAGCTTTTTTATAAAAAAGCTAGGACAGATAAATTCAGCACCTGTCCTAGTTTGTCTTTTTATGAGCTTTTTGGAATATACTTGCTGAGTGAGCCTGCAAAGGTTTGAAGATTCAAGCTTTGAACATAGATTTCTCCAGTACCTCGGAAGGTATTGACTACGCCTTCTCCCGTTCCGATAGACTGCCAGAAGCCATTTTCCAGATGGATATTATAATCCAAAGACTGGCTCCAAGCTACTACATGGGCATTGTCAATGGTCACTTCTTGGTTATTCAGTTCAATTTTCTTAATAGATCCAAAAGCATTGGCCAAAAGTGTGCCTTGCCCTTGGGTCGTCATAACAAAGAGACCGCCCTGACCGCCAAAGAGAGCCTTGCCAACAGACTGGCGCTCCATCGTATAGTAAGCCGTACCATCAAGAGCCAGAAAGGCTCCGTCATTGAGCCGATACTGCTTCTCTCCCAGATAAAGAGGAATGACCTGACCAGGAGCATCCGGCGCCAGAGCCAAAAAGCCATTATCCGACTGAGCGACCGCCTGCGTGATGAAGGTGCTTTCGCCAGACACCATCGAACGCCCGACTGCTTTGACAAAGCGTCCCAAACCAGAACCGCTAGCATTGAGCTGGGTGTTCAAGGTTACATTAGGCGTGTGGTAGACCATACTGCCACGCTGAATAAAGACTGTCTCACCTTGATTTAGGTGTAGGTCAACGAGTGGGAATTGCATATTGCTATCCATGGAAAATCTCATGATCTTACCTCCGTGTTTTTATATGATTAGATTATAACATTGGAAAAATATTTTTGCAAACAAAAACTAGTCTGACAATAAAATTTAGCCAAAAACCTTTTTCAGAACTTCTCCAATCGTTATCACACCGATAACTTGGATATTGTTCGGAACCTTGAGACCATTCAGAGAGTTTTTAGGAGCGTAAACCTTGGTGAAACCCAGTTTTGCTGCTTCGTTGATGCGCTGCTCGATGCGGTTGACCCGACGGATTTCGCCAGTCAGACCAATTTCACCGATAAAGCACTCTTGAGGGTTGGTCGGCAGATCTTTGTAGCTGGAAGCAATGGCTACCGCCACCGCCAAATCAATAGCTGGCTCATCTAGCTTGACACCACCAGCTGATTTGAGGTAGGCATCTTGATTTTGCAGGAGGAGCCCTGCTCGTTTTTCTAGAACAGCCATGATAAGGCTGGCACGGTTAAAGTCCAGTCCAGTCGTGGTCCTCTTAGCATTGCCGAACATGGTCGGTGTCACCAAAGCCTGCACCTCAGCTAAAATCGGCCGCGTCCCTTCCATGGTCACAACGATGGAAGAGCCTGTCGCGCCGTCCAGCCGTTCTTCTAGAAAGACTTGGCTGGGATTGACAACCTCAACCAAACCGCCGGACTGCATTTCAAAAATACCAATCTCATTGGTTGAACCAAAGCGATTTTTAACTGCCCGTAAAATACGGAAAGTGTGTTGGCGTTCGCCCTCAAAATAAAGCACGGTGTCCACCATATGCTCTAGCGTGCGGGGGCCAGCCAGGGTTCCTTCCTTAGTCATGTGACCAACGATAAAGGTCGCGATATTGTTGGTCTTGGCCAACTGCATAAGCTCCGCTGTCACCTCACGGACCTGAGAAACAGAACCTTGAACACTGGAAATCTCCGGCGACATAACTGTTTGAATGGAGTCGATAATCAGAAAATCTGGCTTGATTTTCTCAATCTCCGTGCGGATATTTTGCATATTAGTCTCGGCGTAGAGATAAAATTCACTGTCAATATCACCAAGCCGTTCCGCCCGCAGCTTAATCTGCTCAGCTGATTCCTCCCCGCTGATATAAAGGACAGTGCCCTGATGAGATAGCTGGGTTGACACCTGCAGAAGCAGGGTGGACTTCCCGATACCGGGATCCCCACCAATCAGGACCAGACTGCCGGGCACTACTCCACCACCCAGCACACGATTGAACTCGTCCATGTCAGTCTTGGTCCGGTTGACATCAATCGAAGTGACCTCAGTCAGCTTCATAGGCCGAGTCTTTTCGCCCGTCAAGGAAACACGAGCATGCTTGACCTCAGCAGCCTCTACCTCCTCAACAAAAGAAGACCAAGAGCCGCAGTTAGGACAGCGGCCTAGATACTTGGGCGAATGATATTCACAATTTTGACAGACAAAGGTCGTTTTTTTCTTAGCGATGAGATATCTCCTTTATATTTCTAATTCACATTCAATAAACTGGCAGAAATCAATAGTTTCATCTGGCACAAACTGACGGATGAGCATGCGATGGGCTACAAGAGCTACCGTCTCGTAGTCTCTGTATTTGCCTAAGGCACGGAAAAAGCGAGCTTTCATCTGCTCAGCTGTCTCATACTGAATAGGACTACTGGGGAGCAAGGCTCCATTATTTTCTAAAAACAGGCTTCGAGCTTTTTCAAAGTTCTCTCTTCCCGTTTCATAAACCTGCCATTCATGCAGCAAAGGCTCCACAAAAAGCGGTAGTTGGCGGTCTCGAATCAGATAGGAGGCCGTCTCCAAAGCCCGCATCACAGAAGAGGAAATCAGAATTTCCGCCTGTTCCAGCAAAGGATTAGCAGCAGCCTCTGTCGCCATCCGACGACCAGCAACTGACAAAGGAGCCAAATCTAATCCAAAACCAGTATAACCAGCCTCTTCCAAGAGTGAATAATCTGGTTCTCCATGGCGCACAAAGATTACTTTCATCTCAATGCCCAGTAGAGCCAAATCCGCCTGTCCGCACACCGTCGGCTACATCCCCATCCGCAATCAGAAATGGTGCAAAGACAGCCTGCACCACACGTTCGCCAACTTCGAGGACGACTTCCTGATCTGTGATGTTTTTCATCTGAGCAAAGATATGCCCTTCGTTTCCTGGATTGCCATAGTAGTCGCCATCAATGACCCCAACGGAGTTAATCAAGACCAGACCTTTTTTCCGAGGATTGGACGAGCGGTCGTAAAGATAAAGCACCTCACTTGGCTGCATATAGACTTTGACACCAGTCGGAACCAGCTTAATCTCCCCTGGCGCAATGACGATGCGCTCTGCCACTTTTAAGTCGTAACCTGCTGCGTGAGCAGTCTCTCTCTTGGGCAGTAAATCTTTATTTGTAAAGCTGGAAACCAGCTCAAATCCACGAATTTTCATACAGTTCTCTTTTCTATTTTTACTGTCCCTATTATACTAAATTCGCAAAAAACAAGCAAAAAAACCGCCGATTGGCGATTCTCCCTAGTATAGATCTCTGATGATCTCTCCATTATCCAGATAGGTAAACTGCTCCGTCAAATCTGATGTGAAAACTTGATACATTTCTTTAAAGCTCAAGGCCAGCGAGTGGTGATCAAGTTCCTCGCGTTTAATCCAGAACACTTCTCCTTCGTCGGACGAGATCAGCTCTCCTTCAAAATGATTGGTCTTGTAAAGAAAAACGACGTAACGTTCATCCTTTTCGGTATAAAACTGCTTGACACCACACAAGCGAGGCTCGTATATGGTCAGTCCCGTTTCCTCTTTGACTTCACGAATCACTGACTTAACAAAGGACTCCCGATGTTCAACATGGCCGCCTGGAAAGCAAAGACCGGTCCAATCATCATTTACTTTATTTTGCACTAAAATGCGGTCCTCATCATAAACCATACACATATTTGTTAAGATAACGCTCTCCGCTCTTGACATTTCTGCTCCTCCATCTACCGACCGATTCGCTCGGCCTATTTGTGACTCATTATAACACAAAAAACCTTTAAATTGATGAAAATCTAGATTTCTCACCCTTTCCAGCAAAAAAACCGCCGATTGGGCGGTTCTTATAGGGAGATTATTATGAAAAAGAAAAGTTTTAGGATTTCATCAAATAAAGTTAGGAGGTCTTCATTTGATGGTTATATTATATAAAGCTTATCTTAAAATTACCTAAAATCAATTTCAGTTTTTATAATTCTTGCAAAAGATATTGGAAGAGCTCCAAATTGCCCTTTTCTTCGTTGATCAAAAACTCTGGATGCCACTGAAGGCCGATGATACGACTGCCATCCACAGCCTCAATCGCTTCGATGGTATTATCTCTTGGGTCAAAAGCAGTTGCTCGGAAATTGGACGCCAAGTCTTTGATGCTTTGGCGATGGACCGAATTAATCTGGCTAGCCTGACCAAACAAACGCTCCACAACACTGCCTTTCTCCGTGCAAATGGAGTGCGAAGTACCAAACGGCAAGCCCTGCCAGTGATTGTCAATCTGCTGATTGAGTGTGCCACCAAAAGCAACATTTACCAGCTGCAGACCGCGGCAGATAGCCATGACTGGCTTATCCTGACGAATGGCCTCCTTCAAAAGAGCCAGCTCAAATTCATCGCGAACAATATTGTAGTCATCACTGTCAATGCTCTTTTCTTCCCCATAAAACTGTGGATGAACATTTTGCCCACCTGATAAAATCAGCTTGTCAATCGTTTCAACATAATCCTGAACTAAACTTTTATCCCCAACGGGAATCACCATCGGCAGGCCACCAACCATTCGTACGCCATCCACAAACTTGCGTGAAACAGAGGTGTGAATATTCTTTCCAGCTTCATCGACTGGACAAAGATTGGCTGAAATTCCAACAATTGTTCTGCACATACCGTGATTCCCCCTTATTTTGATATAGTATATCTTACCACGCCTTTTCTCAATCGTCCAATAGATTTTTTTAAAGCTGCTTATAAAAATTTTTTATCAAAGACTCTGCATGTCTTTCGAATAGAAAAACTCTCGAATGGACTATAAGCATAAACGAGAGTTCGGAAAAATATTTCAGCTTTCACTCAAACACAAACTGATTATGATAGAGTTCTGAGTAGAAGCCACCCAGTTTAAGGAGCTGGTGATGATCGCCCTGTTCGATGACCTCTCCGTCTTTGAGGACAATAATCTGGTCAGCATTGAGAATCGTCTTGAGGCGGTGAGCAATGACAAAGCTAGTTCGGCCAGCCACAATGGCTTCCATAGCCTGCTGAATCTTGCTCTCTGTTACCGTATCGACATTAGAAGTCGCTTCATCCAAAATCAAGACTTGTGGGTCAGTCAGCAGAGTTCTAGCAATGGAAATCAGCTGTTTCTGCCCAGTTGAGAAGATATTCTGGTCATCATCCACCAAAGTATCGTATTTGTCTGGCAGACTTTCGATATAGTCATGAATATGGGTCGCACGCGCAGCGATTTCGACCATCTCCTGACTGGCATCCGGCACACCGAAGCGGATATTGTCCCGAATCATGCCACTAAAGAGCACCGAATCCTGTAGGACAATGCCCACATGGCTCCGTAGGCTGTCCAGCTCATAGTCTCGAATATCGCGACCGTCAAACTCAATACTACCACTGTCTACATCATAAAAGCGGTTGAGGAGGTTCATAATGGTCGTCTTACCTGATCCAGTCGGGCCAACAACAGCCGTCATCTTGCCCTTGGGTGCTGAAATGCTGATATCTTTTAAAATTGGCTTACCTTTCAGATAAGAGAAATCAACATTCTTGATCTCGACTCCTTCTTTAAGCTCTGTGAAAGCAGGTGCATTTTCAGACCGGACCTCTTCTGGTGCTTCAAACATTTCTTGGATCCGATCAGCGCCAGTAAAAGCAAGCTGTAAGCTCCCCCAACTGGCAGCAATCTGTATGATAGGCTGGTAGTACTGCTGAGAAAATTGAGAATAGGTTGTAATCAATCCGACCGCAACCGCAGTACCAATACTCGAATCATTCAGCAACATAGCCGAACCTACAAAAATCACAATCGCGGTGTTGATAAGACTTAGCCCATTCATAACCGGAAAGAGCAGCCCTGAGCAGGCACGACCTTTAAAAGTTGCCGAACGAACCCTATCATTTTGGGCGACAAAGCCTTTAATCACCTCCTCCTGCATACCTTGAACAATCACAGCCTTCTGGCCCGAAATTGTCTCATCCATATAAGCATTCAGTTTCCCGACCTCTTTTTGCTGGAGGTCTGTATATTTACGAGCCAGCCTGACAATCGTGATCAAGACAAGAAGGGAAACAGGCGTGCTCGCTACGGTCACCCAAGCCAAGCTTGCATTTTGGGCAAACATAATCACAACTAGAGCAATATAAAGAAAGATGTTTTTCATCACCTGAATCATGCTCTCATTCAAAGCCTGAAGAATATTGTCCAAATCACTGGTAAAGCGCGAGAGGATATCTCCATCCTGATGACGGTCAAAGAAAGAGACCGTCAACTTAGCTAACTTCCCAAAAAGGCCCTTTCTCATTTCATTGGTCGAATGAGAAATGACACGAGACATCAAGGTCATATAAATCATGCTGGAAAGAGACAGACACAAAAAAGTGAAAAACAAGTTCCACATAATGCCTCCAAACACAGTAAGAATCCTTTCTGTATTCTGATTATCGGCGAAAGCAGAGCCCAGCTCAACAAGATTCTGAACAGCCTGACCGACATAAATTGGAAAAAGAACTTGAAGCACTGTGGACAGGAGAATCATGAGGATAACTATTACAAATGACAGTTTGTAGTGTTTAAAATACTGCCAGAAAAATTTCATCGTCCGCATCTTAATCCTCCTTTCCTTTTTGCGTTTCGTAGATTTCACGGTAAATCTTATTGGTGGCAACTAATTCAGAATGGGTTCCCTGACCAATCAGCCGCCCTTGATCTAAGACCAAAATTTTATCTGCATGGACAACCGAACTGATTTTTTGGGCGATAATAATCGTTGTTGTCCCTTTCAGCTCTTTATTCAGAGCTTCCTGAACCAGCTTTTCAGATTTGGCATCCAATGCCGAGGTGGAGTCATCTAGAATGAGGATATTGGGATTATTGACAACTCCGCGAGCAATCGACATCCGCTGTTTTTGCCCACCAGAGAAATTATTCCCACGCTCTTCAACTTCACTCTCAAAAGTATCTTCCATTCGGTTGATAAACTCACTAGCCTGAGCAATCTGAGCAGCTCGCTCCATCTCAGGCAGTGAAGCATTTAACTTCCCTTGACGCAAATTGTCTGCAATCGTTCCCTTGAATAGGATTGCTTTTTGCAAAACAATCGATACATTTTTACGAAGGGTACCCTGACTCAGGTCGCGCAGATCCTTTCCACCGATCGTGATAGAACCTTCCTGTGGATCAAAGAGACGAGGAATGAGTTGAGCCAAGGTTGACTTTCCCGCCCCAGTCGCTCCGACAACACCAATCATTTGACCCGCTTGTACTTCAAAACTAATATCTTTGAGTATTGGTTCTTCGTCTGTCGGATAGGTGAAGGTCACATGCTCAAAAGTGAGGCTACCTTCTAGTTTTTCATCAGGAACATCCTTAAATACCATAGCTGGTGCTGTATCTAGAACTTCATTGATTCGGCGGATTGAAATCAGAGCCCGAGTTACTGTATTCCCCAAAAATCCAACCATAATAATCGTAAAGATAATCTGGTTTAAATAGCCAACAAAAGAAGCAATCGAGTTGACAATCTCAGGATCTGCTTGGACCATGCCTGAAAGAGCCCAGACTGCTAAAAATACTGCTCCATATCCAACAAACATCATAATCGGCTCGACAATAGAAAAAGCATAGCCAATGAAAAGATTTTGCGAAAGCAAATCATCAGAAATCTGGCTAAATTTTTTAAATTGCTCCTGCTCTTGAACAAAGGATTTGACTACACGTACACCGCGCAGGTTTTCCTTCGCAATACTATTCATCTTTTCTAAGAGAACTTGAAATTTCCTAAACCGAGGTCCCATCAAGCCCATCATTAAAGCAGTCAATCCCGAGACCAGCACAATTAATAGGACAATGATCCACCACAGTGATGGTAGGGTCATCAAAGCCAAGATGACTGAGCCAATGAACAGCAAGGGCAAATGGAATAGAATCTGAAAAACCATCATCACCAAATTTTGCACTTGGTTGATATCATTCGTCATCCGAACAACAAGATTTCCGGCATTGAATTTCTCAATATTGGCATAAGAGAAGGTCTGAATTTTACGGAAAGTTGCTTCACGAAGGTCAGAGGAAACGGCCTGAGCAATATAGGCCGCTATAATGACATTGATGCCTCCGGCAACCAAACCAACTATTCCTATCCCAATCAGCCAGACTCCTGTACTGGAAATTGTTTGTCCACTGTTTGACTGGAGCGCATCTAGTATACGTTTCAGCAGCCAAGGCTGGAGCAGCGAGCTGGCAATCATCAGGGCGGCCATTGTGATTGACCCAAGTACAAACCATTTATAGCGTGATAAGGTTTTAAAAAACATATTTCCTCCTGACTTTCTCTTACTTTTGCTTAGCTTTTTTACTATATCATAGATAAATACAATGTCAAGCAAGAAATTTCGTATATTATGTGGTAAAATAAAGTATAGAACTCTAAAACTGATTCCGCCCATTCTGGAGTCTTGAAGTAAGGAGAAAACATGGATAAACAACGAGTTGCTGTGATCGGCCCCGGCTCTTGGGGAACCGCTCTATCACAAGTCCTTAATGACAACGGACACCAAGTCCGTATCTGGGGCAATATTTCAGAGCAGATTGACGAAATCAATAACCAGCATACAAACAAACGCTATTTCAAAGATGCCGTGCTGAGCGAAGAAATTAAGGCTTATCATGACTTAAAAGATGCTCTGGAGAACGCAGATGCTGTGCTTTTTGTAGTGCCGACTAAAGTAACCCGACTAGTGGCCAAACAAGTAGCGCAAACCTTGGATCACAAGGTGAAAATCATGCACGCCTCCAAAGGATTGGAGCCCAATACCCACCAACGGATTTCGACTATTCTGGAAGAAGAAATCCCCGCAGAGCTGCGTAGCGAGATTGTCGTCGTTTCAGGTCCCAGCCATGCTGAGGAGACTATTGTCCGCGATATTACTCTGATTACCGCAGCCTCCAAGGATTTGGAAACAGCTAAGTATGTACAGGAACTCTTCAGCAACCACTACTTCCGCCTCTACACCAATACCGATGTCATCGGGGTAGAGACAGCCGGAGCACTGAAAAATATCATCGCAGTTGGAGCCGGAGCTCTCCACGGACTAGGCTATGGTGACAATGCCAAGGCTGCCATTATCACACGCGGTCTGGCTGAAATCACTCGACTGGGTGTCAAGCTTGGAGCCAGCCCTCTGACCTACAGCGGTCTTTCTGGTGTCGGTGACTTGATTGTCACAGGAACCTCTGTTCACTCTCGCAACTGGCGGGCCGGCGATGCGCTGGGTCGCGGCGAGAAATTAGCTGATATTGAAGCCAATATGGGCATGGTTATCGAAGGGATCTCTACCACCAAGGCTGCCTATGAACTAGCTCAAGAGCTAGATGTCTATATGCCCATCACTCAGGCCATCTACAAGGTTATTTATGATGGTCATGATATCAAAGATGCCATTCATGATATGATGAGCAATGAATTCAAAGCTGAAAATGAGTGGTCTTAATTCGCACTATTATTTTAAAGGAGAAACTTATGTCAAAAGTCAGAAAA
Organism: Streptococcus sp. DD04; assembly: GCF_001578725.1. Taxonomy (NCBI): domain Bacteria; kingdom Bacillati; phylum Bacillota; class Bacilli; order Lactobacillales; family Streptococcaceae; genus Streptococcus; species Streptococcus sp. DD04. The sequence goes on from NZ_KQ968979.1 coordinate 181,370, forward strand.
GCAGTCATTCCTGCTGCTGGTCTCGGTACCCGCTTCTTGCCAGCTACGAAGGCTTTAGCCAAGGAAATGCTGCCCATCGTTGACAAACCAACTATTCAGTTTATCGTCGAAGAAGCCCTCAAGGCTGGAATCAAAGACATTCTAGTTGTCACAGGTAAGTCAAAACGCTCGATTGAAGACCATTTCGACTCCAACTTTGAGCTAGAATACAACCTCAAAGAAAAAGGCAAGAACGACTTACTCAAGTTGGTGGATGAAACCACTGGTATCGGTCTACATTTCATCCGTCAGAGTCATCCGCGCGGGCTGGGAGATGCTGTTTTGCAAGCTAAGGCCTTTGTC
>NZ_KQ968979.1:181798-183945 GCF_001578725.1 Streptococcus sp. DD04
GCTAAGGCCTTTGTCGGAAACGAACCTTTCGTTGTCATGCTGGGTGATGATTTGATGGATATTACCAATGACAAGGCAGTACCGCTAACCAAGCAACTCATGGATGACTATGCAGCGACTCATGCCTCTACTATCGCTGTTATGAAGGTTCCACACAACGAAGTCTCTGCTTATGGAGTCATTGCTCCGCAAGGTGAGGGAGTCAATGGACTGTATAGCGTTGAAAAGTTTGTTGAAAAACCTGCACCAGAAGAAGCACCGAGTGACTTGGCCATTATCGGCCGCTATCTGCTGACACCAGAAATTTTTGAAATCCTAGAAAAACAAACTCCCGGCGCTGGCAATGAAATTCAACTGACTGATGCCATCGATACCCTCAACAAGACTCAGCGCGTTTTTGCCCGTGAATTTAAAGGCGACCGCTATGATGTTGGTGATAAGTTTGGCTTCATGAAAACTTCCATCGACTATGCTCTCAAGCATCCGCAAGTTAAAGATGATTTGAAGCAATACATTATCGATTTGGGAAAGAAATTAGACGGAGCAAAATCATCTGATAAGTAAAGAAATAGAGTTTAGAAATTGAACTGCACCCCAAAAGTTAGACACAAAATCTAACAATTGGGGTGTTTTCTTATTATGAAATTAACCTCCGAAGATAAACTGCATATCTACTTCAAGAAACAACTTGACAGTCCTGATAAAAAAAGAACTCAGGAATTAGATTCAAGCAATTTATGATGATTATAAAGGCAACTATGCTTCCCGTCGGATTTATTTAGAGCTTTGTAATCCTAGTTTCCTAGTCGATCACAAAAATGTTCAGTGTTTGATGATAATCACAGGGTTCTCTGCCCGCATTCATCACAAGCATGATTATTCTCCTACCGAAGCAAACTTGGTAAAAAGCTGACAACCTTATTCAGCGTCAATTTGAAGCTTCGAAACCCTATCCGAAGTGTTATACCATCTATCGAAAGGAAACTTTCCCTATCGCTAGATTTATCATGATTTTCTTAAAGGCAAAGGAATCACCCATCTATGTCATGAAAATAGAGTAAGCCTGAGATGTTCTATGCTTATGAAAAATCTTATCACTCACTTGATGACCTAGAGAAAGCTATTGAATTAGGTTGTTTACTACAGATCAAAAAAAATGAAAAGGACTGAGTCCTGTGCAGTACAGGATCCAATCCTTTCAATAATGATTTGTCCAACTTTTTGGAGTCAGGACACTTAGTAGCCTCTTTTTGTTTTTCTAACAATTACATGTACCATTAGGCTTTATGGTTTCTGCGTTTTTCTAAGTAAAAGACAAATCCAAGTGCGCTCAGAAGGACGCCTCCGATTACCCCTACCATGGACATCGTTTGACCAGTAGATGGCAATTTCCTGTCATTTTCCTTTTGCATCACTTTTGGAGCTGATTTGTAAACAACACCATAAGCAGAGAAATGATTAGTCGTGAAGGTGACTTTTGTTTTATCTGCATTGAGAGTAAACTGGTAGTTTTCTAGCTTGCCATCTTCTCCAATTGCAGCAATTGCTTCAACTTCTTTGTTTGGATCAACTGGAATCGTTACGACTGTTGAGCTGATTTGATGAACAGGTCCATTTTGATTAGATAACTGAATGTCATAAGCTTTATAGTCTTTCCCTTTCAGCGCTGCTACATCACTCAAAACACCAACTACTAAACTAAAACCACCTTGAGCAAAATCTGGATTTTGCAAGATGATACCTGTGGCAGGATCTATTAAAATGTATGAGTTAGTTGGAAGGACTGGGCGACCATTTGTCGTCGGTACAGTCGGTTTTGGTTGATTTTTGCTTGGTTCTGTACTTGGCTCTGTCGGTTTCGGCTCGTCCTTGCTTGGTTCTGTACTTGGTTCTGTCGGTTTCGGCTCGTCCTTGCTTGGCTCTGTACTTGGTTCTGTCGGTTTCGGTTCGTCCTTGCTTGGTTCTGTACTTGGCTCTGTCGGTTTCGGCTCGTCCTTGCTTGGTTCTGTACTTGGTTCTGTCGGTTTCGGTTCGTCCTTGCTTGGTTCTGTACTTGGTTCTGTCGGCTTCGGCTCGTCCTTGCTTGGTTCTGTACTTGGTTCTGTCGGCTTCGGCTCGTCCTTGCTTGGTTCTGTACTTGGTTCTGT
>NZ_KQ968979.1:184219-191050 GCF_001578725.1 Streptococcus sp. DD04
GTACTTGGTTCTGTCGGTTTCGGCTCGTCCTTGCTTGGCTCTGTCGGCTTCGGCTCGTCCTTGCTTGGTTCTGTACTTGGTTCTGTCGGTTTCGGTTCATCTGCTGGATACTTGTAATCATCCGGAAGCGAAGCCCGATACGGATCATCTGTTCTTCCAGCTTCTTTCAAGGTTGCAGACAACTCTGCTTCATATTGTTTGAATTGCTTAAAGAGACGTTCTGAGCGTGCCAAAGCTTCTGTTGTTACCTGATCTTCTGCATCCTTAGCTGCTGCTTCATCTGCTTTCAAAGCTGCATATTTAGCATCACTAACTTTCTGCTCAATCATTAACTGTTCTTCGAGCGCTTTCCAATGATTTTGGATAGATTTTCCAAAGAGATCTTGGTTGTTAATCGCCATTTGGTCAATGTGCCAAACAGTCCAATACCAAGAATTCGGATCATAGGTTTCTGTTCGAGGTTTAAAGGCTTGATAAGTATCCTTCACATTCCCATAGAATGGAACGTACGGAGTATTCCGAGAAGGCCCCAAGCCTAGCCAGACAGTCCCACCAAATGTCTTTGGTAGATTTGGATTGATCTGATAAACATGGGCATCAATAACATTTTCATTTCCAAGCGCATATTTATACTGATCTTGACGCACTTCATCCTTGCTTCCATCATCACCTTGTTTTTTAACACCAATTTGATCATCTGGTACAAAGCGTCCATTCAAGTGTTCAAAACGGTTTCGTTGGAAAGCAAAGGCATCTTCCAAAGTATACTTCTTATCTAGATCACTTGGTGAGCGGAAAAGTTCGTACTCATCGTCTTCATACGTCACTTTTGCTTTTGGATCTAGCAAAGTAATCCCTGCATAGGTCCGAGAACGATCTCCTTCAGCATATTTAGCAGGTCCGTATGATTTGGCAATGTGGAAATTTCCGTCTTTATCTGTTTGATAGTTTCCAGACTCTTTGGCTACTTTTTCAACATCTTTTGACGCAATGACATTTTCCGTATCTGTCAAATCTACATGACCAAGATAATAGGTATTGGCAAATACTGCATATTTATCTTCTGGTACCTTCACGGCTACATATTGATGTCCAGAAAGGATTTCCATGTACCAGGTCTCGTTTTGGTCTGCAAAGACAACAATATTGCCTTCAGCCGAACCCTTTTCCTCGATCACTTTTGCCAGTAATTCAACCCCTTCACGCGCTGTTTTCACACGAGGTAAAATCACGTCCAGCATGGCTGCTTCTGGAAGTCCATCCGCTTTTAGAGGGTCTGTTGCCAATACTTGTTTATTGGGACTAGCTGAAACAGTTGCCGTCATAGAAACACCAGCTTCATTAAAGCCATGTTCCCCAAAAGCTCCATTACTACCATCACCTCGAGCAGAGTCATAGGTCGCTGTATATCTCATCTCGCTGGCAGCGTGAGGATAAGTGAAACCATTGGACTCATCTTGGATTTGATCCCCTTCATTATAGGTTTTCGCATCTACAACAACATAGTTTTTGTTGTGTTTCCCGCCATTTGGATAGTAAGGGTAGTCTTCTGTCCGACCAAAAAGTGTCGTTCCATCCTTGGTCAACTGTCGACCAATAATGAAACCACAGCAGGCTTGAACAGCCTGAATAGGCAACAAGAGAATTACCATTATAGCAATGACAACTTTGAACGTTAACTTCTTCATCGTTAACTCCTTTTTATTTTTTGAAAGTCCTAAACTTCCTTTATTTCATCAATCATAGTATACCCTTTTCATTCCGCCTTTGCAAGCGCTTTCAAAAATGTTTATTTATACGCTTTACAGATAAAAAATAGAGAAAACATACACAAAAAAATAAAAGCTTTCAAAGCGTTTGCTCATTTATATGTACGCGAATCAAGTAAAAGCAAAATTTATAAAATATTATAATCTCTAAGAATTAAAAATCCTTACTCTATCAAAAGTCGCAGTTATAAAAAATACCGCTTTTTTAAAGCGGTATTTGAGTTCATTTCTTAAAAAATTGGTCGTTGAAAGCTCAGAAAAATCAGAATAGTTGCTAATCCAAGGTAGGCTGCCAGTGCTAAAAACCGTTGAGACTTGCTAAAAGCATAGCGCTCTCCTGACACTGGTAAAATTACAGCCCCTAAAGCTCCGCCGACTAGACCGCCCAAGTGACCTGAAAGGCTAATTCCCGGCAAAAAACTCATGATTAAGTTGACAACGAGCAGACTCATATAGGATTGACCCAACTGCTGGAGATAGTAATTTCGCGTAGCATAACGAAGCACGACAATCGAAGCAAAAAGTCCAAAAAGCGAGGTAGAAGCGCCAGCTGCTAAACTGTTGGGTGAAAAATAGACAACAAATAAATTTCCCAGCACCCCCGACATCAGGTAAAGTATCAAGAATTTCAAAGAACCAAAGATGGCTTCGATTTGTCGGCCAAGGAAGTAGAGCGTTAGCATATTGACCACAAAATGCTCCAAGCCAATATGGATAAAAATGGCAGCAAAAACCCGCCAAAACTGCTCCGGAAAAGCTTGAATAGTATAACCGTGCACAGCTCCAAAGCGATACAAGGCTTCTGAATTGCTGTATTGAAAACCGTAAGAAAGAATCATCAAGACAAAGACAAGACTTGTTGCTATAAGCAAAGTGCTTGTCACTGGATAATCTCTATCATAGATTTGTTTCATACATGATTAACTCCTTTACTGCGACATCATGTTGGGCTGGTGTAAAATCCGCTTGCTGGACTTGATAAATGGTACTGACACTCGTCCCCTCATAATCATCCAAATAGCGATCGTAGTACCCACCGCCATAGCCAATCCGAAAGCCTTGAGAATTGAAGACCACGCCCGGCACATGAATCAGATCAATCTCCGTCTTCTCCACAGCCTCTTCGCTCATCGGCTCCAGCAGGCCAAAAGAGCTTTTTTGCAGGCGACTTTCATCATAGTCCACAAATATCATCCGACCCTGGCCATAGGTTTTGGGCACTAAAACCCGCTTGCCATCCAACTGAGCCTGCTTGATAAAAGCTAAAGTAGCGACTTCATGCGGCATAGAAAGATAGGTAGCGATAACCTGAGCTTTTTGATAAGCTGCTGAACTGAGCAAGCGCTGGGTCAGCCAGTTATCTGCCTGCTCTTTTTCTTTTCCTGACAGTTTCTTCATCTGGTTCAGTACAGTTTGTCTCAGCTCTTTTTTCATGCAGCTCGTCCACCCTTTCCTTATCTTTCGTTGATTTTATAATCTAGGAATTTCCCAATCTTTTCAATAGCAAAGGGCAGTGCTGCCTCATCCGGTGTCATCTTGGGATGATGGAGGGCATAGGGACTGTCCACTCCCAGCCAGAACATGACACCCTTTACCTTACTGAGCAGATAGCCGAAATCCTCACCTGTCATAGCCGGCGCAATATCAATCAACTGCACTCCTTCTTCCTTCTGGAAAAAGTCCATCAATTCGTCTGCCAAATCAGGATGGTTTTCCACAGGCAGATAGCCGCCTTGTTTAAGCTCCAAGTCCAATTCCAGACCGAAACTTTGGGCTAGGCCCTCTGCTATTTCCCGTAAGCGCTTCTGGGTCAAGAGGTTCATCTCCTGAGTCAGAGTCCGAATGGTGCCATGCAAAAAGGCCGTTTCTGCAATGACATTGTTGGTCGTGCCAGCATGGAGCAAACCAAAGGTTACAACCGCTCCCTCGATAGGATCGACATTGCGGCTGACAATGGTCTGCACCTGGGTGATAAAGTAGCTAGCCGCTACCAAGGCATCATTGGCTTCATGAGGAAAGGCCGCATGGCCTCCCTTCCCCTTAAAGGTCAGCTTAACTTCACAGGTACCAGCAAAAAGCGTTCCTCTGTTAGTGGCAATATCGCCGACCTTGAGGTCCGGTCGCACATGGAGACCGTAAAATTCATCTGGCAGCCAGTCGCCAAAGGCACCGTCTTCATACATGAGCATACCGCCAGCTTCATTTTCCTCTGCAGGCTGAAAGAGAAAGAGCAGATTGTGGGTAGGCTGAGTGCTCACAGCTTGCTCCAGCAGGCCTAGGGCAACCGTCATGTGCATATCGTGTCCGCAGGCATGCATCCGGCCTTCATGGGTACTGGCAAAGTCCAGTCCTGTATCCTCCACAATCGGAAGACCATCAATATCTGTTCGCCAGCCAATCGTCTTATCCGGTGAACTTCCCTTGATAAAGACCAAAATACCCGTCCGCCAAGTTCGGATTTCCACAAAGTCTAGACCTGCTGTCAGTCCATCAATGACCTGCATCAAGTAAGCATGGGTCTTGTATTCTTCCAGACCGATTTCTGGTATCTGGTGCAAATCACGGCGAATTTTTAGATAATCAAGCATCGTTTCTTTCCTTTATGGTCTTGTCAAACCAGATAAATGTCGGACCGCGCCCAATCAACTTCGGGCGCGGCACTCTTGTTTATGCAATATTAAAGTGTGCGAAGTGCGTCTTCCAGAGCTGTCTTCTGCTGTGTCTTCTCGTCAATAGTCTTGATAACTCTTGCCGGAACACCAGCAACCACTACGTTCTCTGGAACATCTTGGGTCACAATCGCACCAGCCGCAACAACGGAACCACTGCCAATTTGTACACCTTCAATCACAACTGCATTGGCTCCAATCAGCACATTGTCTCCAACCCGAACTGGCTCAGCACTAGCCGGCTCAATGACTCCCGCCAGAACAGCTCCAGCACCGACATGACTGTTTTTGCCGACAATAGCTCGGCCGCCCAGAATAGCACCCATATCAATCATGGTTCCAGCACCAATCTCCGCACCGATATTGATGACTGCTCCCATCATGATGACAGCATTATCACCAATTTCGACTTGGTCACGGATAATGGCACCCGGCTCAATGCGGGCATTGATGGCGCGCTTGTCCAACAGTGGCACTGCTGAATTGCGGGCATCCTGCTCTACGACATAGGTCTTATTTTCCTCTAAGTTCACTAGGAGTGGCTTAATTTCTTCCCAGTCTCCAAAAAGAACATTGCCTAATTTCACAACAGACCACGGAATCGAACCGTGCAATTCCCCGTTAAAGGTTACTTTGACAGGAGTCTTTTTCTTAGCTTCAGCGATAAATTTGATAATTTCTTGAGCGTTCATTTTAATAGCAGACATAGCTTCACCTCTTTGTTCTTTCTATCTTTGTTGGGAGAGGAAAGTTCCCTCTCCTATCTCTTTTATTTCTCTATTATAACACAATTCAGTCGTTTCGTTTTGACTTTCTTAGGAAGGACTTATTACCTCCTGTTCAGAGACTTGTATATTTTTCAAATGCAGGTTCCCATCCTTACCCTCTGAAAATTCTAAATAGTAGTAAGTACTATCTAATACTTTGTAGACCATGGTCACAGAGTAATAACCCTTAATGCCTATTTTTGTGTAACTTTTTGGAGGCCTCAAATATTCTAGGATTCCTTGATCACTCATTCCTTTTTCTGGGTCTGATTTCAATTCCTTAAGAAAGGAAAGTTCCTCATCTGACAACTCTTCTTTTTTATCTGTATAGTAAGTAACGCTAGCAAGATGTAGACCTGAACCAAAATCCCAAAATTGAAAAAACGCAAATCCCCCTCCCGCTAGAGTGTAAGTAAGTGACAATAATTTATCTTTCTGCCCCATTGTCATATCTTCGCTGCTTTTAGCTAACCCATACCGTTTGACAAAGTCAGACACTGTAATATTTTTATCTTCATCCTCTTCAATAGTGTAGTTTATAAAATCCATTTGTTCCCAATCCAAAGATTTAGCATCTGGAGAAGTATATTTTGATTCTGTGCTTATGAACTCATTCTTTCGGTGAGAATTTGTCCAATTCCCAATTAGGACGAGTAGTCCTATCACAACACCTAGCAGGGCGACAGCACTCACTACCCTGAAAAAAGGGGATTTTTGTGATACCTTTAGTTTCCTAGACTTCGTTTTATGAATTGGTTTGGATAAAGCCTTTGTCTGTTCGAGGTCAGCTCCTCCCCTTTCCCGCTGATTCTTGACCGACGAAGTGTTTCTGGCTTTAAACTTGGATTTATGCTCCCGCCTCAATGCTTCTAAATTTCTATCTTTCACCTTTTCACCTATCAACTAAAAACTTGATTGCTCATTACCTTTCTACAAACGGCTGATTTTCCTGCTAGATAAGCGCTACTAAGCACCCGCTTCTCCTGCTTCGCTTGCCAAACCTGAGCTGTCTTTCAGTCGATAGCTCTGAGTGTCATCTTTTTCAAAAGAAAAACTAACCTCCTGGCCATCCTCCAAACGATAAGAAATCGATAAAGTGGTATAGCTCAAGATTCCCCCATTCCAATCGAGGCGCTCTGGAAGTCCCAACTGACTGACAATCTCCTGATAGGTCTTCCCATTCTCTATACCAGAAAGATCTTGACGAGTGAGCTGAGCATTTCGGTTAGGCAGTTGCGCACTACTGAGATGCGTACATTTTAGGGACTGTAACTTAGGAGTTTCAGAAGAACCAAAATGGCTCTTAAAAGAAAGGCTAACTTTCGCTTCCGTCCCTGCTTGTGAATAGTCTAAAGCTATCGTCTTGATTGGGTCATCTTGATCCAATTCTTTTCCAGACTCAGCTTTCCCTAACTTTGCAACCACCTCGTCAACCTTTGTCAGATTTGGAACCGATGAAGTGAAGTCTGAGAACAAAGAAGTAATATCATCATAGGTAATATGAAACTGATACTCTTCTTTTTTAGCAATCCATTCTGGACGATTATCAGATTTTAAATCTTGATCCTTACCATATGAGTCTAACATACGAGAAATATCTGCAGCTTTTCTTTATCTTTTACCTTT
>NZ_KQ968979.1:191070-198539 GCF_001578725.1 Streptococcus sp. DD04
CGAGAAATATCTGCAGCTTTTTCTTTATCTTTTACCTTTTCCATCTCTAGCCACGTTATTCCAGCGTTAGCCAAAAAAGTCATAATCCCCAAACTAGAAAGTACCATCATCCATATCCTAGAAAAGATTCCTGTTTTTTTCTTCTTAAACTCTACTTTATCTAACTCTCTAGCAAGCTCATTAGCGCTTATTCGCGGAGAAAGCTTTGTCTGCTTTGCTTCCGTTATAAGGCCTGACATCGGCTGGCTAGCTTGATTTCCACGAAGAACTTGGTTTTGTTTTTTAGCTTTCAGTGATTCTAAACTAGAAATGAGACGCTTCAGCTCTCTCTGCTTTAATTCCAACAAATTCTGTGATAGAAGCGACAGAGGCTCCTTTACCTGCTGAACTCCTGCTAACTGCTCAGAAAACATCGGCTGGTCTTGAGGACTTGTTTTAACCCCATAGTCGTTTTTGTCCTCTATCGAAGAGAGGGCAGAGCGCTCATTGCTTGAGCTCTCTATTGGAAATACCACTTTTGATGGAGACGAACCTGAAGGACGAGTTTGATTTTCTTCTGCCCCTCCCTGCGCTTCTTTCAATTTAGCAGACGGTTTGATGTCTTGGTCTTCCTTGGTTTTCCATTTGGATAGAAAAGATGAATGGCTATCTGCTGGCTTTTTCGTTTGAGCATTCTTGAATTTTGATTGATGTTTCTGCCTCAAAGCTTCCAGATTTCTTTTTCCCATAACTCCTCCTCATCTATTGACTCTTCTATCATTGAAAAGACGACTCTATTAACAGTTCACAATTCCTACCCGCTGAATACTGCTATTCTCTTTTCTATAACATTCATACTGGGGGCAACATCCCGCGACTGCATACACCGTTAAGCAGTCAATTAGCTACACAAACTATCAGGGTGGCTACCTTTTATAAAACAACTGTTTGAAGACAGTAGCCTAGCGTAAAACTTGTCATGCTAATATAACTTTATTCCAGTATATCATATTTTGAACTGGCTTAGCTTGAAAGCACACAAGGAAAAAGGCACGAACTCTCGTCCGTGCCCAACAAAGCAATTCCAAACTTATATACCAACGATATTATTTAATTCTTTCGTTCAAAATGTTCCCACTGTTGGCATCAATGGTCATTTTGATCTTTTGCGTACCGTTCAGAGCTTCCAGCTTATAGACTAGCTGACCAGCCTTAATATCCAGCTCTTCATCATAAATTTTGGCCTGAGCATATTTTTGCTGCAAAATCTTCTCAGCATCTTCAAAGGTCAATTGCACATTGGTCTGAGTCAGTTGCATGTCCTCATTGTCATCAATTGGCTCTTCCTTGGTTTTGAGAATGCTTCCTGTTCGAGCATCAATCTTGTACTCTTTTTCTGTAAAGCCGTCCAATACTGTTACATCATAGTATACAGCACCAGCTTTATTTCCGTCTAAATCAATAGAAACGACTTTCCCTGAACCAGCTGTCTGCAAGGCAATCGCCTTAGCGTCTGAAAGAGTTAGGCTTGCCGCCTGAATCCGAGTAGCTTGCTTATACGAATCCGCTGAAACAACAGTTGCTGCTCCACCTGCTAAAATTCCTACTACCAAACCGGCTAATAAAATTCCTTTTAGTTTTTTCATGGTTGGTCCTTCCTTCCACAACTTGACCCTAGAAATTAACATCAGGCGAGGAAAACACCGTTCCAGTTAATGCATCCTAGACCATTCTTTTCATTTCAAAGGGGGAGAGCTATCAAATGTTAGTCATTTGATACTTTTATTGTACAAGGACTAAATGAACCTAAAATGAATTTTGAGGAAAATTTTTAAAAAAATAATTCGAAAATCTTCCATCACTTCTCTAGCTGAAAAGTCAGGATAAAGCGACTTCCCTGGCCAAGCTCTGACACCACCTCTATCTGAACCTGATGCAAATCTGCAATTTTCCGGACCAAAGCCAGTCCTAAACCGCTTCCCTCACGGCTGTTTTTATTTCTGGCTTGATCAACTTGGTAAAACCGATTCCAGATTTTATCTGTCTCGGACGGAGCAATACCAGCACCATTATCTGTCACCGTCAGCTGACAAATGCCATCTAGCTTACGCAAGGAAAGCTCAATGCGGTCCTTAGTAAATTTCAAGGCATTGCTAATCAGATTGTCCAAAAGCCGGTGAAGCAGAAGCTCATCACCAACAATCCAGCAATCTTCGTCTATAGAAGCTTCTAAAACAAGCCCACGCTCCTGACTTAGCTTCTGAAAATCTGTCAGCTTATCCGCCAGTAGGTCGGATAAGGACAGATTCGTTTTGACTAGCCTAGCTTGATTTTCCAGCTTGGACAAATCCAAGATATGGCTAATCATCTCCTTCATGCGCTTGGTCTGACGGTTGATGATTTCAAAAGATTCCTTGGATTCATCCAGACTTTCCGCATAATGCAGACCATACTCACTCTCCGATAAAACAACCGCCACCGGTGTCCGCAATTCATGGGAGACGTCATGGTTAAACTGCTTTTCCCGCTGGAAGGAAGTCTCCAGCGAGTCCAACATGAGATTAAAAGCCTGACCTAGACGGTGCAGCTCATCATCCTTATCTTTCAGAGTCAGCCGCTTGGAAAAGTCTCCGCTCTTGCGAATTTCCACTGCCGTCTGCGATAGCTGATCCACCGGCCTCAGGGCTTTCTTGAGAATCCCATAACCACCAACAATGATCAAAACTAAGAGAAATGGAGAAATGAAGGCCAGAGCTGTCAGATAATCAATCCATTCATGATTGGTATGACTACTCATAGTTACCGCCCGCAGCCACTGACCGCCATTTTTCATCTCGATATCAAAGTAAAGATAGGTCTTTTGAGCAACTGTCGCCGTCGTCACGACCGATTGGTTGAAGGGAAGGGTCTCATCAAAGCCAGATGGCAGACTTTTTCTGACAAGGTTTCCCGAACTATCATAGATAGAATAAAAAATTCCATCATCCATAACCTCATACTCACTAGGCTGCTGGCTGATTTCCGTGGCCGACTCAATCAGCTCCCGCTTGGCCGCCGCATCTGCCAAATTGCTGGACAGCAGAAAAGCCAGACCCAGCAAAACTAGAATAAAGACAAAGAGAAAACTGCTGTACCAAAGAGTAATGCGTAGAACAATGCTTCCTTTTTTCTCCTTATTCCGAGCTCCAGATAACATAGCCTACTCCCCTCTTGGTGCGAATAATGGACTGCTTCTTGTCCTGATCAATCTTGCGGCGAATATTTTTAATCAGAACATCAATAATATTGGATTCTCCTTCATAGTCAAAATCCCAGACATGGTCCCGAATCTGCTCCCGCGACAGAATATGATCTTGATTGCGAGCTAGGTATTCCAGCACTTCGTATTCCTTGGCTGTCAGATCCAAGATTTGATCATCTTTCAGGACTGCCTTCTTAGTCAAATCCAGGACTACATGACCCAGATCAATTTTCTGACTAATTAGTTCACGCTGTTTTCGCCGCAAAAGAGCCCGCAGCCGAGCCAAGAGTTCCTCAAACTCAAAAGGCTTGACCAGATAATCATCTGCTCCCAAGTCCAAGCCCTTTATCTTATCTTCCAAGCTGTCACGGGCCGTTAGGATCAAGACGATAACTTGCTGTCCAGCCTGACGGATCTTCTCCAGAAAGGCAAAGCCGTCCATACGAGGCATCATAATATCTAAAATGATTAAGTCATAGTCCACCATTTCCAAAAATTCCAGAGCTTCCTCTCCATCAAAAGCACTGTCCACACTAAAATGCTCTTTCTTGAGAAGCTTGGTCAAACTGCGCTTCAGATCCGCTTCATCTTCCACCAATAATAACTTCATCAGGACTCCTTTCCAATCTTGGCCTTCTGTTTTTCCAGTTGCGTCCAAAGAGTAATAATCACGACTTTTAAAAAATACTAAGCCGATTGGGTTTCTAGCAGCTAGATGAAAATCTATCACAATGCTACTACATCTCCTCTGATTGTAACATAGATCCAGAAAAAGGAAAACTGCTGCCATCCTCGATTAGTCAAACGAAAAACAGCTGCCTGTAAGCAGCTGTCGTTCTACTATTTAAAACTTAAAGCGGAGAGCTCTCACTCATTTCTACTTGCTCAGCCGCAAAAAATTGAGCTGCTGCAACAGCTTTTTTCCATCCCTGATAGAGCTTTTCTTTCCGCGCCAGCTCCATCCGCGGAGCAAAACTCTGGCCGACAGCATTTAACTGTTTCAACTCTTCTAAGTCTTTCCAGTAGCCAACTGCCAGACCCGCTAAGAAAGCTGCTCCTAGAGCTGTCGTTTCCAGATTTTGAGCACGGGCAATTTCAATTCCTAAAATATCCGCCTGAAACTGCATGAGATACTGGTTCATGGCAGCACCACCATCTACTTTTAGGAGCTGAATAGGTGTTTGAGTGTCCTTTTCCATCGTCTCAATGATATCTCTGACCTGATAGGCAATCGACTGGAGGGTCGCCTTAACAAAGTCTTCTTTAGAAGTTCCCCGAGTCAAGCCAAAGACAGCCCCTCTGGCATTCTGATCCCAGTAGGGAGCCCCAAGGCCAGTAAAGGCCGGCACCACATAGACCTCATCCTCATTCTGCGACTGCTGAGCACACTGCTCAGACTCTGCTGAAGTAGCAATCAGCCTCAAGCCATCTCTCAGCCACTGAACCGCACTGCCCGCAATGAAAATTGACCCCTCTAAAGCATAAGTGATTTTCCCATCAATACCATAACCGATGGTCGTCAGGAGATTGTTCTGAGACAGACGCATATCACTGCCAGTGTTGAGAATGATAAAAGATCCAGTTCCATAGGTGTTTTTGACCATACCTGGCTCAAAAGCCAGTTGCCCAAACAAGGCTGCTTGCTGATCTCCAGCCATGCCCGAAATGGGCACTGTTCCGCCATAGAAGTGATAAGGTTTGGTGTAGCCATAAATTTCTGAATTAGAGCGAACCTCCGGCAGCATCGCCAAAGGTATCTGGAGAAGCTCTAAAATTTCCTTATCCCAAGCCAGATTCTTAATATTGTAGAGCATGGTTCTAGCTGCATTTGAATAATCTGTGACATGGGCAGCACCATCTGTCAACTTCCAGACCAGCCAGGAATCAATGGTTCCAAAGAGCAACTCACCTCGCTCTGCCCGCTCTTGAGCCCCCTCCACATGATTCAGTATCCAACGAACCTTGGTAGCTGAAAAGTAAGCGTCGATGACTAGGCCCGTCTTGGCATGAAAAAATTCTGTATAACCCTGCTGCTTGAGCTCTTCTGCCAACGGAGCTGTCTGCCGTGACTGCCAAACGATAGCATTGTAAATGGGCAGACCCGTCTCCTTATCCCAAACCACGGTCGTCTCTCGCTGGTTTGTAATCCCAATAGCCTCAATCTGACTTGGCTTAATCCCGCTTTCAATAAAGGTATTCGCGATAACCGATTGAACCGAGTTCCAAATTTCATTGGCATTATGTTCCACCCAGCCCGGTTGAGGAAAAATCTGCCGAAATTCCTTTTGACTGGCACAGACCTGCTCACCCCGATGATTGAAAATAATAGCTCTGGAACTAGTCGTTCCCTGATCAATAGCCATAATGTATTTTTCTTGCAGCATAAAAAGCCTCCATTCTGTCTTTGCTTCCATTATACAAAATAAAGCGCTTTCTTGCTATTCTTTTAGAAGGTTTTTGTGAAGAAATCACAAAAAACCTCCCCGAAGGAAGGTTCCATGCTGCATTATAGGCGTGCATTCAATTCTGCACCAAGCTCTTCAAAGCCTGGTTTGCCCAGCAAAGCAAACATATTTTTCTTGTAAGCTTCAACACCTGGTTGGTCGAATGGGTTGATGGCATTCAAGTAGCCTGAAAGGGCGATTGCTAATTCGAAGAAGTAGATGGTATAGCCAAGAGTGAAGGCATCTTGCTCAGGAAGGGTTATATACATGTTTGGTACGTCACCGTCTGTGTGGGCAAGAAGAACACCGTCCGTCGCTTTTTTGTTTACAAAGTCAACGTCTTTACCTTGAAGGTAACCGAGTCCGTCAAGGTCTTCTTCCAAGGTAGGGATAATCACGTTCTTACGTGGTTTGTCAACACGGACAACTGTTTCAAACATGATACGAGTTCCTTCTTGGATAAATTGACCAAGTGAGTGCAAGTCTGTTGAGAAGTTTGCTGAAGTTGGGTAGATACCTTTTTGGTCTTTCCCTTCTGATTCACCAGCCAATTGTTTCCACCATTCTGAGAAGTATTGAAGTGATGGCTCGTAGTTTACCAAGATTTCAGTAGCATAGCCTTTGCGGTAAAGGATGTTACGAACTGCCGCATATTGGTAGGCTTCGTTTTCAGCAATCTTATCTGAAGTGTAGTCTTTACGTGCTGCGTTTGCACCTTCCATCAGGGCTTTGATATCTGCTCCAGAAGCTGCGATTGGAAGTAATCCAACAGCGGTCAAGACAGAGAAGCGTCCGCCGATGTCATCTGGCACAACAAAAGTTTCCCAACCGTTGGCATCTGCTTCAACTTTCACAGCACCTTTAACGCGGTCAGTTGTTGCATAAATCCGTTTGTTAGCTTCTTCTTGACCGTATTTCTTAATCAAAAGTTCCTTGAAGACGCGGAAAGCAATCGCTGGTTCAGTTGTTGTACCTGATTTAGAAATCACATTTACTGAGAAGTCTTTGTCCGCGACATACTCTACCAAGTCAGCAAGGTAAGTAGAGGAGATTGAATTCCCAGCATAAAGGATTTGTGGGGCCTTGCGTTCTTCTTTTGTTTGCAAGTTAGCAAAGTGGTTGTTGAGGAAGTCAATAGCCGCCTTAGCACCCAGATAAGATCCACCGATACCGATCACGACCAAAACATCGCTCTCACCTTTAATCTTTTCTGCTGCCGCCAAAATACGGGCAAATTCTTCCTTATCATAGTTTTCTGGCAAATCCAGCCAACCCAAAAAGTCGCTGCCTGCTCCAGTTCCCTTACGAATCAACTCATCTGCTACAGTGACTTGAGACTGTAAGTAGTCTACCTCGTGTGGTGCAACAAACTTGTTCAACACCTTTGAGTAATCAAATTTAATATGTGTCATGGTGGTCCTCCTTTATTCTTCACCTCTATCATATCGCTTTCATACTTTTTTATCAAGCAATTCCTGTAATAAAACGCTTTCATTTTGTAATTTATTAATTTTTCAACAAATTTGCTAAACCTTTACCAGAAGCCAACGCAATCGTTTGCGTTATCGCCTGTTTTTTGCTCAAAAATCCTTACCTTTACCTTCCAGTAGATCTTAACAAACAATGTTAATGTTTCGCTCCAAGTATTTCTAGCAGAAAAACGCTACGGCCTCCTTTAATACCTTGAATATACAATATAAGTGCACAATAAAAACTCATAAGATTTTCTAGTAAAATAGAATTGAACCAACTAGTTACGAAAGGAAATCTTATGAGCTATCACCATTTTACCATAGATGAACGCG
>NZ_KQ968979.1:199122-233658 GCF_001578725.1 Streptococcus sp. DD04
ATAAATAAAAAAATTCTGAAACAGATATTTCAAAATTTCTTTAGTATCACTAATTTCCTTGCTGCAGTGCAGACGAGCATTCATATTTTCAATTCAGCCAGACTTGGCGAACTTGATTCATGAAAAACATCTCTAAAATCTACAGCTTTTTCCTGACGAATAAGATTGTGCCCTCTGGCCTTGATTCACTAAGGTAATTTATTCGGTTTACAGGCTCGATTTATTAAATATTGGAACCTAGTTTTCGCTCCGCTCAAACTGCGTCAATGCCTCTAAACTCATCTGCCTCCTTCGGAGTTGATTCTTTAAGAGACATAGAAAAAGAGCACACAGCTCAAATCGCTTAGGGCTGCTGGATTCCTCCCCTGACCCACTTCACGCAGAACTGTTGCTCCACTAATTAGTATAACACAAACTTTCTATTTTGGCTAATTTTCTTCACTTTTTCCTGCGATTTCTGAAAAAGTTCTGCATAATCGCCGCGCATTCTTCCTCTAAAAGGCCAGTTTCGACCTCTACACGATGATTCAACCGCTCATCCGTCAAAATATCGTAGAGACTACCCCCAGCCCCGAATTTCTGGTTTTTCGCCCCATAGATCACCTTGGGAATGCGAGCCAGACCGATAGCTCCGCTACACATGACGCAGGGCTCAATCGTGACAAAAAGCGTCGTATCTAGCAGGCGCCAGCTATTTTCATGCTGATTGGCCTCCTCAATTGCCATGATTTCCGCATGCATGACTGCCCGCTGTAGCTCCTCACGCGCATTATGCCCGCGTCCGATGATGCGACTATCCTTGACCAAGACACAACCAATCGGTATTTCATCATTGGCGAGGGCAATCTCCGCCTCCTTCAGCGCCTCCCGCATAAACATCTCTTTTTCTTCTATTGTGTAGTCCATATTTTCCCTTTTCCGTCTACATTTCTTCTCTCATTATACCATAGGCAATCGCCTGCTCACAAAAAAGTCACCTCAGCGGTGACTCTTCTAGGAGATTATTATGAAAAAGTGTAGGAGTTTAAACAAAGTTAGGAGGTCTTTGTTCATGGTTTTAGTATAGCCTGCCTATCTTAAATAAAGCTTAAGCCTTCTGTCCGTTAATAATCTTCGCAATATCTCCAACTTCCTGAGCGATATAAGTCGCGCTGGCACTTTCCAGCTCCTCTCTATTACCAAAGCCATAAAGGACGCCGATAGAATCAAGCTTTTGCGCTTGAGCGCCAAGCACATCGTGCTCCCTGTCTCCGATCATCAGCGTTTCAGCCAAATTCGTAATTTCCATAGACTCCAAAGCATACTGGATAACATCGCTTTTCCTACTTCGGCTGCCGTCCATGGTCGCGCCAGCTACAAAATCAAAATAATCATACAAACCAAAGTGTTTGAGAATCTGAATTGAGAATTTTTCAGGTTTTGAAGTGGCCACGATTAGCTGTTTACCAGCCTGCTTCAGGGAAGCTAATAATTCAGGAATCTCAGGATAAACTTCATTTTCATAGAGACCTTTTTCAGAAAAATATTCACGATAATACCCCACAGCCTTAAGACTCTCTTCTTCTGAAAAGCCATAAAAGCGCTCAAAAGAGTCCCGCAGAGGTGGCCCGATGAAAACTGTTAAGTCTTTCTTGTCTGGCACTTCAATACCACATTTCGCCAAAGCATACACCACTGAGTTGGTAACTCCCAACTCTGAATTGGTTAAGGTTCCATCTAGGTCAAATAAGAACGTTTGATACATCTTTTCCTCTTTCTGCTTTCAAAAAAGGGAACTGAGCGTTCCCTTTATCTTCACTTACTTATAGATTTGACCAAACACTTTCCAAGATATTGGTCTGCTCACGGCCAGGGCCTACTGAGAAGGTCGAAATGCGAACCCCAACCAGCTCGCTGACACGGCGGACATAGTTGCGGGCATTTTCTGGCAGGTCTTCTAGACTGCGGACACCGGTGATGTCTTCTGACCAGCCTGGCAATTCCTCATAGATTGGCTTGCAACGCTTGAGCTGCTCCAGACTAGCTGGGTAATGGTCAATACGCTCTCCATCTAGGTCGTAGGCCACACAGATTTTCACAGTGTCCAGACCACTCAAAACGTCAATGGAATTGAGAGAAAGATTGGTAATCCCTGACACGCGGCGGCTGTGGCGCATAACAACGGAGTCAAACCAGCCCACCCGACGCGGACGGCCAGTCGTTGTGCCGTATTCATGACCCACTTCGCGAATGCGTTCGCCCACTTCATCAAAAAGCTCTGTTGGGAACGGTCCATCACCGACACGGCTCGTATAGGCCTTGCAGACACCAACCACCTTGTCAATCTTGCTTGGACCAACACCTGAACCAATCGTCACCCCACCAGCAACTGGGTTAGACGAAGTTACAAACGGATAGGTACCCTGGTCAATATCTAGCATCACGCCTTGAGCCCCTTCAAAGAGGACACGCTTGCCTTGATCCAGAGCGTCATTGAGGATGACAGATGTGTCAGTCACATACTGCTTGATTTGCTGACCGTATTCATAGTATTCTTCAAAAATATCGTCAATGTTCATGACTTGACTATCGTACAATTTCTCAAAGAGGCGGTTTTTCTCAGCTAGATTACGCTCCAAGCGCTCTCTGAAAATGTCTTTATCCAAGAGGTCTGCAATACGGATACCAACACGCGCAGCCTTGTCCATATAGGCAGGGCCGATTCCCTTGATCGTGGTACCGATTTTATTGTCGCCTTTCGCTTCTTCCTGCAGGCGGTCCAGCTCGATGTGATAGGGCAGGATGACATGAGCGCGGTCTGAAATCCGCAGATTGTCTGTGGTAATGCCTTCCTCATGCAAATAGGTCAACTCTTTGACCAGAGATTTAGGATTGACCACCATCCCGTTTCCGATTACTGAAATTTTTTCTGGGAAGAAAATTCCTGACGGAATCAAGTGCAATTTATATTTTTTCCCGTCAATTACAATTGTATGGCCAGCATTGTCACCGCCCTGATAGCGAGCAATCACTTCGGCATTGGCCGAAAGGAAATCAGTGATTTTCCCTTTCCCTTCATCTCCCCATTGGGTTCCTACAACAACAACTGATGTCATAATTTCGTCTGAGCTGCGAGAGCTCTTCCTTTCTTAATCTACAAGGCAGGAGTTTCACCTGCAAACGTATCTTACACTTCATTATAAGAAAATTTTGAATTTTTTTCAAGATTGAACAGTTTTTAAATTTGGATTTTCCCCCAATAAATAAAGCAGATAAAAAGAAAAGTTCGGAAATTTCCTAGAAACGTAGCGAATAGTTGTTTTCTGACTTTTTTTGTAATAGACTGAATGTACCATATCAAGAACGGAAGAGAATGATGACAATTGAACGGTTATTAGAAAAGCTAGACCCAGCCAGCCCTATCTTACAAGCGACTTTTGGACTAGAAAGAGAATCCTTGCGTGTGACAGAAACAGGAAAAATGGCTCAGACTCCCCATCCTAACTGTTTGGGCTCTCGCAATTTTCATCCCTATATCCAGACGGATTTTAGCGAGCAACAGCTAGAGTTGATTACCCCCATTGCCACTTCGACTCGGGAAGTTCGCCGCCTGCTGGGGGCCATTACAGATGTGGCTGGACGCTCCATTTCCAGAGAAGAACTCATGTGGCCCTTGTCCATGCCGCCGCAAATCCGAGAAGACGAGATTGAGATTGCTCACCTTGAAAATGCATACGAGCTACGTTACCGCCAAGGTCTAGCAGAAAAATACGGCAAACGGCTCCAAACCATTTCCGGCATCCACTACAATATCGAGCTAGGGAAAGATTTGATGACTGCGCTATTTGAAGTTAGTGGCTTCAAATCACTCAAGGATTTCAAAAATGCTCTCTACCTCAAATTGGCTCGCAATTTCCTGCGTTTCCGCTGGCTGCTAACCTATCTTTATGGAGCAACTCCTCTGGCAGAAGCTGGATTTTACGATAATCCGCCCAATGCTCTTGTCCGTTCACTCCGCAATAGCCATTACGGCTACGTCAATGACGAGCATATCCATGTGTCATTTCGCTCGCTGGAAAGCTATGTCTCGGACATCGAGGCCTATGTCGAGTCTGGCGACCTAAGTGCAGAAAAGGAATTTTACTCGCCTGTGCGCTTTCGCGGGCAAAAACGAAATCGAGATTACCTAGAACAAGGCATTACTTACTTGGAACTGCGCTGCTTCGACCTCAATCCATTTGATGCCTTGTGCATCAGTCAGGAAACTTTGGATACAGTCCATTTCTTTCTCTTGGCCCTGTTGTGGCTGGATGATGTGACGGATAGTGATGAGCAGCTACAAGCCGCCTATGCTCTCAACGATGCTACCGCTTTAGCTCACCCCTTGACTCCTCTACCTGCAGAGGCCGACAGTTCTGCTATTCTCCAAGCTATGGAAAATGTGATCCAACATTTCCATCTCCCCGACTCCTACTGCCAATTACTAGCGCAAGTCAAGGCTGCACTGGCTGATCCCAAACTGACTCTGGCAGGCCAATTATTGCCTCATATTGAGAAGAATTCCCTATCAACATTTGGACTTGCAAAAGCGCGAGAATATCGGGATTATACCTGGACTGCCCCCTACGCTCTCAAGGGCTATGAAAATATGGAATTATCCACTCAGATGCTTATGTTTGACGCTCTCCAGAAAGGCCTCCATCTCGAAATCCTAGATGAAAATGACCAATTTCTCAAACTTTGGCATGGTCAGCATGTGGAGTATGTCAAGAACGGCAACATGACTTCCAAGGATAACTATGTCATCCCTCTGGCCATGGCCAATAAAACGGTCACCAAAAAGATTTTGACGGCAGCTGACTTTCCTGTCCCTGCTGGGGCGGAGTTTTCTTCCCTTGAGGAAGGCTTGACCTATTATCCTTTGATTAAAGACCGACAAATTGTTGTCAAGCCCAAGTCAACCAATTTCGGACTGGGCATCTCTATCTTCCAAGAACCGGCTAGTCTGGAAGCTTATCGCAAGGCTTTAGAGATTGCTTTTTCAGAAGACGCCGCCGTCTTGGTGGAGGAATTTATCGCTGGAACGGAGTACCGTTTCTTTGTCTTAGACGGTCAGTGCCAAGCAGTCCTCTTGCGCGTGGCTGCCAATGTCGTCGGAGACGGTCAGCATACCGTGAGAGAATTGGTTGCCATCAAAAACGACAATCCCCTGCGAGGACGAGACCATCGTTCACCGCTTGAAATCATTGAACTGGGAGACATTGAACTGCTCATGCTGGACCAGCAAGGCTATGGACCAGATGATATTCTACCTGCTGGAGTCAAGGTTGACTTGCGGCGCAATTCCAACATTTCTACTGGCGGAGACTCGATCGATGTCACAGACAGCATGCACCCATCTTACAAGGAACTTGCTGCTGACATGGCAAAAGCTATGAGAGCTTGGGCCTGTGGCGTTGACCTGATCATCCCTGACAGCTCTGCTATTTCCACAAAGGAAAATCCCAACTGCACCTGCATCGAGCTCAACTTCAACCCCTCTATGTATATGCACACCTATTGTGCTGAGGGGCCGGGACAAAGTATCACTCCTAAAATACTGGCTAAACTTTTCCCAGAAATGGACTGATAAAACAAAAATCGCAGGGGATTCCTTGCGATTTTTGCTTGTCTACTTGCAATAGACAACGAACCTTTCGCTCGACAAACAAGGCTTGCTTTCGTGATAGGAAGCAAATCTCTTTCTTGCTTACGCGAACATTCTCAGCAAATCTAAAAGCGCATCCGAATATATAAAATCATTGCACTCTTTATCCTTCAAAAATCAGCTTTTATGTTAAAATAGAGATAACATATTGAGTAGAAAGAGAAAGGTTCATGTCGAGGAGAAATGATGATTCTAACCAGCAACCGGAATGGTTTAGCTGGTTTTGGATACTTATATTTGTATTTGGTTCTGGAATAGTGGCCAGTTATCTGCTCCCCATTGCTATTCTGGGAGCTGTTGGATATGGGATTTATCGTTACCATAACCAGAGAAAAGATCGTATTGAAGCTAAACAAAACAGCATCGGTCGTATTGAATATCTGAAATCAGAGATTGGGCAGGCCGACCGCCGCATTAAAAAATTGGAAAGCTACCAAAAAGATGGCGACCAAGAAAGCTATCAAGATTTAGCTCTACAAATTCTTCCCCAGCTCACCTATATCAAAAATACTGCTAACGACTTACAGGGAGAAATTCCTGCCTCTGTCTACCAGCGAATCCAGACAAAAATTCGTACTGTAACTGCTGAAATCGATGAGCAACTGCAAAAGATAGAACAAGAGAAACAACAAAAGCAAGCTCAGCCAGAAAAAGACAGTCTAGAAGAACTAGCACCAGAATTAGCCGCTACGGTTCGCAATATTCAGATTGACCATGAGGCCATTCTGCAAAAAATCTCTCAATCCGAAAGCAACAACAAGGAAGAGCTGACTGCCATTCATCAGTCCCAGATGGAGCACTACGAAGATATTTTAGAAGGCTACCTCAAAATCAAAGCTTCTCCCAAAGATTTTTACAATGCTGAGGAGCGGCTAGCCAAGGCCAAAGCAGCCATCGAGCAGTTTGACTTGGACCTAGACGAAGCGCTGCGCCAGCTAAATGAAGCTGATTTGAGGGATTTTGACATTAGCCTGCGTATCTTAGACAAAGAAAAGCAAACAAACACTGGCTTTTAAGCTAGATAAACCAAAGGAGAAACTATGAGCCTAGAATTTAATTTTGACATTGATAAAATTGCCAACAATGCCATCAGCAAAAGCGACAAAACAACAGAAATCATCGAAGCCAATACAACTCAAGAAAATGGCCAGCTAACTTTTCTGGAAAAACTGACTCCTGAGCAACAGAGTTCGATTACGGCTAAAGCCCCTCAGCTGGTGGATAATTTCGTATCGGACCAAAATGCCTTGCTGGACTTTGGCCAATCTGCTGTGGAAGAGGTCAACGGTACTGTCAATCGTATCTTAGCCGAGCAGAAAAAATTGCAGATTCCTCAGGTAGATGAGCTCTTAAAAAACACTAACAAAGAACTCAATGGCTTTGTCGCAAAATACAAGGATGCTCAAGTAGCAGAATTGGACAAGAAGCCTAATTTCCTGGAAAAACTCTTCAAACAGAGCAAAAACACTCTTCAAGAATTCTATTTCGACTCACAAAATATTGAGCAGAAAATGGACGGCATGGCTGCAACAGTCGTCAAACAAGAAGATGTTCTGGCTCGCAATATTGTTTCTGCTGAAATGCTGATTGAGGACAATACCAAATCGATTGAAAACCTAGTTGGAGTTATTTCCTTTATCGAAGCTGCTCAGCAAGAATCTGGCAATCGAGCGCTCAAGCTGCAGGCTGAAGTCGCTCAGCTAGATATGACAACTGTTGACTACCAAGTCAAATCGCAAGAATTAGCCCGAATGACAGAGGTGGTCAATACCCTAGAGCAGCAACACACTGAATATGTCAGCCGTCTCTATGTGGCTTGGGCAACCACTCCTCAGATGCGCAATCTGGTCAAGGTTTCCTCTGATATGCGCCAAAAGCTTGGAATGCTCCGTCGAAATACTATTCCAACTATGAAACTGTCTATCGCCCAGTTAGGCATTCTCCAGCAATCCATGAAGTCTGGTCAGGTAGCTGACGCCATCTCGAATGCGAATAACGCTGCCCTGCAAATGCTCGCCGAAACGAGCAAGGAAGTCATTCCTCAGCTGGAGCGGATTTCCCAAAATCCTACTATCGCTGTTGAGTCTGTCACTAAGCTGGCAGAAAGCCTCGTCGCACAAAATCAAGGCATTATCGAAGCTATTGATAAAGGGCGGGAAAAACGCGCTCTGCTAGAAGCCACTGTTATCCAATCTGCAGAGACCATCAACAACTCTGTCAAACTGCGTGATCAAAAGATTATCCAAGCCCTGCTAGATCAAGGCAAGGAAGCCCAGAAAGAATTAACTACGGAATAAGTAAAAGAGCCTAGGTGGCTCTTTTAATGTTTTACTTTTTAAATGACCAATACAGTCCTGTCTTCCGATTATCCCTTTAAAACAAGCAGCTTTCCAACAGTTCTTTATTACGCAGCTGGGATAACCAGTTGTCAGGAATCCCTTCCAAACCGTAGATAATACCAGCCAGACCGCCAGCAACTGCTGCTACTGTATCAGTGTCATCGCCCAAATTAACAGCTTTCAGCACTGTTTCTGGATAGGAAGTGCTGGTTAGCAGGCACCACAGCGCTGCTTCCAAGGTATCCACCACATAGCCACTAGAGCAAATGTCATCTTCGGTCAGCTCTGCTAAAGTTTGCAAACGAGCATAGGTCGTGCTAGTCTCTAAGTCTGATAGTATTTCCGATAGTTGCTGACCTTTTAAGAGCCTACGAGCAATATCCACATAAAGCTGGCAGGCCTCTATGGAAGTCGCATGGGCATGTGTAATACTGGAAACAGCTTCAATATCAGACGGACCAGCTGCCATAAAGACTAGGGGCAGAATCCGCATCAAAGAACCATTTCCATTGGAACACTCATCAGATAGACCGTGTCCTCTTGTCAAAGCTTCGCGAGTCGCATTTCCTACATCGAAGGTCAAACCATCTGGCGTGTAGGCTCCCTCGAAGAGCCAATTTTTAAACCTCTGCTGCATATCGGCAGGGTCAATCTTACCTTTTTCCCTGATAGAATCACAGGTCGCCAAAACAAGACTGGTATCATCCGACCATGTCCCAGCTGGCTGTTGATGACTGCCGTATCCAGTCATACCGGTCGCTTCAAAGCTCCCTCTTTCTTGAAATTCATAGGGTACTCCCAAAGCATCCGCCACTGCTAGGCCATAAACAGCTATCTTTAAATCCTGATTCATCAACTCGCTCCTTTCTGTTTTAACTTGATTATAGCACGATTAAAGAAAAAATCTAAAACAAAAACAAGCACAGACGCGCGCTTGTTTTTCTATTTTGTGTTAAAATAAAAGGTATGGACAAAATTATCAAAACTATATCAAAAAATGGGGCTTTTCGAGCTTATGTGCTGGACAGCACAGAGACCGTTCGGACCGCTCAAGAAAAACATCAAACTCAAGCAAGCTCAACCGTTGCACTTGGCCGCACACTGATTGCCAGCCAAATCTTAGCTGCTAATGAAAAAGGCCAGACCAAGATTACCGTCAAGGTTCTTGGTACCAGCTCGCTAGGCGCAATCATCACCGTGGCAGATACCGAGGGCAATATCAAGGGCTATGTGCAAAATCCCGGTGTGGATATTAAAAAGACAGCCACTGGCGAAGTTCTGGTTGGCCCTTTTGTCGGCTCTGGTCAATTTTTGGTTATCACGGACTACGGCACTGGCAATCCCTATAATTCTATGACGCCACTCATCTCTAGTGAAATCGGCGAAGACCTAGCCTTCTATCTGACTGAAAGCCAGCAAACTCCTTCTGCCGTTGGCCTCAATGTGCTCTTGGATGAGAACGATAAAGTCAAGGTTGCTGGCGGTTTCTTGGTGCAAGCTCTGCCTGGTGCTAAGGAAGCTGATATCGCCCGCTTCGAGAAGCGGATTCAAGACATGCCTGCCATATCGAAGCTGTTAGAATCCGATGACCATATCGAAGCTCTACTGGCTGCCATCTATGGAGATGAGCCTTACAAACGCCTGTCTGAAGAGGAAATTCGCTTCCAGTGTGATTGCAGTAAAGAGCGCTTCATGAATGCTTTGGCCAGCCTTCCAAAGACAGACTTAGAAGAGATGCGTGACCAAGACCAAGGGGCTGAAATCATCTGCCAATTCTGCCAGACAGCCTATCACTTTGACCAAAATGACCTGGAGGAACTGATTCGTGACAAATCTTAATACCCCTTTTATGATTGGAAATGTTGAAATTCCCAATCGTACAGTTCTGGCGCCCATGGCTGGTGTAACCAACTCTGCTTTCCGAACCATTGCAAAAGAGCTGGGAGCAGGTCTCGTCGTTATGGAAATGGTCTCTGACAAGGGCATCCAGTATAACAACGAGAAAACCCTCCATATGCTTCACATTGATGAGGGTGAAAATCCAGTTTCTATCCAGCTTTTCGGCAGTGACGAAGACAGTCTAGCCCGCGCCGCAGAATTTATTCAGGAAAACACCAAGACAGATATCGTTGATATCAACATGGGCTGCCCGGTCAATAAAATCGTTAAAAACGAAGCTGGTGCTATGTGGCTCAAGGATCCTGAAAAAATCTATAAAATCATTAACAAGGTCCAGTCAGTATTGGATATTCCCCTGACAGTCAAGATGCGGACTGGTTGGTCTGACAATTCTCTGGCTGTAGAAAATGCTCTAGCCGCCGAAGCGGCTGGCGTTTCAGCCTTGGCTATGCACGGCCGTACGCGTGAACAGATGTATACCGGTCATGCCGACCTTGAGACCTTGCACAACGTAGCTCATGCCTTGACCAAGATTCCTTTCATCGCCAACGGTGATATCCGCAGTGTGCAAGACGCCAAGCAGCGTATCGAGGAAGTCGGTGCCGATGCTGTCATGATTGGCCGTGCAGCTATGGGAAATCCCTACCTCTTTAACCAAATCAACCACTACTTTGAAACAGGCGAAGTATTACCCGACTTGACATTTGAGGACAAGATGACGATTGCCTACGAGCATCTCAAACGTTTGATTGACCTTAAAGGAGAGCGCATCGCTGTCCGAGAATTTCGTGGTCTAGCGCCACACTACCTTCGTGGTACTGCTGGAGCAGCTAAGCTCCGAGGCGCTATTTCTCAGGCTGAAAGTCTAGCTGAAATTGAAGAACTCTTGCAAATTCAAAAATAAAACAAAAGGAAGCCATTTGGACTTCCTTTTCATTATATTTAGTGCTGAGATACCACAACGCTTGTTACTGATCCATCTGCTCCTGTTGTAATCTGCAGATTGGCATTTCCTTGTCCACTTAACTGAGCATTGTATTTTCCGTCATCCAGAGTATAAGAGTAGGACGCAATGGAGTAATTACCAGTCTTTCCATCAGCAGACTGGACTGTAAACTGGCCGTTGCCTGAAACGGTCACCGTGTTTCCGTTGGCATCTTTCCAAGTACCAGCTGCTGCTGAGAAATCTCCATCTACCATGGTCAGAACTCCCTTGTAACGAGCGTTACTTTCTGCCTGTTTATTCTGAAGTTGGCGGTTACTTTCTGGTGCTTGGACTGGCTGAGTCTGTTGAGGCTGAATGCTTTGTCGGCCTGAAGCCTGCTGAGACTGGACTTGTTGGGGCTGACTTACCTCGACAGCTGGCTGTTCTTGACTCGCAGGGATTTCAGCTTGGCCAGACTGGCCAACTGCTACTGCTGAGGAAGCGCTACTGCTAATCTTAGGGGCACTGCTGATCTTGCTAGATGATGCAGTTTTCGAGCTAGAAGAGGCCTGAACGGTCTTGCTAGAGCTAGTACTTATAGTGCTTTCTTCTTTCTTACCACATGCTCCTAAAAGCAAACTGGAAGCCAGAACCGCAACAGTCATTAATTTTCTATAAGTCCTTGTTTTCATCTTTGTTCTCCTTGTAATAATTTGAAATCCTTTTGTAATGTTATTGTAACATTCGAGGTTTGCTTTGTCAATTATTTAGATAAGAATGTTCCAAATCTTTTCATCTATGCCGAATCACTTCCTTTCAACTTTCTATTCTTGGCATGGTTGATAGGCTTCTACTTATATATTCGTAATTAAAAACGAAAAACAGGACATTCTGTCCTGTCATTCAAATAAATAATCAGCATTCTTTTAGTCTGCTTTTTCTACTTTCAGCCGATCAACTTTTCTCGGTATTTTCTTGGGCACCCGCTTGACTCTAGTCTCCGCTAGGTATTCTCCAAATTTGACCAGAAAATGATAGTTAGTAGATGTCCAGCTTGTTTCTGTCCTTGACAGTGATCGGATTAGCTACCTTAGGAGCCATTATTCGTCGAGCTAGTACATCCAGTAGAAGGCCCTTGACTTCGCCCTAAGCATGACCGTCAATGGAAGTAATAAATCATCTTTTCCTTCGACCTTGTCAGCCTTCTAGCACAATGCGGATGCTGATTTGGCACTCTTTTTTGATAGAATCATTAGCCAAAAGGGTTGACAAAAAATGGTTCGGATAAAATGACGAACAAACGCAGTCACGCCTTTTTTGGTCAATATTCTCTGGAGCTGTCCCATATTCTTATAAGCTGAACAAACCCTTTAAATACTTGATTCTTGCTCAAGTATCCAGTCGAATCAGTTCTGTTAGTCCCTGATCTCGGTAAAGCAGATCATTTCTGACTGAAAATCCCAGTCCCTGCCAAAAACTGTTGCCTTGTTCATTTTTTTCAAAAACGACCAGCGATACTTTATGGATACCAAGCTTTTTCACTGCTGACAAGGCCTGTTCAACCAGAGCCTTGCCCACTCCTTTTCTACGAAAGGCTGGATGGACAGCTGTATGATAAATGTACGCCCGACGTCCATCTGTTCCAACTAGAATAGCACCGATAAAGCTCTCCCCTTCCAAGGCAACTAGACAGGTCTCAGGATTACGCTTCAAAAAGCGGGCAATCCCTTCCTCAGAGTCATCTAGATTATTGAGACCCATACCAGCGCAAGAGACCCACAGCTGGTAAACAAAGGCATAATCCTTTTCTGTCATCACACGAATTTCCATTGTAAGAGTCCTTCCCTAGGCCACTTCAAACTTGAGCTGGCCAGCCTTGACTCCAACTTTGAGCGTTTGACCAGCTGCTAAATCTCCTGTCAGGAGCAGCTCAGACAGCTTGTCCTCCACCTGCGTCTGCAGGGTGCGGCGCAGTGGTCGCGCTCCCATTTCTGGATCGTAACCTTCCCGAGCCAGTAGTTTCAGGGCATTAGCTTGGAATTTAAGAACGATGCCTTGCTCTGCCAGACTCCTAATCAACGGTTGCACCATAATCTTGACAACTTCCTGCATATCCTCAGCAGACAGACTGTGGAAGACTACTTTTTCGTCAATCCGATTGATAAATTCAGGCCGATAGGTCTTTTTCAATTCTTCCAGAATGCGTTTTTCCATATTGGCCTGATCAAAGCGGATATCACGCGCCCCAAAACCAACCGTCTTATCATCCCGCAGGGCCGTTGCCCCCAGATTGCTGGTCATGATAATGATGGTATTGGAGAAGTCCACCTTGCGACCCTTGCTGTCGGTCAACTGGCCGTCATCCAAGACCTGCAAGAGGACATTAAAGATATCTGGGTGAGCCTTTTCCACCTCGTCAAAGAGGAGGACAGAATAAGGTCGATTGCGCACCTTTTCCGTCAATTCGCCGCCTTCCTCATAGCCTACATAGCCCGGAGGCGCCCCGTTGAGGCGACTGGCTGCAAATTTCTCCATATACTCGCTCATGTCAAAACGAATCAGGGCTGATTCATCATCAAAGAGAACTTCAGCCAAAGCCTTGGCCAGTTCCGTCTTTCCGACACCCGTTGGTCCTAGGAACATAAAGGAACCAATTGGGCGTTTGCCAGTGCGGATGCCCGACTGATTGCGACGAATAGCTCGGCTGACAGCCGAAACGGCCTCATCCTGTCCGATAACTCGCTTGTGCAGTTCTTTTTCCAAATTGAGATATTTTTTAGCATCTGTCTGAGTTAATTTCTGCACAGGAATACCAGACAAGCGGCTAAGTGTTTCTAAGATATCCCCTTCTTCCACCTTCAGCTTGTAAACAGCTGGCTCCTGCTCTTTTGCCAGTAGCTGGCTGACTTTTTTCAGCTTCCCAGCCATCAAAGCCTGATCCAAAGGCGTCAAATCAGACTGCTTATAATCCTGCGGTCCCTTATTTTGCACAGTTGCACTAGCCTCATCCAAAAGATCAATGGCAGAATCTGGCAGATGCTTACTTGTTAAATAACGATGAGCATACTTGACTGCTGTTTCAATCGCTTGATCGCTGATGACAACCTTGTGATGCTCTTCGTAGCTCTTTCTCAAGCCCTGCAAAATAGCAATGCTGTCGGCTATAGTAGGCTCTTCAATAGTGACCTTGGCAAAACGCCGAGAAAGGGCTGCGTCTTTTTCGATATGTTTCTGATACTCTTCCTGCGTCGTAGCTCCAACTGTCCGCAAGGTTCCACGAGCCAAAGCTGGTTTCAGGATATTGGCCGCATCCAAGGTCGAATCAATCCCACTGCCAGACCCCATGATGGTATGCAACTCATCGATAAAGAGAATGACATGACCGTCTTCTTCGATGTCATTGATAATGTTGTTCATCCGCTCCTCAAAGTCTCCGCGAAAACGAGTTCCAGCAACGACATTCATCAAGTCTAGTTCCAAGACGCGCATCTTAGCAAGTTCTGCCGGAACTTGACCAGTTGCCACGCGTTGAGCCAAGCCCAAAGCCAGAGCCGTCTTACCAACCCCAGCATCTCCAACCAGTACCGGATTGTTTTTAGTCTTGCGACTAAGAATCTGAATCATCCGAGAAATTTCCTCATCCCGTCCGATGACTGGTTCCAAGCGACCAGTCCGAGCCAGTTCTGTCAAATCTCGAGTATAGTCTTCCAGACCGCCGCTAATTGAAGGAGGCATGCCCATCATATTCGCCATTGTTTGCTTGACCGCCATCATCCCCTTATTCAGACTGCGGATAGCCTTGATTTCTTCTTTGCCCCAGCCGGCACGTTGTTCTAAGAGCTTGCGAAGATTACTGATTTTCGGACCATTGTCCTTATCATCATAGCTAAAACCAGTAGATTCTAGGACTCTAGCTGCCAAGGTACCCTGATCAAACAGAATAGCTAACAAAACATGCTCGGTTCCTAGACTTTTAGCGTGAATAGCCTCGGCAATCTGAGTAGCTTGGGCAAATAGTTCTTCCATTCTGTGAGAAAATGGCAAAAGATCAAAACGCCCATTCTCCTGATACTTCTGCCCAGTAATCTGCAAAGCAGCTTCCTCAAAATCATCAATCTCCATCGGAAATTCGTTTAAAACAGAACCTGCTACACTGTAAGGATTGTTGGCCAAGGCAATCAGCAAATGCCAAGACTCCAAATAATCCGTATCAAAATGGCCCGCTAAAATCTGAGCCGCCTCCAAACTTTCAATTAAGGCTTTTGAATATTTCATCTATGGTTACATTCCCTTTCTGTCTAATTGCTGTAAAATTTTCTTCAACATGCGGGCTCGTATGGCTGGCGCATCATTCCCCAACACCAGATCCGAAGCAGTCGCAAGAAGAAGATTTCCCTCACGTTCCGTCATTATCTTCTCATCGAATAACAGTTGAATCACATCTGTAAAAATTTGCTGGCTGATTCGCTCTCCCACATTGTCAAATAAATCGCAGAACATTTGATGCCGATCTGAAAACTCTATCTTACCAATCCGGATATAACCGCCACCACCGCGCTTGCTTTCCACAATGTAACCGCGACTTTCTGTAAAGCGAGTCTTGATAACATAGTTAATTTGACTGGGAACCACCTGAAAAACATCAGCTAGTTCACTTCGCTTCAGCTCGACAATACCAGCCTGAGCCAGAATGGACTTGATATATTCTTCAATACTGTCTGATGTGTTTTTTGCGCTCATAGCTTGCCTTTCTAGTTTCCTCAGTCGATAAAACAGCTCATCTCAAAACCAAATGTCTAACATTGACTATCTTTGACTTTTATTATACCGAAAATGTTCGGATTTTAAAAGGAAAAGGGCTGAATGAACGTCTAAAAACATTTGATGATTCAAATTAGTAAAAAACGCAAAAATGAGCAAAAGAATGGGACTTTCTGAGTTTGTCTAACCTCCTTACAGATAAAGAAAACACAGCTTTTGCCTGTTCTTCATTACTGACTTGGTTAGCCTTATCGGCCATATTTGTTGAGCAATGCAGTCAAATAAGCAAAAAGAAAAAACTCAAAAAGATTTTTAAAATCTCTTTGAGAATTTTTAATCTATGCTTGCCAATGTTTAGCAGGGTCAAAAGCCGCTCCGACCGTTTCACTATCAGCCAATTCAATGATGCCACGTTTTTGCGGCGCATTTGGCAGCTGAAGCTCGCGCGGACTGCACATCATACCGAAACTCTTTTCGCCCCGAAGTTCACCAGGAAAGATAAGATTACCTTTCGGCATCATAGCGCCAGGCAAAGCCACGATCGTCTTGAGACCAACCTTGGCATTAGGGGCACCAGCAACGATTTGAACCGCCTTATCGGCTGCCACCTGTACTTGACAAATATTGAGGTGGTCACTGTCAGGATGGGCCACCATTTCAAGGATCTCCCCAACAACAAATTTCGGTTCATGGTCATTAATCAGCTCAGCCACAAAGCCTTCTTCAGTCAACTCTTGGTTGAGAACCGCGACTTGTTCGTCCGTCAGATAAACTTGGCCACAGCCTTCAATATTCATCCGATTAGACACCTGGAAAATATTCCAAGCCACTGTTTGACCGTTATCCTCCCGATAAATACGCGCGACATTTCCTTTGCGCTCAGCGGTCAGTTTGGCTCCCTGATTATCGGCAGCAATAATCATGAGGACATCTCCGACATGCTCTTTGTTGTATGTAAAAATCATCTATTCCTCCAAAATACTTTTAAAAACTTCTTATAAATTCGCTAAAAAATCATTTATTTGACTCTTGGTCTTGCGGTCGCGATTGACATACCGACCAATTTCTCGCTCGTTTTCCACAACGATTAGACTCGGAATCCCGTAAACATCCCATTCTTTGCCCACAGCCATATACTGATCCCGATCCACCTCAACAAAAGTAAACTCAGGATTTTCAGCTTCAATTTCCGCCAGGAAAGGCTTGATAAATCGGCAGTCTCCGCACCAGTCAGCCGTAAAAAAGAAGACAGTCTTTCCCCTATGCTCTACATAAGAAGCCAGTTCCTCTATATTTTGGGGAATAATCATCACTCTTCCTCGTAAGTCAGCTGCCCATTCTCATAGACGAAGGTAAAATGACGGTCGTCTTCTAGAACAACTCCTCCGACCATACGACTGTCGGTTGACTCATAAAGCTCTACATAGACTGTTGCGATTGGTCCACGACTAGAAAAAAAGTCCCGTACAGTCCGAACAATTTCTTCTCTATTGCGTAATCTTTTCTGCTCCTGCACGACCTTAGCAGCTCCAAAGGCCAAGGCACTAGCTCCCAAAAGGGCGGTTGTGGTTAAAATAATTTTTTTAGCTTTCATGTAGAATATTTTAACACAAAAGAGCAGAGGCGACAAACAATATTATAGATTTCTTATCTTCTTTTAATCCAACCTGTTATTCCCTTTGAAAAAGTGATAAAATAGAGGCAGAAAGAAGGTAAATTTATGTCTGACTTATTTTCAAAAATCAAGGAAGTAACAGAGCTTTCTGCTATTTCTGGGCACGAAGGACCCGTTCGCAATTATCTGCGAGAAAAAATCACGCCTCACGTTGATGAGATCATTACCGATGGTCTAGGTGGCATCTTTGGAGTTCGGCATTCCCAAGCCGAAAATGCTCCTCGTGTTTTAGTCGCGGCTCACATGGACGAGGTTGGCTTTATGGTCAGCGAAATCAAACCTGATGGGACTTTCCGCGTAGTGGAAATCGGTGGCTGGAATCCTTTAGTCGTGAGCAGCCAACGCTTCAAACTCTTTACCCGTGAAGGTCGGGAAATCCCTGTTATCTCAGGCTCTGTTCCTCCTCATCTGACACGCAGTACTGGCGGACCAGTCATGCCACAGATTGGCGATATTGTCTTTGACGGCGGCTTTGCGGACAAGGCAGAAGCTGAAAGCTATGGTATCCGTCCGGGAGACACCATCGTGCCAGACAGCTCTGCTATTCTCACAGCTAACGGAAAAAATATCATCTCTAAAGCCTGGGACAACCGCTACGGCGTCCTTATGGTCAGCGAATTGATTCAAGCCTTATCTGGGCAAGAACTAGGTAACCAACTCTATGTCGGCGCCAATGTTCAAGAAGAGGTTGGCCTGCGTGGTGCCCATGCTTCTACGACAAAATTTGCCCCTGAGGTCTTCCTAGCTGTGGACTGCTCCCCAGCAGGTGACATCTATGGCGGCCAAGGAGCTATCGGTGATGGAACGCTGATTCGTTTCTTTGACCCTGGCCATCTCATGCTGCCAGCTATGAAGGACTTCCTCCTGACAACCGCAGAAGAAGCTGGTATCAAATATCAATACTACTGCGGCAAGGGCGGAACGGATGCTGGTGCTGCCCATCTCCAAAGCGGCGGCGTGCCATCTACCACAATCGGTGTCTGCGCTCGCTACATTCATTCCCACCAAACTCTCTATGCCATGGACGATTTCCTGCAAGCCCAAGCCTTCCTGCAAGCGCTGGTCAAAAAGCTGGATCGCTCAACAGTGGATACAATTACCAACTATTAACGATTTATCACTCATTCGGGTGATTTTTCTATAAACTGAAGATCATCTTTGCAAGTTTTCTACCTTCAAAACCCAAAAATCTCTAATCTTTTGTTATAATTTTTAGCAGAGGTAAAAACAAACATGAAAAAAATTGCTTTTGATTCTGAAAAATACTTAAACCTGCAGCGCGACCATATCTTGGAGCGCATCAATCAATTTGAGGGCAAACTTTACATGGAATTCGGCGGTAAAATGCTGGAAGACTTCCATGCTGCCCGCGTCCTGCCAGGCTATGAGCCGGATAATAAAATTAGGCTGCTCAAAGAGCTCAAGGACCAAGTGGAGATTGTCATTGCCATCAATGCTAATAATATCGAGCACTCGAAGGCACGTGGCGATTTAGGCATTTCCTATGATCAGGAAGTTCTGCGTCTGATTGATACCTTTAATGAGCTAGATATCTATGTAGGCTCAGTGGTCATCACCCAGTATGCTAGTCAGCCAGCAGCTGATCTCTTCCGAGCCCAGTTAGAAAAGAATGGGATTGACTCCTACATCCACTACCCAATCAAGGGCTACCCGACTGATATGGACCATATCATCTCGCCTGAGGGTATGGGCAAGAATGACTATATCAAGACCAGTCGTAATCTAGTCGTAGTGACCGCACCTGGTCCTGGTTCTGGTAAATTGGCTACTTGCTTGTCCAACATGTACCACGACCAAATCAATGGCATCAAGTCAGGCTATGCCAAGTTTGAAACCTTCCCAGTTTGGAATCTGCCCCTGCATCATCCAGTCAACTTAGCATACGAAGCTGCTACAGCCGACCTCGACGACGTCAACATGATTGACCCTTTCCACCTGCAAACTTATGGCAAGACCACCGTCAACTACAACCGTGATATTGAGATTTTCCCAGTCCTCAAGCGCATGCTAGAGCGCATTCTAGGCAAATCTCCTTACGCTTCTCCAACCGACATGGGCGTCAATATGCTCGGCTTTGCCATTGTAGACAATGACGCTGCTATCGAGGCTTCCCAGCAAGAAATCATCCGCCGCTACTACCAAACTATTCTGGACTTCAAGGCGGAGCGGGTCTCTGAATCTGCTATTAAGAAAATCCAACTCTTGATGAACGACTTGGGCATCACACCGCTGGATCGGAAAGTAACCGTGGCTGCGCGGGCCAAGGCTGAAAGCACTGGCGACCCCGCTCTGGCTTTAGAATTGCCAAACGGTGAAATCGTAACCGGTAAGACCTCTGAGCTCTTTGGCCCTACAGCTGCTGTCTTGATTAATGCCATTAAGAAATTAGCCAATATTGCCAAAGAGACCAAGCTGATTGAACCCGAGTATGTCAAGCCAATCCAAGGTCTGAAAATCAATCATCTAGGTAGCCGCAATCCTCGCCTCCACTCAAACGAAATCTTGATGGCTCTGGCGATCACAGCCATGGAAAATCAAGATGCCGCACACGCTATGCAACAGTTGGGCAATCTCAAGGGCAGCGAAGCTCATTCGACCGTGATGCTGACTGATGAAGACAAAAATGTCCTGCGCAAACTAGGCATCCATGTGACCATGGATCCAGTTTATCAGTATGACCGTCTCTATCGAAAATAAGAATAGGCACTCGCCAAACAAGTGCCCCCGCACATGAATCATCAATCCTATGAAAACCAGCGCCTCAAAACGCTGGTTTTTTTACTGCATCTAACTCGTAATCACTCCATTTATATGTTGAATGCTTCTACGCTTTTAGTGACGAAAGCCCCTCCTAAAGCATTGCGGTCTATCATCTGAAAACAAAAAAATAACTCAGTAAGCAGTCTAAATAACTGGGGGAAAAACAAAAACTACAGAATGATTGTCAAATCTTGATCTCTTTCAAGTTTTACATTCTTCTGTAGTTTTATGTATACTATTTTAAAAAATTATTTTTATCAATTACATCATGCCGCCCATCATGCTTGGATCCATAGCTGGTGCTGCTGGCGCAGGTTCTGGTTTATTGGCTACAACAGCTTCTGTTGTCAAAATCAAGCTAGCAACTGAAGCGGCATTTTGCAAGGCAGAACGGGTCACCTTAACTGGGTCAATAATCCCAGCTTCAATCATGTTCACCCATTCTCCGGTCGCTGCATTAAAGCCTGTACCTGCTTCAGAGTTTTTCAGGCGGTCAATGACGATTGAGCCTTCAAAGCCTGCATTCAGAGCGATTTGACGGACAGGCTCTTCCAAAGCACGAAGGACGATGTTACGGCCAGTCGCTTCATCACCTGTTAATTCAAGGGCAGCTACTGCACCCAATACGCTGACAAAGGCTGTACCCCCACCAGACACGATTCCTTCTTCCACTGCGGCACGGGTTGCATTAAGGGCATCTTCGATGCGGAGCTTCATTTCTTTGAGTTCGGTTTCGGTTGCAGCTCCGACCTTAATCACCGCCACACCACCGGACAATTTAGCCAGACGTTCTTGCAGTTTTTCACGATCAAATTCAGAAGTTGTACTTTCGATTTGTGATTTGATAACGGCCACACGATTGGCAATGGCTTCAGGATTGCCAGATCCTTCGACAATCACAGTGCTATCCTTATCAACAGTGACTTTAGAAGCTTGTCCAAGCGCTTCAATGGTCGCATCTTTGAGCTCCAGACCAAGATCTTCTGTAATCACTGTACCGCCTGTCAAGATGGCAATGTCTTCCAGCATAGCCTTGCGACGGTCACCAAAACCTGGTGCTTTAACAGCCACTACATTGAAGGTACCACGAATCTTATTAAGAACCAATGTTGGCAAAGCTTCACCATCCACATCATCTGCAATAATCAAGAGCGGACGGTTGGTTTTCAAAATACTTTCCAACAATGGCAGAATCTCTTGAATGTTAGAAATTTTCTTGTCTGTAATCAAGATATAAGGGTTGTCCAGATCAGCCACCATTTTTTCACTATCCGTCACCATGTATTGAGACAGGTAGCCACGGTCAAACTGCATTCCTTCTACAACATCCAGCTCGGTTTCCATCCCTTTGGACTCTTCGATAGTAATGACTCCGTCATTGCCAACTTTTTCCATAGCTTCAGAAATGTACTCACCGACTTTCTCACTGCGAGAAGATACGGCAGCAACCTGAGCAATCGCTTCCTTGTTAGAAACCGGAATTGCCGTTTCTTTCAGAGCGCTGACCGCAGTTGCAACTGCTGCTTCAATCCCGCGGCGGATACCAATTGGGTTGGCACCAGCAGTGACGTTTTTGATGCCTTCGCGGACAATAGCTTGGGTCAATACAGTAGCAGTCGTTGTTCCGTCTCCAGCGATATCATTGGTTTTTGAAGCAACTTCTGACACTAATTTGGCACCCATATTTTCGAAATGATCTTCCAATTCGATTTCCTTGGCAATGGTCACACCGTCATTGGTGATGAGGGGTGAGCCAAAAGATTTTTCCAAAACAACATTGCGACCTTTAGGACCCAAGGTTACCTTGACAGTATCTGCTAAAATATCCACACCACGAACCATTGCACTGCGTGCATCTGATGAAAATTTAATATCTTTTGCCATTTTTAAACCTCTTTCTTAGATTTTTACTCCACAATTGCAAGAATGCTTGCCTCTCCAACGATTAGGAATTTCTCATCCTGATCTTTGACTTCAATGCCAGCATGGCTTTCAACTAAAACCTTATCACCTGGCTTGACACTTGGTGCGACCAATTCTCCATTGAGCGTACGGATGCCTTGGCCGACTGCGATGACTTTCGCTTCTTTTGTCGCGTCCTGCCCTGCACCAGCAATGACAAAGCCACCAACTTTCTGTTCTTTTTCTTCTACTTTTAAGACCACACGGTCACCTAACGGTTTTAACATGGTTTTCCTCCAAAGATTGAATTTTAGCACTCTGTATATACGAGTGCTAATCTATAGTTAATATTGTATCACTTGGTCAGAAATAGTCAAGAAAAAAACTTTGCCAAATGACAAAGTTTTTTTGGGGGAAAGTTAAATGGAAACCTTATTGAGCTAACCTCAGCTTCTCTTCAAAATCATCAATGACCTTTTGTAAATTCAGTCTACCCTTGTAGATGCCATAGCCAAAAACTAGCATGGCAAGGATTCCCAAAATAGCCAAGATGACTCCTACGATGAAAAGAAGCAGATTGGTTCGATGAAAGAGATAGATCAGGACAAAACCGATACTGGCAATGGTAAAGAAGAGACTAAACCAGCGTCCGAGATTTTCAATCATATGCTTTTGGTATCGAATTTCTGTTTCATAGCCTTGAATCAATTCTTGTTCTGTCATGATTTTACCTCTTTTTCTTAATATTGGAGACCTGGGTTAAAGAAGCCTGCCAGTACTCCAAGGAAGGCGATAACAACTAGAATGAGCATCACTTTGATTGGAGAAAGGTTCTTCTTGGCCATGAGCCACCAGCAAAATACGATAAAGACAGCTGTCAAGAGGCCTGGATAAACACCGTCTAATTTGTCTTGCAGGACAAGGTAAGGCTCTTTTTCACCCGGATTGGTCAATTGAAAGGCAGTTTTGATTGGTACCCAAGTTGCTGCAACAGCACCGATAACCATACCACCAACAATCCCAACAGATTTACGGATAGCTTGACCTTGTTCTCCTACTAGAAATTCAACGGCCTTATCTCCCAGTTCATAACCTTTAAAGTAAGCAAAACGCATACCGAAATAAGCCAGCAGGTTCCAAACTAGGATATAGAAGATGGCACCGATCGGTGAGCCTCCATTTGAAAGCCCCATTGAGATCCCCAAAATAACTGGAATCAGGGTCCCAACGACCAGAGAGTCACCGATACCGGCAACCGGCCCCATCAACCCAGCCCGAAGTCCGTTGATGGTTTCGTCATTTACCGCTTCTGCACCATTGGCACGCGCTTCTTCCAGACCAGCTGTGATCCCAACGACCAGAGTACCCAGCTGAGGTTCTGTGTTGAAGAAGGCTGTATAAGTGTGCATAGAGCGTGCTTGCTCTTCTTTCGTATCGTACAATTCTTCCACGATTGGCAGCATGGAGGTCAAATAGCCAAAAGTCTGCATGTGCTCTTGAGAGAAGCAGGTCAAGTGACCATAGTACCAGTGGTGGAATGATTTGGTCAGTGTTTTTTTAGATATTTTTTTAGTTGCCATCTTAGATATCCTCCTCGTCATCATCGTCAAAATCACCTACTGCCACAGCACTGGCTTTGGCATTTTTCGCCATCTGTACTTCATAGAAGAGCAGAGCAAAGATCAGTGATACAACTGCACTAGACACAAGGTTGAGTCCAAGTGAGGCAGCCAAGGTAAAGCCAACGAAGAATGGGACAAAGTCTGTCACCTTTTCAACGATTTGTTTCAAGAGAATCGCAATACCGACACACGGAAGGAGAGAACCTACTGTAAAGAGGGTTTTCATTGGCAGACCATCCATTGGGAGGGCATCTTTCAAAGCTGTAACGGCATCAGCACCGTAACGGCAAAGAATCAGAGTTGGCAAGAAAGAGAAGAGGAAGTGGGAAACCCATGGAAGATACCAGTCAACTGCATACAATTTTTTGTATTCTCCCTGTTCGACTGCTTTCCAGCCCATGTGCTGCCATACCAAGTTCATCGTCGCTGTTCCGTAGAAGAGAACCGTTCCCAACGTACCCACTAGCACACCCATTGATTTTGCAAAGTCAGCAGCCTGCTGAGCATCTGAAATCCCTTGTGACTTGATCGCAACCATTGCCAAAGGAATACCGATGTAAGAAACTGCACGGACATCAGCCGAAACAGTACCGCCAGGTGTTACCAGTGCGATATACACCAACTGCATGGCCACCCCACAGACGATCCCGAGACTAACATCTCCTAAAATCAAACCACATACGAGTCCCCCAACAAGCGGACGTCCAAGTGTATAGTTACCAATACTTGAGCCACCCATACCCGGCATAGAAGACAAACTAGCAAAGATACCGAGTATTGCGGCTTGCAACCAAGAAATTGTCATAATCTTTCTCCTTTAAGTAAGATTGAGCAGTCGCAGGCACCCAGTTCTAACTCCCTCAAACAGTCCTTGCCTAGCAAGGTTATAGAAAGTCCAAAACTTTGTCCTGCTTAGTCTCTGCTCCTGTTTAAAAACCAAATTTAGATTTAAAATCGCTCCAGTAACCGATGGAAACGTCTGGAAGCAGCTGGAATTTTACCTTATAACCTGCTTTTTCAATCGCTTCAATCGCTTCAGCTTCTTCTTGTGTGATGGATTGATTGTTGCCCAGCTTGACAGCTCCTGGACGGTCATTGGCTGGTCCGACGATGATTTCTTTAACATTGCCTGGCACATAGCCTTGGTCCACCAAGATTTCTTTCATATCAATCGGATTTTTGGTAATCAAGAAATAGCGGCTGTCAGATTCAGTTACCTTGCCAGATTTTTCTTTGAAGGCTTCCTTGGTCCAAACGAAAGTTTTCTTGTCAGAAGCCCCTTTGTAGGCTTGGATCAAAACTTTGTTGCTTGCCGCTGCATCATTGACTGCAATCAGCCCATCGCAAGGATATTCCTTAGCCCAACGAGTGACAGTTTGACCGTGGATCATGCGGTCGTCAATCCGTACAAATGTTACTACCATTTTGAATCTCCTATCTAATTTAGTAAATGAATAACCCTTTTAAATGTCGTCGTCTTCTTCATCATCGTCTGATGAGACTTCAAACTCCTGCAAGGCTGCCGTCGCTTCTGAAAGAATCGTCTGAGCAAGGTCTTTGCCTTCCAGCATATCCTTCATCACAAGCCCAGTGAGCCCCATCGTCAGATTCAGCCCTCCAAGAATGACTGCCGAATCTAATTTGCCTAATTCCGCTAGGACACTAGCCGCTGTTGTCAGAGGACTTCCTCCCACAATATCGGCTAAAACCAAGACAGAATCATCTGCTTCTAAACCTGCCAAGGCTTGACGGAAATCAAGAGCAAAATCATCGACTGATTTTCCCTCTTTTAGACCCACGGCGATGATTTGGTCTGTTTTATCCCCGGCAAACATCTTCAAGGAGCTCTGTACGCCTTCAGCTAGCCCCCCATGACTGACCAGTACAAGATATTTCATGCTTCTTGCCTCCTTATTTTCTTGATTCTATTGTACAAAAAACGAAACCGCTTTCCCATTGTCAAATGTCACTTTGAAAAGATGACAAATGTTAGTTTAGATATGACAAATGTCATATTGGTCTAGGCAACTTAGAAAAAAGGGTCTTTCTATTTATTAACGGATTACAAGCGAGCACAGGTTCGGCTGAAATCAAAGCTAACCTGCTATAAATAAAAAAAGCAGAAAACTATCTGCTTTCAATTTCTTTTTGAATACTTGGAAGGGCACTGTCAATTTCTTGATTTCCTAAGGCTTCCTTAATCAAATAATCAATCCTTTCCAAGGTCTGGCGATCAACTTCTTGTCCGATATCCATGATGGAACGCTCCATCATGTGATCCAACCTCTCAGAA
Organism: Streptococcus sp. DD04; assembly: GCF_001578725.1. Lineage (NCBI taxonomy): Bacteria > Bacillati > Bacillota > Bacilli > Lactobacillales > Streptococcaceae > Streptococcus > Streptococcus sp. DD04. The sequence goes on from NZ_KQ968979.1 coordinate 225,006, forward strand.
GTCAGAGAATCCAAGCCGAAGTCATCTGCCTGCAAGATTTCTCTGGTCTGCTGGCTTTTTACCACAGTTGGTAAGACTGAGGTTCCTTGCGATTTTTCAAATAATTCCTGCTGACTTTTTTCATTTTGCGACAGGAGCAACATGAACTCCCAAGCTAGTTTTTCCTGCTTGGTGTTGGAAGACATAGCAAAGAGAGAAGTCTTTACTTGAGTGCCATAAACTTCTGGACTAGCTGTCGGCATGGAAATACAGGTCCAAGAAAAACTAGAATATTTGGCAACATGGTAAGGATAAGGTTTGTAGGTTCGATACTGGGCCAGACTCATAGGATAAAAGGCCACCTTCCCCTCGTCAAAATCATTAGAAGTGACTTGATAATGCTGATTGAGAGTCTCTAGTTTACTCATAAAGGACAGAGCCTGGTGCATTTCAGCACTGTCTACATTGATGCCAGATTTAGCCGTGAGATGGCCACCGTAAGCGACCAGAGCCTGCTGCCAGGTATAATCCGTAATGCCGTATTGATCCACTACACCATCTCCATTGGTATCCTTGGTCACTTTCTTGCAAATCTCATAGAAATCAGCCAACGTCCATCCTGACTCCGGAATGTTGATCCCTTCTTTTTCTAGCAAGTCTTTATTGACGCACATCATGATAGGATTGCTCTCGACCGGAAGTGCATAGCTGACTCCCTGATATTGCCCAGCCTCATAAGCCACCGGATAAAATGCCTCTTTCTGCTCATCCGCTATCAGGGAGTCTAGTGTTTTAAGCGCTCCAGTTGAGGCCAACATGGAGAAATCATTTTCTGGCACCATAAAAAGATCCGGCTGCTCTCCCTCAAGAATCTTCTCTGCTAGCCAATCACCGTAGTCTTTCTTAGGAATACCACTTTCATAAACCACTTTCACATGAGGGTGATTTTTCTCAAATTCTTCTATCAAATCGTCCAGCACTCTATTTTCCCTACTGTTGGGTACATCCCAGTTGGAACCGGCATAAACACCGATGCGCAGGATTTTTTCCTGACTAGACGACCAGAGAGCAAAGCTTAAAATAGCAGAAACAATAATCAAAACAAGAACAATCAAATACCTGAATCGCCACTTCATTTGTCATTTCCCTTGCTAAAATCCCGCTGGGTCACTCCTGTCTGAACCGCCCAAATAGCTAACTGAGTTCGGTCACGCAAATTCAGTTTAGACAGAATCCCTGATAGGTAGTTGCGTACTGTTCCTTCCGACAGATAAAGCTTGGCCGCGATCTCCTTATTAGAAATCCCAAAGCCTATCTGCTGGATAATCTTCCACTCCGTCCGGCTCATGTCCTCTACATTTTCCTCCGACACTGTGATAGCAAAGTTGGACTGGGCCATCTGTGAAAAGATTTTGAAGACCTTGGTAGCAATATTGGGATTGATCATGGCTCCGCCTCGATAGACTGTCTGAATGGCTTCGTGAAGCTCTTCTGTCGAAACCCCCTTGAGAATATAGCCAGACGCGCCGTATTTTAAGGCAGAGAAGATAAATTCATCGTCGTCAAAGGTTGTCAGGATGATAATCTTAACATCCGGATACTGCTCCTTGACAGCCTTGGTACAGAGCACACCATCCATGACTGGCATGCGGATATCCATCAAAATCACATCCGGACGAAGCCGCTGAAGTTTCTCCAACACTTCTTTTCCATCACTGGCTGTTCCCACCACTTCGATATCTGTATGAGCTGACAGAATAATCTGCAGCGATTCTCGGATTAGAGCCTGATCGTCTGCAATTAAAACTTTAATCATTCCAACCTCCTATTTTGGGGATTTCAATGTAGGTATAAAAACCTTCACGATTTTCAAAATGAACCTTGCCACCAATAATAGCCAACCGTTCCTGCATTTGTTTCAAACCATAGCCATAGTGTAATTCATCAAAACCTACACCATCATCTCGAATAATCATAATATAATTTTCTTTTTCTAACAACTCAATCCAAATAGTCCTAGCATGGCCATGACGCACCGAATTCGTAATTGACTCTTGAATGATGCGGAAAACAATATCTTCTTTAGCAATGTCTAAATCAATAGTATCCCATTCATAGAGAAAATGAATATCCAAATTGGAAATTGCCTCATACTCCCGGATAATCTTTAGCAAAGCCTCTTTCAGACTATTATTCTCCAGAGTTCCCGGCCGCATTTTATTGAGCGAACCTCGGACATCCCTAATCCCGTCACGAACAACAACCGAGACATTGTTAAGTTGCTCCTTGGCTCGCTCGGTGTCAATGTCCACTAGAACCTTGATGGCATCAATTCCCGCCGAGATACCCGTCAAAGCATGCCCCAGTGTATCATGAATCTCACGGGCAATTCGTTTTCTTTCTCGGTCTTCAGCAATTTTTTCTGACAAGGCTAGATAGCTATTCAGCTCCCGATTGGCCTGAGAAGCCATGCGGAGCTCCTCCTCAATCCGATGCCGCTCTGTAATCGCCGACATGATATAAAAGAGCAAGGAAATCATAAAGACGACAATATTGAGGGAGAAAAGAAAGTTCTTGCCAAAAAGCAGCAGCAATCGTGTAGATTCTGGATAGAAACGAATATAGGTATCCAATGAGGGCAGTTTGACAAAGAGCGACAGCAGGTCGTAGTTTGACAATAGCAACATACTAAAACTCAAAATAATAAAGGAGAACCAGTATTTTTTGTCCTTGGAAGCATTGAACTCTTTAGAGCCATAGAAAATATCTGCAAAGACGAGGAGAATCAGCCCATTGTATGACGAATGCAGGGCAGTAAAGATGACCAGCATCAGCAAAATTTCAATCATGGTCACCTTATCGTAAACAGATAGCTGATCGGGATGCTTTTCCCGATAGTACATCACCAGCAGCAGGCAGGCATAAAAGATAATAGAAATCAGGAAAGTGAAACTAGGCGATCCTGGAATGGCATCCAAACGCTCCAAAAGCGAGTGACTGAACCCTTTTGTTACGACATAATTGGTTGCAAAGAGGTAAATCGAAGCATTATAGACAATGGCTATAAAATTGATGACCATTAGAGCTATTTTACTGTAAAAAATGCTTTTTTTTGCTTTCATCACTGCCACCCTGTAATTGGATACTCACCAATATTGTCCTTGTTAATCAAGCGGACTGGTATCAGATACTGGCTGTCACAGGACTTCTTTTCCCGCAGCAGCTCAATCACCTCTGCCACCTTTCGTCCCATCTGAACAGGAGACTGGGCCACCGTTCCTTGAATGTCGTTCGTATTGGCCAAAAAATTCTTAATATCTGGGGAAGCGTCAACTCCATAAATATAAATTTTTTCTGCCACTCCTTGTTCCTTGATTGCAGCCAAAGCACCGATTGCAGCACGGTCATTGAGAGCCATAACGACATTAAATTCTAACCCATTATCCAAGGCACTTTTGACCTGAGGCATGCTTTCTTCGGTCTGCCCCAAGGTTTCCAATTGAGAAACAATCCGATAGGTTGGATGTCCTTTGATGGTATCCAGAAACCCCTGTACGCGATCCATGGCTGAGATGGCATTCCGGTGTTCAAGCACAAGAATATCAGCCTCGGAAAGCCGACTCATCATATCTTTAGCAATCAAAACTCCCGCTTGATAGTTGTCCGATACGATGGTCGTGTCAACAACTACCTGCTTATTCATCGGCGCATCTACCACGATAATGCGAATGCCCGCTTTTTTAGCTTCATTCAAAGCCCTGATAATATCTGGGCTGTCGCTCTTTACTGGATTGATAACGATAACATCAACCTTTTCTTTGATAAAATAAGTAATTTGCTGGCTTTGCTTCCCCTCATCCAACTCCGAATCACGAACATAGAGCCTACTCCCCTGTTGATTGGTTTTTTTCTCCAATTCAGCATTCAAGGTTTTATAAAAATCATTATTCATGGTCATATAGGTTGCCCCGATTTTAACTTGACCGCTGTCGGGCATGCTTCCTTTAAAGTAGATGAAAGCAAGACAACAGATTGCCAGCACAAAAACAGACCAGAGAGCACATTTCTGGCAAGTCTGAATCCTCTTTTTTCCCTTACTTAATACCATTTCTATCTCCTAGTCAGCTGCGCTCATTTAACACTTCACTTACATTCATTATATTATAATCAAACGAAAAAGCAAAACGTTTCCTGGCCCCTATAATAAATAAAGAGACAGAGGGTTCCTCTATCTCTTTGTATTCTTAAAAGGGTAATTCCTCTTCCTCTAGGACAAGATCTGCTAAATCAGCGCTGCTATTATTTTCACGAAGAGCTCGCTGAGCCCGACTTTCTAGAAGTTGGAAACTTTGACAGAGCACTTCTGTCACATAGTGGTTGCTGCCATTTTTCTCATAACGGCGGGTACGCAATTCCCCATCAATCGAAATCAAACTACCCTTGGTTGCATAGCTAGCCAGAGTTTCTGCCAATTTCCCCCAAACGACGATATTAACAAAATCAGCTTCCCTTTCACCATTTTGACCTTTATAACGACGATTAATCGCTACTGTTGCCCGAGCAACTGATTTCTCATTAGCCGTTTTATGCAATTCAGGTGTGGCCGTCAAACGACCAATAACGATAACTTTGTTGTACATTTTAATTCCTCCTAACCTAATATTCGTAAAAGAAATTAAAAATTATGAAATCAGCAATTTCTTGAGAAATTCGATAGTTGCACGTTCAAGATTTATCAGGTTTCGTTTTTCAGTTTGAAATAAAACTTCAGCAGGCCATATCAACAAACACTGCTTGGAGTTGGAAATTGAAGATCAAACTAGCGAAATTGCTAACAAAATAGCAGGAAAATTTGACAAAGAGTCCATTTAAAAAACTAGGCTTCGCCTCTTCTAGAAGCAAAGCCTGATTTTATTCGTTTTACAATATAGTATATTTCTCTATTTTATGACTCATAGCAAGGAAACTTCATCCCTAGCAGCAGAGTCTTATTTTTTATTTGCTGCATATTCTGCATTCCGTTTGATCATTTGCTTTCTGTACCAAGCAAAGATTCCAACATAAGCACCGAGGAAGATAACGGCACCAATGATTGCTTTAATATCACCAGTTGTGGTATTACCGATAGTCCAGCCCAACAGCTTTTCAATCGGTCCTTCTAGTGTAGAGTGAGTGATTAATTGAGATTGGCTGACTCCTTCAGGGAAGGCACCAACACCTTTAGCAAGTTCTGTTGCAAATGGTGCAATGAGAGTCCCTGATAACAGGAAGAGCGGTAGCAAAAGACTTCCAAAGACAATCATACGCAAGAGCTTACCACGTGTAACTACCAGAAGAGCAGGCGTCACACCCATTGCAATGATACCAGCCAGTGGCAGGATACCATTTCCTACTTTAGAAAGCAAAACTGCTTCGATCAGCATGATTGGAGCAAGCACGTTAGCGCAGGCCCAGATTTCTGCACGACCAGCGATAAACGGCCAGTCCAAACCGATATTAAATTTACGACCTTGCAAACGTTTGGTTGCAACGTTTGTAATCCCTTGTGACAAAGGCTCTACAGCGGCGATAAACCAAGAACCAATCAAAGAGAAGAGTTCCAAGCAGACACCAGCAGTCAAACCGAGAGACAACCATCCTTTGATGACTAATTGCCAGGTATCGCCATCTTCTACACCTGCTACTGGGTGCGGAGTTCCCATGATACCGATGACCACACCGAGAAGGAAACCGATAAAGAATTTAGAACCCCAGAAACCGATTTTCTTGTTCAAGGCTGCAGCATCGAAGTCATATTTGTCCAACCAAGGGAAGAATTTATCAAAAATCTTATCCAAAACCATGATGACAGGGTTCATCATATAGTTCATGTGAGTAGATGTCATCGGAGATGAACTTGGTGCATTTAGCAGATCATCAAAAGTTGGTTTCATCAAGTCTGAGTTGATGATTTTCAAAACACCGACCAAGACAACCGCCGCCGTCGCAATCAGCAATGACACAGCTGGACTGACATGATTGTTATCTGCATACCACTTGATGAGCAAGCCAGTGATAGACAAATGCCAAATATCAAAGATATCGACATCCAGAGTGTCTGTTTTCTTCAGCGCCAACATCACAACATTGACAATCAGCATGATGAGCAAGAAGTACAAGGTCCATGGAGAACCCCAAGTAATCGTTGCCAAAGGAGCCCAGCCGACATCCGTGATATTAAGCTGAATCCCTGTGTTTTCAACGAATTTTGCGAGCGAAGCTGAGAAAGCACCATTCAGCATGCCGATGATAGCTCCGATACCAGTCAAAGCGATGGCCAGCTTAATCCCACCCTCCAGCGCTTTGGAAAATTTCACGCCAAATAAAAGTGCAAGAACTGTCAAGATAATCAACATGACAATTGGGCCACCCATTTTGATAATGGGATCGAAGAACTTATTCGCTATATCAATGATAGCATTCATAAAAAACCTCCCGATTTATTTTTATTTTAATCCTTTAACTTAAGCCATGTTCTTTAATAGCCGCTTCGATATTATCATAGACCGGCGCACTCATAGCTGGAATTCTAAAAAGAATTGGGCCTGCTTCAATCACTGGAATTTCTGGTGTGAATCCTAAATCAGTCGCTGCAATCGGCGTAAAGATATCATAGCCTTGCATCAGGTCTTCGTTAACATCCTTGACCATGACCGCATCACAATGAACATCATAACCGCGGTTTGACAACTCTTCCTCAAGGGCACTTTTGATTTGGTGGCTTGAGTTTACTCCTGCTCCGCAGGCTGCTAAAATTTTAATCATAATAAAATCCTCCGATTTATTTATTTAATGACATTTGAAATATATTGAAACAACTCTTCCTCAGAGTTTAAATGAGCTAAACCAGCTAAATTTCCATCACTAGTGAAGAAATCCATCAGCTGTGCTAAAATATTAGTCTGACTCGAGCTCGAATGGTTGATAATGAAGAACAAGAGCGACACTTCAACGGTCTGTGCAGGAGTAATCATATTATGAAAAGTCACTGGTCGGTCTAGTTTCGCGACCACCACATTTTCAGTTAAGTTGTGCTCAATATCCGTATGAGGAATGGCCACATTTGGCAAATCTTTACCTAAAAACTCCATATCCAATCCTGTCGGAAATGACTTTTCCCTCTCCAGAAGCGCTTCACGATAGGAAGACTTTACGATTTTTCTTTCTTCCAGCAAATCCGCCACTTGATGAAAAAGTTCTTCTTGACTCTCTGCAGTTAGGCAAAAAATCAACTCTTCATCAAACAATTGAGCAAGTTCCATTAGACCACCTCGCCTTGTTTCTTTTTGTTTGTGAATTCATTATATCATTATGATATAATGGTGTCAATGGTTTATTGTGTTATTTTTTATATTATTTGTTTGCATATTCTGTTTGAATTCAGACTTTATTGTTTGCTAACAAAAGATATGTCTATTGGGTGTTGTGATTTAACAAGTAATTTACAACACTTGCTTCAGGTTTCTTATATAAAAAAACAAACGTCACAGAATCGTGACGTTTGTTTTCGTAGAGAAACTACTAAAGAGGCTAATCTAAGCTCCTTTACAAAAGGCTGGTATAGGAATTGTACTTCTCTCTAACTTTGGGTGAGAGATTTTCATCCGTTATCACCGCATCTATATTATCCAAGCGGTAAAAAGTATAGAAGGAGTAGCTGTCAAACTTGCTGTTGTCAGCAACGATATATTTTTCAATCGCATTATTGAGAATAATGGCATTCCCATTTCCTTCTTCTTCATTGGCTGTGGTTACATTGTAGCCATCAATACCATTTACCCCGATAAAGGCTTTAGAAACCTTAATTTCCCGCAAAAGATTATTGGCAAACTGACCGACAAAAGTCTGGGTTTTAACTCGGTATCGCCCGCCGATTAGAATCAAATCAAAATTCGGATTGTCCTTCAACTTCTCAAAAATGGGCAGGGAATTGGTGACAATGCTGATATCTTTATCGTCCAGATAGTCGCCAATAAAGTCTGTAGTCGTCCCAGAACCAATAAAAACAGTATCGCCATTGACAATTAGTCCTGCACATTTTTGGGCAATAGTCTTCTTTTCTTCAATGTTCAGCATGGTTTTTTCCGAGTGAGACACCTCGTTGAGACCATCTCGAACCTTTTTATGTGCCCCACCATGGACTCTAGTCAGCAAGCCCTGCTTTTCCAAATCAATCAAATCGCGCCGAATAGTCATATCCGTGACATGGAGCAATTCTTTCAAGTTCTTTACCGAGACAATGCCTGACTGATCAAGCTCTTGCAAAATAATTCTTTGACGGCTTTCTTTCATAACAATTCTCCTTTAATGACTGTTCCGCATGTAGTCGAGGCTACCAGCTCGCTTGTAGATAAAGAAAACAGCCGAGCTGCTGCTTCTGAAGTTTTCAAACAGTTATCTTTCCCTTATTATACTATATTTTTCCGATATAAACAAAAGAAGGTTGATATTTTTTTATAAAAATTATATCATTTTCTTTTTTGTTTGTTTAGAATTGTCGTTTTTAAACAATTGGCGTAAGAATCAAATCAACCCTTACGACTATGATGCTGCAAATATGAGTCATAAGTGGTAAAGACTTGTTTTCGACTAAACTCAACTATGTCTTAATGACATTTAAACAAAAGATATAAGG
>NZ_KQ968979.1:234523-235312 GCF_001578725.1 Streptococcus sp. DD04
AACCAATTCGGTCCTCTCCAGAGTATGACTTTTCGTTAACCCACTACAGTTGACAAAGAGCCAAAAAAGAGAGAACTTGCGTTCTCTCTCGGTGCTAGAATTTATCACCTATTAGCCAAAAAGAATGGATTAGAGATCTCAATCTTCTTTTTTACGGCGAGTTCCAATACCAATCAGCGTCAATAGCGCTCCTATTCCTGCTGCCGTCATAACTTTCGCATTCTCAGTATCCTCACCTGTACGTGGAAGAACTGGTGCTGGAGTCGTTTGCGCTTTTGGTTGTGTTGGAGTGATCGGTGTCACTGGAGGCTCTGGCTTAACTGGAGTATCAGGAACCTCTGGAGTTGTCGGCACTGCGCTGTAGTGCACATCCTTAACAATATTTTCTTGGGTAACTGCTTCTGCTGGAACAGTCGCAATGTCTACGCTGTAACCTGGAATCACTGGCGACGGCACAGCGTCATAGTTAGCTTTGTCGCTTGTCCAAGCTGTGGCAGAAACTGGTTGGCCATTCACCTTGTCTGTCGTCACGGTACGAGTCCAAGTCGCTGTTTGCACCTTATCTTCTGGTGTTTGTTCCCCAGCACCGTGGTAACGAACAGTCAGATTCACAGACTTGCTTTCTTGGGATTCAGTTGTGCCGTGTTTCAAGCGAACAACTACATTTTGATCCACACTGCTGTCGGTGTCGAATTGACTTGGCAGAGCGTCCTGAGAAGCCACTTCATAACCTTTTGCCAGATAGCCAGCTACAACACTGTCGTATTTCGTTTGCGCTGCTACTGGAAG
>NZ_KQ968979.1:236864-237555 GCF_001578725.1 Streptococcus sp. DD04
ATTCAGTTGTGCCGTGTTTCAAGCGAATCACTACGTTTTGATCCACACTGCTGTCGGTGTCGAATTGATCTGGCAGGGCGTCCTGAGAAGCCACTTCGTAACCTTTTGCCAGATAGCCAGCTACAACACTGTCGTATTTCGTTTGCGCTGCTACTGGAAGAGCTGCACCTGAATCACCGGTGGTCAATTCAACTTGATGTTCCAGCGTCTGACCGGTTGTCTCATCTACTACCGTGTACGTCACTTTTTGCGTTTGGATTGTGTAATGTACATCCTTGACAATATTTTCTTGGGTAACTGCTTCTGATGGAACTGTCGCCACATCCACAGTGTAACCTGGAATCACTGGCGATGGCACAGCATCATAGTTTGCTTTGTCGCTTGTCCAAGCTGTGGCAGAAACTGGTTGGCCAGTCACCTTATCTGTCGTCACGCTACGAGTCCAAGTTGCTGTCTGAACTTGGTCAGCTGGTGTTTGGCTGCCTGCACCATGGTAACGAACAGTCAGATTCACAGACTTGCTTTCTTGGGATTCAGTTGTGCCGTGTTTCAAGCGAATCACTACGTTTTGATCTACACTGCTGTCGGTGTCGAATTGACTTGGCAGAGCGTCCTGAGAAGCCACTTCATAACCTTGTGCCAAGTAGCCTGCAACTACGGTGTCGTATTTCGTGTGTGCTGCTACTGGAAG
>NZ_KQ968979.1:237901-246866 GCF_001578725.1 Streptococcus sp. DD04
CTATCCGTTGTGCCGTGTTTCACATGAACAACCACATTTTGATTATAGCTACTATCAAGGTCGAACTTAGCTGGAAGCGGATCTTTCGAAACTAATTCATAACCTCGGGCTAGATAAGCATCCACGATTGAATCATACTTAGCTTCTGTGTCATTTGGAAGAGGAGTATCAGAGTTACCACTTGTAAGCTCTTTCTTATCTTCCAAAGTGGTATTAGTTGTATCATCAATGATGGTATAGGTTACTTTTTGCTTGTCTGCCTTGTATTTAACCGTAACGGTGATATCATCCTGATTAGCAGTTACGTTTTCTGCGTCAACTTTAGCCTTATCTGGGGTGTAACCATCAACAGTTGGAGAAACTACCTCTGGGAAGGTTCCAGTAGATGGTGTCCAAGCCTCTGGTGTAGTATTCTTTGTTACTTCATCTTTTTTTATTTCTCTAGAGAAAGTCAAGGTAGATTTCTTCTCTGGAGCTGCTGGTGTATTATCATCCTCGTAAACGTAGTTAATCGTTTGAGTTACAGTCTTAGTTTCTGTAGAAGTTGATACTTTGTGTTTCAAGCGAATCACTACGTTTTGATCTACACTGCTGTCGGTGTCGAATTGACCTGGCAGAGCGTCCTGAGAAGCCACTTCGTAACCTTGTGCCAGATAGCCTGCGACTACGGTATCGTATTTCGTTTGAGCTGCGGCCGGAAGAGCTGCACCTGACTCACCTGTTGTCAATTCCACTTGGTTTTCCAGAGTTCGACCTGTTGTCTCATCTACAACTGTGTACGTAACTTTTTGAGTTTGGATTGTGTAATGCACATCCTTGACAATATTTTCTTGGGTAACTGCTTCAGACGGAACTGTCTCGACATCTACGCTATAGCCTGGAATCACTGGTGATGGGACTGCATCATAGTTTACTTTGTCGCTTGTCCAAGGTGTTGTTGAAACCTCTGTACCTCTGATTTTATCTTTTGTTACTGTACGAGTCCAAGTCGCTGTTTGCACCTTATCTTCTGGTGTTTGTTCCCCAGCACCGTGGTAACGAACAGTCAAGTTTACATCCTTGCTTTCTTGGATATCAGTGGTACCATGCTTCAAGTGAACAACTACATTTTGATCGTAGCTACTATCAAGGTCGAACTTAGCTGGAAGCTGGTCTTTCGAAACTAATTCATAACCTTGAGCTAGATAAGCATTCACCATTAAATCATATTTTTCTCGGGCACTGTCTGGAAGAGGAGTATCAGAGTTACCATTTGTTAGTAATTCCTTATCTTTCAGCGTTTTTTGAGCAGTGTCGTCAATGATGGTATAGGTTACTTTTTGCTTATCTGCTTTATAGGTAACCGTTTCTTCAATATCTGCACTATCTCCCGTAATCTGTTCAACGGCTGCTACAGTTACCTTATCTGGTGTATAACCATCAACCTTTGGAGAAACTACCTCTGGGAAGGTGCCAGTAGACGGAGCCCAAGAACCCTTATGGACAATATTATTAGTCACCAGATCCTTGGTGTTAATCCGCTCAAAGTCCAAAGTCTGAACCTTAGTAGCCGCTGCCTGCGTGTTATCTTCATAAACATACGTGATGGTCTCTGTGACTATCTTTGTTTCTTGAACTGCAGCTACCTTATGACGTAGATGAACTTCAAAGGTTTGAAGATTTTCATTATAGGTTACACCATTTGTTGGATAATTGTCTGAATAAAGTTCATAATTTCGATCGGTATATTTCTTAATAGTGGCAGCTGTTTGATAAGGGTCAGTCTGACCATAAAGTCCATTCAGATCCTTCGTTTCAAGCGTTTCTCCTGTTGTGTCATCGATATAAGTTACCTTTGCACTAGCTGGATTAGCTTTGTAAACGACTGTCTTTTCGATATTGGCACTGTCAACAGTAATGTTATCAACCGCTGGAACCTCTGCTAAATCTGGAGTGTAGCCTGTGATTGTTGGTGATGTTACGGCCGCAAAACTTGTTCCATTTTCTGCTGTCCAGTCCCCAGTTGTAATATTTGTAACGAGGTCAGTTGTTGCTGTTCTGGTAAATTTTAAGCTGCTAGTGTGGTCTGGAGCCGCTGTGGCACCGCCATCATAAATATAATGGATGGTTTCCTTTACCGTCTTTTCTTCTGCTACTGAGGTTGTTTTATGGCGCAGACGAATAGTGACATTCTGATCAACAACATCATTGGTGTCAAATTGAGTCGGCAGTGCTTCCTGAGAAACCAACTCATAGTTTTGAGCTAGATAGCCTGCTACGACAGCATCGTAAGTCGTTTGCGCTTGCCCTGACACAGCTCCATTGGAAACACCTTTTTCCAACAAAACTTTATCTTCTAATGTCTGACCTGTTGTCTCATTAATCACCGTATAAGTCAGTTTCTGTTCATTCGCCTTGTACACGACCTTACGTTCCACATCGCTGCTGGTTGCACTGATGTTCGCAACTGCATCAACAGTTGGAAGGTCCGCTGTGTATCCTGCAATCACAGGAGAGGTTACCGCTGGGAAGGTAGCTGTTGATGGAGACCAAGTACCCTCACTGACAATATCATTGGTTACCAGATCCTTGGTGTTGGTCCGATTAAAGTCTAGGTTTTGAACTTTAGGAGTAGCTGCTTCGCTGCCATTCTCATAGACATATTGAATCGTTTCTTTGACAGTTTTAGTTTCAACTTCTGGAGCTGTCTTGTGACGTAAGTGAACCTCAAAGGTTTGAAGAGTTTCATTATAGGTTACACCAGTTGCTGGATAATTATCTGAAACAAGTTCATAATTTCGATCGGTATACGTCTTAATGGTTTCAGCTGTTCGATAAGGATCAGTCTGCCCATAAAAACCATTCAAATCCTTCGTTTCAAGAACTTTTTCTCCTTTAGCATCATCGTCAATGTATTTGACTTTGGCATAGGATTGTTTGGGTGAGTACACATAGTAAAAGTTTTGATCCTCATTGATGAATGGAATCGGCTTGGCTTCTTTTAATTGTGAGCCATACCCATTGATTGCTGTATCAGCAGTTACAAGAGTATAGCCTGAAATTGTTTTTGGACCAGCTTGATAATCAGGTGTTTGGGGGGCCATTGCTCCTGCTGGATAGCCATACTTAAAGTCTCGAGTTTCTAACTCCTTACCATTTGTGTCAACATAGTGTATGGTGATCTTCTTTTGACCGACAGCACGCGCAATGGATGGAGTTGTTTTTGCAGAAAGTTTCTCTTCGTTTTTAATTTTTTTGATCGTTCCATCATCATCAACACTATAACTAAAACTCTTAGACCCTTCACCTAGAGCATTTTCAATTGATGAATCCGCAAAAGTAATCCGAGTTGAATGACCTGTACCTTGAATAACGTTAGCATTTTTTAAAATACTACTAACTTTTCTGTTAACCTCTTCTGTTCTATTAATTTCTTGATACTTATCGCCCATTTGAGCATAGTCGTCAGTTGGCCAAATATCATGATAGGTAGTAGCACCATTTCCTGTCATTTTTCCTAAATTAATAGCAACTGTGTAGGTCCCATCTCCATTATCAATAACAACCGAAGAGTTTTTACCCGCTTGTTTTAATGCCTTAACAATCTCTTCATCAGTTGAATTTGCTGGCAGTTCAATTAATTTGTTATCTGGGTCTGAATTGATGCTAATAGAAGTTGAAGTATCTCCTTTAACAAGATATTTCCCATCCTCACTAATTGCTAAAGTAGAAGTATATCTTTTAAGGTCTGGTTTGATACTAACAATTTTTGACCCATTACCCGGTTTTATATGATGGACAGAAATGATATCACCATTTGGAATTCCTGTTTGTCCAGAGTTGGTACCATCGCTTGACAATAAATTATTATAATAATTTGCGTCCCCAGTTGAAGTGCCTATTTTTATTGAATTTGCTCTATCGCTACTTGCACTATTATAAACAGCAAAAGGCGCCTGTGCTTTCTCAAATGTTCTTGGTGTTGGTTTAAAAGTAAACTTATTGCCATTTATTTCTAAAATAATATTTTCATAACTTGATTTTGCTGTAAATTTCCCAATAGTCGCTGCTTTTTGGGTAATTTCAACAATCTTTTGTCCTGAAAAGTTATTATTTAAAGTGATTACATAAGCCAGATTATTTGGGTTAGAATAATCAAATTTAATTGTTCCAACTCCATTTATTGGTTCTTCTGTTCCAGAACCAAGATTTGAATAATAGGCACCATACGCGTTATTTGTCAATTTAACTGGAATACGAATCTTTGAACCAGCATTTAACGTACCATCTTGAGTAAGCGTAAACTTCATATGAATTTGGTCAAAAGCTATTTCTTGATTTGACAAAACCTTTTCATCTCCAGGATTCATACTTGTTCCATCTTTTGTCGTAACAGTTACGGAAAAGTTTGAAATATGTGAAGAAGCTTCTGCGACACTTCTACGAGTACGCACCGCACCTGCCGAACGAAAGGCAGAATAAGACTGCGCATTAGTTGACTGTTCGATTGGCTTAGACTCGTCAGAAACTGAATTTTCTTTTGCAACTGCTGCAGAGGTTGAAGTATCCGCAGATACCTTGTTTGTGCTTTCTGTCACTGAGCTGGTTGTCGGAACTGATACTTTCTCGTCTGGCTGCCCAGTAGTTTGTGCTGGAGTTTCAGTTTTTTCTACTACTGTTGCTCCTGAAGCTGGAGCGGCATTCTCTGACACTGCCGCAGGTGTTTGAGAACTATTATTTTCAGCGACTACTGAAGTCCCTTCTGATACTGGTGCTTCAGTTGTTGAAACTGAAGAACTTGGAGTTGATACCTCCGAAGTCAAGCCTGCTGCTGCAGTTGTGTCAGTCGAAGCTGGAGCCGTAACATTCTCTGTTGACACAGCGCTCACACTACTGTTCTCATCCGCTTGAACAGTCGGCGCGCCAATAGCCAACCCGTATACAGCCAGACTGGCTATTGCAATCGAAACAAGCCCAACATTTTTCTTTCTCAAAGAAAATTTATCGTGTTTGCCCTTATAAATTTTAAAACTTTTCACTATTCCTTCCTTCCTTAGGTATATCTATTTATTAACTCAGTTTACCTAAACTATTAAGCAAACTTGAATTTAATGATACAAAACTAAAATGTTGAATATTTTAGAAGAGTTCATTCCCCTTTGGCAAGACTTTACTTTGCCTCCCAAAAAAACAGAATACTTCCATATTATATATTATACTTTTGCTATGAGAATAATTCAAATAATATGCAAAAAAAGTATACAAAAATTACAAAAGTGTAACTTCCCAAACTGAGTTCTGTTTTCCCCAAAAACTAACAGTTATCCTAAAACAGATATTTGTGGGGAAACGACCGAAGCAACACTGTAGTCTAGTAAGCAAAATAAAAACCAGCGAAATCTGGTCTGAGATCGATTCTCACTGGATTCTAGTTTTTAGTACACCAACTTCCAATATAAAGGTCAGATGAAAGCTGCTAAAATTATAAAAGCAGATAGATGGTCAGGGAGGTGGCTTAAATCATTTTATTTACGGCAATTCCTATTTCCTTCAGACCGATAGCTGCTAAATCAACGTTGCTATTATTCCAACGAAGGGGACTCTGATCTTGACTTTATAGGAATCGGAAGCTTGAACAGAGCACTTTGAGCACATAGCGACAACGGCCATCCCCCAAACGACGATAGTAACAAAATTAGTACTCTTGTCGAGCAACCAATTTTTCATTGGTCGTTATTTCATATTCCTAAGAATATTTGAAAAATCATGAAAGAGATAATTCAGTGAGGACTCCGACATTTGTACACTCAAAATTTATCATAGTTTGTTTTAGAATGACGCTTTTTCGAACGTCTTCTGTATCCGGCAGAGCGCCTTCCAGTCTGTCTTCTTAGCTCCGCTCTTCTTTTTTCTTTTTTTCGCAAATATAAGAACACGAGCAGGAAGAATAAAACAAGAAAAGCTATTATCAAGCCAATGAATAACCAAGGAAGCATATTGACTCGCTTCGTCACGCTTGGAGCTGACGACTCATCCTCATTTGGAACACGGTGTCCTCTGACCAAAAGACGGTGGGTATTGATCGCATAGGGTGTACAAGTCACCAAGGTACAATAATCTTGCTCAGGATCAATAGCGAGCGCATCAATCTCATCCGGCTCGACTACTAAACTTTGATCCACTTGATAGGTCAGAGTTTTCCCTAAAACATGAATCTTAAATCGATCCCCACTTTTTAGCTTATCAAGATCTGTGAAGAGTTTAGCCGAAGGAAGCCCACGGTGACCAGAAATGACCGAATGGGTTCCTTGACCACCAACTGGCAAAGAACTACCGGGGATGTGCCCAATGGCTACCTGTAAAATAGCTTCATCCGTTCCATGGTAAATAGGTACATTGGTCCCTAATTTTGGAATTTCCACATGGGCCATAATTCCTGTCCCTGTCACATCCAATAGTTGATTATAGTTCTTTTTATCTTCCTCAGATAAACGATAGGTCGGCGTAATACCCTTAACCAATGTTTGATTATAGGCTTCTGCAGCTGCATACGCTTCATCAGTTTCGTGCGTATCCATCTTTTCTATTTTTTCTTCATAAGTTAAGATGGCTGCAGATTGGTGATAAGAATTCCAAAGGTCACTTACAGTTGGATAAAGCAAAAGGCCTACCCCGCTTAACAAAAAAATGACCACTAAAAAATTAATAATATGTTTTTTCATAAGAGTAATTCGGTCGCTTCATAAAGCAAAAGAGATAGATTCTTATCATCTACCTCTTTCTTTATAACAGTAGTAGAGCTTATTTTGAATCCATGCGTTTTCTTGCAAGCAATAATACACCTGCACCTACCACAAGAACAGTTCCAGCCACATAGAGAATCGTTGTTCCGATTCCACCAGTATTAGGCAAGAGAGAACCTTTTTTGTTAACAACCGATGTCGTTAATGTTCCGTTTGTTAAATCAGTTGTGAAGGAAGCGCCTTTTGGAGATGTAGCTTTTAGAGCTGTCAAGGCTGGTACAGCACCCGTCGTATCAACGGTTGCAGTCACAGTAAATTCAAGATCTTCCATAGTATTATAACCTGCTGGAGTAGTGCTTTCCACTAATTTGTAGTCTCCTACATCCAGCCCCTTGAAGGTGAAGCTTGTTGTTGTACCTGCATTGATTTTCTTCACTTCAACGTAATTTCCACTTACTTTTTTGTAGAGAGTAAATCCAGCACCTGGCAAAGCTGCATTAGATTCATTGACTTTATTGATAACCACTTGGTAAGTGTAAACCGTTGATTTGCTTTCTGGGGTTTTACCTGTCGTTTTACCGCCAGTTGTATTTGGATTGTTTGAGTAGGTAAGATTAGCGGTATTGCTGTTCCCAACGGTACCAGTAACCGCATTGCTGTTAAGGGTTGCACTGTAGCGAACAACAAATTTACTTGAAGAAGTTGCAGCTGGTACGGCTGTCTTTAAATTAGCTGCTTTAATTGTCAATAGATTTCCTGAAGCTGTGGTAGTAAATTCGTTCGTAACATTTGTTTCTACGCCACCATTTACTAGATAAACCGCTGCATCACCTTTATAAGTCAAACCAGCTGACAAGGTATCATTAAACGCCAATTCATAATCAGAGTAAGCATCGTAATTACTTGGAAGAGTTGCAGTTAGTTGGAAAGGAACACTATCACCAATAGCGTAGTCTGTTGCTGAACTGTAAACGTTTGAGTCACTTGCTTTCACTTCTTTTTTCAAAGTTGGTACATCAGATTTAACTGCCACCTGTGTATCTTTTACAACTTGCAAGATAAAGCGTGTATAAGCCGCTCCCTCTGCACCGTTTAAAGAAGCATCTTTGTCTTTAATCAAGTAATAACCAGGTTCTAAGTTGGTGAAAGTTGTTGTACCTTCAACACTCTGAACAGTTTTAGTTGGAGTTGATGCCAAATAATTTGAAATGGCTTGAGCAAATGCTTTCGCTTCTGCAGCATCCTCTGCTTTTCCGTTTAATTCTTCTGCTTTTGCTCTAGCATTACCCAGATTAGCTTGGGCAGCAGCTGCATCTACACCAGATCCCCATTTAATATTTGAAAGGGTGCTGCCATCTAAGTCACCTGAGAAAATTTGATAGGCTTCATAAGTATGACCACTTGTCGTACCTGTCACATTGAGTGTATAAGTGGTAGCAGCTGAAACGACATGAACACTTGTAAGAGACATGAACAAGGCCATCAAACCTGCTAACATGAGTTTAATTTTTTTCATTATATTCTCCTTTATAATTTTATACCTAAATTAATTATTTTATTCTCACTCTCGAGAATTGCTATACTTTTAAATATTCTATTGCTAACGAACCTTTTTACAACAAGTTATAAGTCACTTGATGCATATTTTATCCTATAACGATAAAACATTAGAATAGCTGCAAAGCCTGTTATAAGACTTCCACTAAGGATATAGAACATCCTACCCTTACCGCCTGTCTCGGGTAACACATATTTTTTGAACGGTGTGGGATTCTTTGTTGTATTTGTATCCATACTATAAAAATTATTCCCAATGCGCGCTGAATTCTCCAGCACTTCACCATCTATACCCTTTTTAACACGAACTTTAAAGGTCACCACAACTGTTTCATCTTTTGCGACACTACGTCGCCAAGTCAGCTTTCTCTTGGAAAAACCATCATAAACCGTTGAACCATTGACATACTCCGTGCTTATAGGAAATTCGTCTGTAATGACTATATCTTGATCACGATCAGTTGTGTTTTTATAAGTAATCTTATAAGTTAAAACATCTCCCGACTTAACCTCTTGATTATCAATATTCGTCCCATTGTTATTTAGAACTTCCTTTGTCGGCTTCTCATATTCTTGAAAAATCCATGTCCCTATAAAGTGAACATCTTGATCTTGAATGGTTTCCGAGGGCTTGTCATAACTTTGGAAAATCCAATTTCCCTCAGCAACGCTGACTTGAGTTTTAT
>NZ_KQ968979.1:248292-263647 GCF_001578725.1 Streptococcus sp. DD04
CCAGTTTTATTGCCTATTGGAGGATCTGGTGCTACAGTCGTACCATTTGCAAGATTGGTTTGCTCTGGAGGCAGTAACTGTAATACTTCTGGCGGGAGTTCTTTCCCATTTGTTCCACTAATAAAGGAGTGGGTCTTTTTAAATAACAGATTCGTCGTAACCGTATTTGATGGAACCATTAGATTATCAATCTCTTGTGTGACCTGATTGTCAATAGGATTTCGGTTGTCCAAGACGGTTGCATTTGTTTCTGTCTGGTAGACAATCTTAAATTCTTTCCCTGCATTGCTACTTGCCAAATGTTGTTGCGCAATAGTAACCGTTACCTTTTGCCCATCTATTTCAACAGTATAATCGGAACCATTCGTCAAGGTCCGACCATTAAACTTAACAGTCAAGTTTTTGAAATCGAGTCTACTATCAAGAGTTTCTATCATTTTCATAGAAGATAGCGAACCAATGACATTTTTTCCCGGTGTTGGCATTTTATAAACTGCCGTATAATCGACGGCTTGACCCGCTTGAGCTGAAATGGCTGTCGTAGTCACAGTTTTTTGGGGAACATCTGGATTTTCTACATAAAAGCCAAACAAGCCCCCACTAACTGCTGTCGTCGTAAATTCAAATTTCATCGTATTCGTTGAGGAGCGAACTGCGAATCCCGAAACATTCGCTTCATTAAACGCTCCGCTTGTCCCAATTTGGGAGTGCCAAGTCGTTTTATTGCCTGTCACTGTTTTTTTTAGGTTTTGTAGTGGATGTTTAATAATTTTATTCGAAGCCGTGTCGTTGTCATAGATAGAGAAGGTTTCTTCTCGGTCAACGGCATTCTTTACCACATCGATGTCCGAAGGAAGCATGACCAACTTTAGGTCGGTTGGGGTGCCATCTTGATACCGTAGTTCAGCGGTAACATCTGCATCCAAAGCATAGCTCCCATACATATCGTAAGTGATACTGGGGTGTGCGGGATAGATATAGTCCATCACTTGAATAGACTTAATCCCCCAGTTCTCATCAACAGTGAGAAATGGTACCGCAGTTTTACGTGCATTGTAATAATCTGAATTTTTCCGAACCAAAGTTGTCGTGACTCTGTTAACGGTGATATATACATCTACCGGTTTTCCATACACAACGCCAGCATTTCGAAAACGTAATTGCAAAGGGGTATCAAAGGTCTGCGGGGCTTGTGAAGCTTTGTTAACTACAAGAGAAAAAGCTGTACTAGCTTTCCAATTTCCACTGGGAGGAATGTTTGCCTTGACAACCGAAGCGCCTTGGCTAATAACTTCCATATTCTCTTGCTTCAAGCTAAATTGATAGAGCTGCAATTGGGACAAGTCTCTATTTTCCGTTAATTCTGTAACAGCATAAGCGGATGTTCCAGAAAAGAACAAAAAAGAAAAGTCAGACCAGTTAAAAACAGCTGGAGAAACTTTTTGGTTATTCTCTTCATTATAATATTTCTCATTTCTTCTTTTTTAAAAAGAACCGTTAATTACTTTTTTATACTACCAGTTCTTTTGGGATTTGTCAAGGAGTTGAAATCCTAAATCCAAACGTATAAAAAATCATGAAAAACATTTCCTATAAAAAAGAGAGAATGAAAGCTGCCTCCTGTAGCATTAGGATTCAGCACTCATCCTCATTACTGGTGAGTCACAGTTATTTCCCTTACTATTATATAGGTAAGATATTTATTCGAAGCTATCAATCGTTGCATTGATAATCTTGAGTGACTCTTTTGTATAATCTTTTTTATTAGCTTCTGCTTTTGCTGCTGGACGCGGTTTAACAATCGGCTCAGATTTTATCACTGGACGTGACTTAACCACTGGCTCAGACTTTACTTCTGGGCGCGGCTTAACGACTGACTCAGACTTTACTTCTGGACGCGGCTTAACAGCTGGCTGAGAACTTACCGACCCTTGTGATTTAGCAACGGGCTCAGACTTTACTTCCGGACGCGGTTTAACAATCGGCTCAGGATCTGAGAACGGAGCAGCTTCAATTTGTGCTGCCAACTCATCTTCCTCAACATCATCGATAGCGGCACTTGCGCTGAATGATTGCTTCGTGCCCCATTGCTTGCGAGCATCTAACTCACGAACGATAAAGACTGGATTGCAAAATTCTTTCGGAACAAGAACTTTGATTTGATCCTCTGTAAAGAGCTCGGCTCCATCTAGATCCGAAACAATATCCCAAGCAATATGTCCATCAGCACCACGTACATAATCACCAAATTCGTCTCGTCGGCAAACTAAGAAGCTCGGCAGACCCAAACTCTGAGTGATGTTGACATAGCGCATACCTGTATCAACTTCCCAAACTCCTGAAAAAACAGCTTCAAACAAGGCTCTGTACTGATCCTCTGAATCAAGAGAAAAACCATTAATGGTTTTCATCGCATTGGCACTGTACGCTCTCGATAAAACTTCCAGTTTTTTCTTATATGTATCAAAAGATTTGCCTTTCAAGAACTGGTCTTGTCCGACAGTTAAAATCGGTTTTTCAATTTCTGACATGATTCAAAACTCCTATTCATTATTATTCAGATTAAATCTCAAAGTGATCAGCATTAGTTTTGGTTTGGAAGCACCAAGTAGCTTACGTGCTAATACTATTTTAAAAATCCCCACAACATTTCCCTTAGCGTCCTGTCTAAAATTTTTCCCAACAACTTCAACATCACGCTGATGCTTCTCTTTGACAGTATCACGGACAGCTTTCATCATTGAATCTTTAATTTCATCCGTATTGGAGTACTGACTATAAAAAGAAACAGATTGTTGCTTTTTAAAGACCGCTCGATAGACCAGCTTTCTATAATATCTCTTATAGATAATTGCCAGTAGAAACGGTGCAGCCAAATACAAGTCAATAACAGGATCTTTTAGAAAAACAAATAGCCGATTATCAAAATAACTAATCACTGACAAGTATCCCAAGGCGGATAAAATTTTAAAATAATTGCTTGCTATCGTAATGTTCTCAAAGCTATTTGTCACCAGAAAACCTATCAACATATAAGCAAATGATCCAACCAAGGAAACAATATGGATATAATTTAAAGGAATACCGAGAATATTATGTGTCAGAAGTAGGAGTGCCGTTCCGGCAACAAACACAATTCCAACAAAATAGACAAACTCTGCTAACCATTTCAACAAGACTAGCAGAACCAAGTAATAATCTCTCTTCTTTTTAGTCTTTTTCTTTTTTTCGGTTTTTTATACTCTAAGTCAATAAACACCATAGAGTAGGTCCTACACTTTCCCTAATTAAATTTTTATACAAAATAGCCCAGCCGTCTTTACTAAAACAACTCTGCTCTCAATCGCTACAGATCTTTACCTTTAAAAGCCTTAGCGAATAAAATTCCGCAATTACATATATAGTAACAAAAAAATGCCAATATTACAACAAAAAGTGTAACGCTTACATCATCCTGCCTCAGAAGCCTTAAGTCCCTGTACACAAGTCAAAACACTTGTAAAGCACAGGAAAAAAATAAGCTGATTTTCGTTCATCCTCTAATAACAATTTCTGTTACAAAGCACAGAACTATCTAAGCAGCAAATTCATCACAGGCGCAAACAGCCTCTGGACTTACTCAATGAGAATTTGGCGCTTTTGCCACCCAGAATTTATAGCATCTTTCGAGTGTAGAAAAAGCCTCCTATAAACTAAACCTAATTAAAAGCAATAAAGCTATAATTAGAAAGATTCATATGAGGCCTTTTAATAAACACCACAAAACAGGGCAGAATAAGAGCCCTATCTTGTGTTATTTTACATGCTTTTCTTACTCTTATTTTTGACCAAGGGCAGCTGCCATAGTTGCAGCAACTTCTGATTCGAAATCATTAGCAGCTTTTTCAATTCCTTCACCCACTTCAAAACGAGCGAAAGCAATCACTGCTGCATTCACAGACTCAAGGTAAGCTTCAACTGTCTTGCTGTCATCCATGATGTAAACTTGTGCAAGAAGTGTATATGCTTGGTCAACTTTTGTGTTGTCAAGCAAGAAGCGATCCATTTTACCTGGGATGATCTTGTCCCAGATTTTTTCTGGTTTACCTTCAGCTGCGAGTTCAGCTTTGATGTCTTCCTCAGCTTGTGCAATCACTTCGTCAGTCAATTGAGCTTTAGAACCGTATTTCAAGTGTGGAAGGGCTGGTTTGTTAACCATAGCACGGCTTTCGTTATCTTGATCGATAGCGTGGTTCAATTGTGCCAATTCATCTTTGACAAATTGCTCATCCAACTCTTTATATGAAAGAACACTTGGTTTCATAGCTGCAATGTGCATTGACAATTGTTTAGCAAGAGCGTCATCGCCACCATCTACAACTGAGATAACACCGATACGGCCGCCATTATGCTGGTAAGCACCTAAGTGTTGCTCATCTGTCTTTTCAATCAAAGCAAAACGACGGAATGAGATTTTTTCTCCGATAGTAGCAGTTGCAGATACGTATGCAGCTTCAAGAGTTTCACCTGAAGGCATTGTCAATGCAAATGCTTCTTCGTTGTTAGCTGGCTTGCCTTCAGCGATGACTTTAGCTGTAGTATTTACCAATTCAACGAATTGAGCATTTTTCGCAACGAAGTCAGTTTCAGCGTTGACTTCAACAACTGCCGCAACGTTACCATCTACATAAACACCTGTCAAACCTTCAGCGGCAACACGGTCAGCTTTCTTAGCTGCTTTTGCCATACCTTTTTCGCGAAGCAATTCAATTGCTTTTTCGATGTCGCCATCAACTTCAACCAATGCTTTCTTAGCATCCATGACACCAGCACCAGATTTTTCGCGCAATTCTTTTACCAGCTTAGCTGTAATTTCTGCCATTTTTCTTCTCCTATGTTTACTATTTTTAAATAAAGGGGCTGGGCTGAGCCCCGCCCCTTTAGGTTAATTGACTTATGAAAATTATGCGTTGTCGCCTTCTACAACTTCAACGATTTCTTCGATTGAGTCTGCTTGAATTTCAGTTGCAGCAAATTCTGCTTCAACAGTTGCCACAGCATCCTCACCTTGACGACCTTCGATAACAGCGTCAGCCATTTTCGCAGTGATTAATTTAACAGCACGGATTGCGTCGTCGTTAGCAGGGATAATCACATCGATATCGTCTGGATCAGTGTTTGTGTCAACCATCGCAACTACTGGAATACCAAGTTTCTTAGCTTCCTTAACAGCGATTTGCTCTTTATGAGGGTCAACAACATACATTACATCTGGGATACGAGGCATTTCTTCGATACCACCCAAGAATTTTTCAAGACGAGCACGTTGTTTGTTCAAAAGTGCTACTTCTTTCTTAGGAAGAACTTCAAAGATTCCTTCTTCTTCCATACGTTTGATTTCTTTCAAACGAGCAACACGTTTTTGGATAGTTGTCCAGTTTGTAAGAGTTCCACCCAACCAACGGTGGTTGATATAGTATTGACCAGCACGTTCTGCTTCTTCTTTTACAGCTTCTGCAGCTTGCTTTTTCGTACCAACAAACAAGATAACTGCATCGTTCGCAGCTGCATCACGCATGAAGTCATAAGCTTGATCAGCGTATTTTACAGTTTGTTGAAGGTCAATAACGTGGATACCGTTACGTTCAGTGAAGATGTACTTAGCCATCTTAGGGTTCCAGCGACGAGTTTGGTGACCAAAGTGAACACCAGCCTCAAGAAGTTGTTTCATTGAAATTACTGCCATGAGTAAATTCTCCTTTTTGTTTTTTTCCTCTTTTAGATTTCAGCTCGCAGGACCACCCGAAGGCAACGGACCCACAATTCATCTAAAATGAGTATTTCTGCCGTTTACACGACATCTATTATCATATCAAAAATTCTGTCTTTTGACAAGTGCTTTATACATTTCATATTTCTAATCTTTTTCTAATAAAGCGACAGTTATTTAAAAGACATCTTTTTATAGAATCTAGCTAAAAGTGAATGTTTTGCGCATATAAAACAGTATTTAGAATCCCTCAAAGAATTTCTCCACAATAAAAAGAGAGGACAAATTAGTCCCCTCTTTTAATCAGCTTCAACATGCTTACGTATGAGCGCAGAATGAACCTTATGATTATTCCTCTTCTTTACGTTTTTTGAAGCCAAGGATTGACATCGCTGATGCCACCATCGCTAAACCAAGCACTGCTGCTCCTGTATGGTCTGTTTCACCTGTTTCAGGCAATTCAGTTTGAGGCGTAGTTGGAACTACTGGAGTTTTAGGAGTAGCTGGAGGTGTTTGTGGTTTTTCAGGTGGTGTCTGAGGCTTTTCAGGTGGTGTTTGTGGTTTTTCAGGTGTTACCACAGTAACCGTGTTAGAATCGCGCTCAACATTATTGATGATTTCTGTAAAGGTATTCTTCACTGTACCATAGTCAAGCTGTTTCACTTGCATGTAACCGATCGCTTGGAATTCACTGTCATCAGAAATCTTGCTCAAGAAGTCATTAGAGAAGCTGTAGACAACTGTTCTAGCCTTATGATCAATATCTTGGTTGACATATTGAGTCAGATCAGTTCCTTTAGCAATCTTCGTACCATCTTTCAAGAGAATATCTGTGTTGGCAATCCATTTGTGAACGCCATTGTATTCTACAAGCGGTGAATAAGTATCCTTCACTTCGATCTTGTCAATAGACTGACCACGTTTCGCTGGCAAGTAAGAAGTATTCAGCTCGAAGTTGTAAACATCACCAACGTTAACCGTCTTGCCGTTCAGAGAGTTTTGATCTTTCAGACCATCTTCAACTGTCGCTACAACATCTTTCTTCGGATTAATCTTCGGAATATTGTTCGTGACGATATTGGTTTCTGCAATGCCGGCAAAGTCAATTTGATAAGCCTTGTTTTCGTACTTGCTCGCTTCCTTGATATCTTTCTTCACAGTTGTTGGGAAGATCAATTTCAGGTTGATACCCTTCAAGGCATAGTTATTCGTGTAGGCTACTGGATCATCTGAAGTTGTTACCGCAAACTCACCATCAATTGTCAAGCCCTTAGCCTTGATATAATCTTGAACCTTTTGTGGAGCTTCTGCAACAGACTTGTAGATCTTAGTCGTGAAGCCGCTGACAACCTTGCCATCTTCTGTCGTCATACGAACAGCATCCAGATTTGGTGTTACAAACTTGCTATCGTATTTCTCAACAACCATCAAGCCAGCTTGTTTGTCTTGGTCAACCAGACCCGTTGTGCCCTTGTATTGGTCGTTGTCGATGTTGATTGTGTAAACCTCTGTTGAACCAGCCAACATCGTCTTACCATTGACATCTTCACCCTTCGCATTGGTACCTGTCTTCTTAGGTTCTGCTTGAACAGTCTTATAGACATAGGTCACTTCTGTTACACCCTTCACAACCTTACCTTTTTCTTGACCCTTGGTCTTTTCAGGTACAATGTTGTAAACTTTGTTGCCATACTTGATAGAGATGCTCTTATGATCTGTTGTGTCATAAGATGTTCCAACTGTTGCACGGCTGGTATCTGTCACATCTTCCTTGATCTTCTTACCAGACTCATCCACATAGTGAACAACGACATCACCGTATTCTTTTGGTGATACGAGTGTTACCGTGTTTGAATCACGTTCAACATTATTGATGATTTCTGTAAAGGTATTCTTCACTGTACCATTATCAAGCTGTTTCACTTGCATGTAGCCGATCGCTTGGAATTCACTGTCATCAGAAATCTTGCTCAAGAAGTCATTAGAGAAGCTGTAGACAACCGTTCTAGCCTTATGATCAATATTTTGGTTGACATATTGAGTCAGATCAGTTCCTTTAGCAATCTTCGTGCTATCTTTCAAGAGAATATCTGTGTTGGCAATCCATTTGTGAACACCATTGTATTCTACAAGCGGTGAATAAGTATCCTTCACTTCGATCTTGTCAATAGACTGGCCACGTTTCGCTGGCAAGTAAGAAGTGTTCAGCTCGAAGTTGTAAACAGCGCCGACTTTAACAGTCTTGCCGTCCAGCGAATTTTGATCTTTCAGACCATCTTCAACTGTCGCTACAACATCTTTCTTCGGATTAATCTTCGGAATATTGTTCGTGACGATATTGGTTTCTGCAATGCCGGCAAAGTCAATTTGATAAGCCTTGTTATCGTACTTGCTCGCTTCCTTGATATCTCTCTTCACAGTTGTTGGGAAGATCAATTTCAGGTTGATACCCTTCAAGGCATAGTTATTCGTGTAGGCTACTGGATCATCTGAAGTTGTTGCCGCAAACTCACCATCAATTGTCAAGCCCTTAGCCTTGATATAATCTTGAATCTTTTGTGGAGCTTCTGCAACAGACTTGTAGATCTTAGTCGTGAAGCCGCTGACAACCTTGCCATCTTCTGTCGTCATACGAACAGCATCCAGATTTGGTGTTACAAACTTGCTAGAGTATTTCTCAATAACCGTCAAACCAACTTGTTTGTCTTGGTCAACCAAACCAGTTGTGCCCTTGTATTGGTCGTTGTCGATGTTAATTGTGTAAACCTCTGTTGAACCAGCCAACATCGTCTTACCATTGACATCTTCACCCTTAGCATTGGTACCTGTCTTCTTAGGTTCTGCTTGAACAGCCTTGTAGACATAGGTCACTTCTGTTACACCCTTCACAACCTTACCTTGTTCTTGACCTTTGGTCTTTTCAGGTACAATGTTGTAAACTTTATCGCCGTGCTTGATAGCGCTCGGTTTATTATCAGTCGTATCGTATGATTCACCGACTCTTGCTTGAGCAGTGTCCGTTACATCATCTTTAATCTTGTTGCCAGACTCGTCCACATAGTGAACAATGACATCACCAAACACTTCTTTGTAGATATAAGTAACATCTGTATTACCTTCCACAATACGACCTTGCTCTAGACCGATAGTCTTTTCAGGAATGATTTCATAAACACGTCCATCCTGAGTAGTGATTGTCTTATGAGCATGATCACGAGTGTCATAGAGGGTGTTGATTGGAGCACCAGTTGTATCTTTTTCTGGTTCCTTAATGACTTTGCCATTTTCATCTTTATAATGAACTGTTACATCACCGAGTACTTCATCATAGACATAGACAACACGAGTTGTTCCCTTGACAACCTCCCCGCTTTCTTGTCCTTGTGTAGCTGTAGGGTCAATGCGGTATGTCTTACCATTAGATGATACGATTGTCACAGGCTTATGATCTGTTGTATCGTAAGCTGTTCCTACTTTCGCTGTTGGTGTGTCAACAACGCGTGGTGCAATGGTGTTGCCTTTCTTATCTTGGTAATCAACAACAACATTACCGTACTCTTCTGGAGTCTTCACAAGATCATAGTAGTAAACAACATTGGTATTGCCTTCTACCACCTTACCAGTTTCAGCACCTTGGGTCGCTGTCAGATCCAGCTTGTACTTCTTGCCATCTACTGTAGTGATAGTGTCCTTACGTTGATCAGTAGTATCGTAGTCAGTACCCACTTCAGAACGCGGTGTATCGGTCACTTTCGGTGCGATAGTCACGCCGTCTTTGTTCTTGTACTCAACGGTAACATCACCGTATTTCTTTTGCGGTGCATCCGGAACAAGATCATAGTAGTAAACAATATTGGTATTGCCTTCTACCACCTTACCAGTTTCAGCACCTTGGGTTGCTGTCA
Source organism: Streptococcus sp. DD04 (assembly GCF_001578725.1). Taxonomy (NCBI): domain Bacteria; kingdom Bacillati; phylum Bacillota; class Bacilli; order Lactobacillales; family Streptococcaceae; genus Streptococcus; species Streptococcus sp. DD04. Next base: position 257,947 of record NZ_KQ968979.1, read on the forward strand.
GATCCAGCTTGTACTTCTTGCCATCCACTACAGTAGTAATGGTGTCCTTACGCTGATCAGTAGTATCGTAATCGGTACCCACTTCCGAACGCGGTGTATCGATTACTTTCGGTGCAATGGTCATACCATCTTTGTTCTTGTACTCAACGGTAACATCACCGTATTTCTTTTCTGGTGCATCCGGAACAAGATCATAGTAGTAAACAATATTGGTATTGCCTTCTACCACCTTACCAGTTTCAGCACCTTGGGTTGCTGTCAGATCCAGCTTGTACTTCTTGCCATCTACTGTGGTGATGGTGTCCTTACGCTGATCCTTGGTATCATAGTCTGTACCGACTTCAGAACGCGGTGTATCGATCACTTTCGGTGCAATGGTCACGCCGTCTTTGTTCTTATACTCGACGGTAACATCACCATATTTCTTTTCTACCGGCTTTTCAACTTTGTCATAAACATAGACAACGCGGGTTGTTCCTTCGACAACCTGACCACTCTCGTGACCTTGTGTAGCATTGGTATCAATACGATAAGTTGTGCCATCATCCGCCGTAATGGTAGTTGGTTTGTGATCAGTTGTGTCATAGTAAGTGCCAACCCGTGAAGTTGGTGTATCTACAATACGCGGAGCAATGGTGTTGCCTTGCTTATCTTGGTAATCAACGACAACATTACCATATTTCTCTACTGGTTTTTCAAGCTTATCATAAACATAGATAACGCGGGTTGTTCCTTCAACAACTCTACCACTTTCTTGACCTTGTGTAGCTGTAGGGTCAATACGGTAACTTGCTCCATCGGCTGTTGTAATCGTAGACGGTTTGTGATCAGTTGTGTCGTAAGCTGTTCCTACTGATGTGTCTGGTGTATCTACAATACGCGGAGAAATGGTGTTACCTTGCTTATCTTGGTAATCAACAACAACATTACCTTTTACTTCGGTATAGTAGTTTGCTACGTTCGTCGTACCTAATTTAACTTTACCTGTTGTATTATTAGTTGATGACACATATTTATAGATCTTGCCATCCGCTGTTGTGATTCTGTCTTGGTGTGTTGTTGTGTAGTCTTCACCAACAGGAGTTCCTGTAGGTTTAACCGTTTGAGTATTTGTTAGTTTAGTAGTAGTCCCTTGAATATAGTTATCCAGCAAGACATTCCCTGCAAGATTGTATTCAACCAGATTGTATTCAAGATCTGGTTTTACAAGAGTAAAGCGAGATGGTAATTTGCTTGTAAGAGCTAACCAATAACCTCTATCCCATTGTGAAGTCCGCTGCATCACAAAGGAAATTGAATCTCCGCTTTCTGCCACACCCGCAATCCCCATTTTATAGAAATTTGGATCATTATAGTCGTCTTTAATGCTGTGAGTGACAGTATTTGCTGCCAAACGTCCATCGGCTTGTTTTTCAACCAAAGAACCGGTAATCTTTACTGGTCGGAAATTATAATCTGTTATGCTTTCTTCGTGCTTCAGACCAGCCCATTCCCCTGTCTTAGGTTCTGTTTTTGTTAGGCTCGTCATAGCTAAAATAGCTGGATTCGTCTTTGTGAATTGAATTGGATTGCCATCAGAATCGTAAAAACGAATATTTACACGGTATCTAGACGGCGCATTAATTTTGTAAAAAGTATAAATTCCTTTTGTTGGATCTTTTTCTGCAAAGCCTACGATACCCGTACTACCACTTATATTGGTAACTTCATAAACTACTTTAGAAATTTTCTTCCCGTTATATGTTGAATTTTGAAGGTTGCTATAAGTAGCAGTGATAGTCTGTCCGTTTTCAATTTTTGGAATATAAAATCTACTTCCACCACCTGACAGTTTCGTTGTAAATGCTGGCACTGGATTGGATCCAAATGTTCCACCTTTTTGGACATACTCTTCATAAGACTGCGCACGTGGCATATCTTTTTGTCCAAATGCTGTAGCACCACTAATAGATATCTTCCCATTAGGCTCACTTTCAAACTTCAAGCCTTGGCTGACAGCTTCACTTAGATAGCCTGGAGTGCCGGTGTTTTCTTGCGCTTTTTTTAGGTCGCGTTTATAGGCATCTACCCCCGTCTTGATACGAGTTGCTTGTGTTTCCTCAAGAGTGTTGGCAAGGTCCTTTTTAGCATCTGACTCTACTTGGTTGTTTGCTGTTCCAATATTTTCTGTTGGGTTTTGTTTTACATCAATGTTGTAACCCTTAGCTTCAGACACAGCGTCTTTTAACTTTTGATTTTCCACAGTAACTTTTGGCTCTGTAGACTCAGCTGGAGCAACTGGAGCTGCTGGAGCTGCTGGAGCTGCTGCAGGCGCAGTGTAAGTTACAGGAGTTGTGTCACTAGCCGAAGAAGCCAATGCAGTTGGAGTTGATTCAGCTGCTGGAGCAACTGGGGAAGTAGCTTCAACTGGAGCAGTTGCATTCGCAGTTGGAGCAATTGAATTCGTAGCGGTCGCTGGAGCCGCTGCTTCAGCTGATGCAGCCTGAGATTGTACTGCCAAACTGGTATCTGCCGCTGACGCTACAGGTGTTGTAGTCGTTGGTTCAGAAGATGATACTTCATCCGCCGACGCAGTTTTGTTATTGCTAAACATAGCAATAGCACCAAGAGCAATGACACCAATTGTACCATAGACTTTATTTTTACGAATAGATCCATGACCTTTGGTCTCACTATTGTGATTGAACATGCGCGTTCCTTCTTTCCTTTTTTATAATTAACCTATTATCCAATTTTCTCTCTCAAAAGGTTTGATTTGTTTAAACCCTAAGAGTGATAAAACGAACAGACCGATTGTTGCAAAAAGAGTCGTTGTTTCACCAAGCTCTGGCAACAATACAAATTTTCCATCACTGGACTTAACAGTAACAGTGCCGTCATCATCGGCTGTCCCACCTACTTGTGCTAGCGGAACGACTGATTGGGAACCATCAGAGTTTTGGACAACAGCACGACCCTTATCACTTCCGATGACTTGAAAACCTTGGTCTGTCAAAAGTGGAGAGCTTGCTGAAATTTTTTCTCTCACAGGAAGAGCCAACATTTGACCCAAGTCAAAGTCTACCAAGCTATCTTTTTCACGCTTTTCAGACTGTTCCTGTTTTCTTTCCACAAGTCTCTGTAGTTCTGATGCGGCTGCTCTCTTATCTGCGTCAGTCAGTGAAGTTGCTACAGTGGCCATAGAAACTGCTGATGAGACTGATAAGTTAGCTGACGATGTTGAAATCCCCGACGTCGGCTGCCAAGCTTCTGGAAGCACAGGTGACTCTGTAGGTGTGGATTCTTCAGAAGCAATCTGAGATTCCGTTTCTGTTGCTGGGGCTTCCATATTTTCTGGTTCAACTGATGGATTGGACTCCACCGGTGGAACCTCTGGCTCCACTGACTCACCCTTATCAGGGTCAGTCGACTCAGGCTTCGCTGGCAAGACTTCCGAGCTCGGATTTACAGATGAATCCGCAGGAGCTGATTCACCAGCTTCCATAGGTGGTGCTGGTTTTGCCGATGAAGCATCTGATTGCACTAGGTTTTTGCCATTTTCTGAGTCTGTTGATGCCGTAGACGTCGTTTTATCATCCGTTGTCGGCACAGTGGCGACCGGTGCCGAACTACTTGAGTGCTCCACATCACGAGCCAACACTGGATTTGCACTCAAAGCAGATAATAAAACCGCCGTCGAGGTCAGAAAAACTTTATTTTTTTTCATTATAAAGCATCCCCTCCATTCTCAAAATACATATATACGTTACTAAAGTAACAGTATAAAATACCACTTATTTTAATGATAATAATATTCTTGTAATTTGTCAAGTTAAACATGTAACCCCAATCTAATGATTGTGTAAAAAATGTCATGAAATCGAGTGAAAACATAGACCTTTTTTACTTTCCTAATATACATAGGTGATAGTATTCTCTGATTTTATATATAAAATGGACAGGAAATGAAGCGATCTGATGCAGTTTTTTATAAAAGAACGCTTACTTTTATCTATGTTCTATCCAATATTACTTTAAGATGGAGCTTCCAGCCATTTGACGTTCAGGCGACTAAACTTACTTGACAGATTCTCAAATAAATACTAGAATGAAGTGATAGAGACTTTTAACTAGAAAACATTAAGAGAGGAGGAAACTACTGTATGGCTGAATCGAGACGGAAAAAACGAACTCTGCTTTTTCCTATACTCCCTTTACTTTTCTCAGCTTTTTTACCAGTAGTTGCGCACGCCTCTGTTGAAGGAGAGGCTGACGATCAGAAGAGTGAACTGGTCTCTTCCAACCTCTCAACTAACGAAAAAGAGGGACAAGAACATTCAGATTCTGAAAGCCAACCGAACCAAGGAACGGACAGCAATACCTCCTCTTCAAGCACTCCTGCAGCTCCAGCTCTTTATAATAAAACATACGAATTTATCAGCGGCACCCCAAATAAGACTCTACCTCCAGAAGTCCTGAAATACTTGCCACAAAATCAGGAAAATATCCAAAACGGAACGAGAGCAATCCCTGAGCCGCCAAAAGAAAACCAAACAGAAATCCAGGTCCCAGGAGGAAAATGGATTTTTAAAGGCTACGACAAAGATGCGGAGACTATCCAAGATAAAGATGCGCATTTTATTGGCAAATGGGAGTTTGAAAAAGAGCCAAAGCAGGAAACAAGCACCTCAAGCAAGGAGCACTCTACGAGCAGCAAATCTTCAAAAAAGGCGAAGACTGCATTCACCCTGACCTTGCCAGTCATCAGTAGCTTACTAGCCATACTGCTTGCAACCGGAGCTTTCTTTTTCTACCGCAAAAAGAAGCTGGGCGCAACGCAAACCGAGGCGCCTGCCACTTCACCGACGACTCCACTTAAAAACTCTCAAAAACAAAATTTCAAAGCAGCATTGAGCCGTTTCTCATCCATGATAACCCTGCTGGGATTCCGGAAACGTAAAGAAACTGACGAAGATTCCTGGGATTAACATGTACGCTCACAAACTCTGATGTATCAGTTTTAAAGAATTCTAATTTAGCATAGCCGATAAAAGCAAATTTTGATTTTATCGGCTTTTTATTATTTCACTGCTAATATGCTAAATATATTTTGGAAAACTCAGACCAGACAAGCTCTGATAGCTTCTAGTCATTTCATGATTTATTTTCTGATTTCTACTAGCAGACCATCTTTGGGGACATCATCTTAATTATTTTTGCAAAGTTTGTAACTTTTAGTTGACGTCCTGAAAAATATACGCTAAAATAGTAAGAGTTGTGGCGGTATAGCCAAGTGGTAAGGCACGGCTCTGCAAAAGCTTGATCGTCGGTTCAAATCCGTCTACCGCCTTTCAATACCTGATTATCAGGAATCAACCGAATGAAAAGCTCGTAAAATCGGCTCTTTGTCAACTGTAGTGGGTTGATGTCAGCTAACGTCTGGAGAGGACCGAATTGGTTCTCTCCTTTTTGATATTCAAAGCGATGAGGATTCTAGTTCTAAAGTTGTCAAAGTTCCGGCTCTTTATCAACTGTAGTGGGTTGATGTCAGCTAACATCTGGAGAGGACTAAATCAGTCCTCTCCTTTTTGATATTCAAAGCGATGAGAATTCTAGTTTTAAAGTTGTCAAAGTTCCGAAAATCAAAAGCGTTGCGCTTGATGACTTTGATGAGGTTGTTAGTAGCCTCTAGCTTAGCATTTGAGTAAGGTAGTTCAAGAGT
>NZ_KQ968979.1:264408-266743 GCF_001578725.1 Streptococcus sp. DD04
GGTGGATTTACCCACTACAGAAATTATAGAGCCGTAAAATCGGGCTTTTTGATTTTCTCCTTTGGTTAAATTCAGTTAAGTTGGTGGACAAAAAATCCTTCTGAGCGATTCAGAAGGATTTTACTATTTTACTTTCAATTCTGTACAGATTGCTTACTGTAATAGCCAACCGAAGGTTACTTGTCTCCTTTTTCCGCTTCCACAAGCCAACTCACATGCCAAAGTTATGACCTGAACTTACGGTAGCTGTTTTAATAAATCTGCTAGATCATATTGGTATAAAAGAATTCTATCGTAAACTTGTTTTTGCCATTTTTTAGCTAGAGTTCCATCACTGTTGATAAAAAAGCTGGAATCCATATAACGAATAATCATAAACTCAGAAGTTTTTTGATCGAAACCATTTCCCCGAGTGAAATCTATCCCTTTCCCCGTATTTTTAGTAACAATCGATTCAAGCAAAGGCAAGGTTATTTCGTTACAAGGGAGTTTCATATCAGGAATGTCCCAAAATTTCTTTTTATCATTTCTGTACAGAGCAAGATTGGAAATCGTCCCATTTGTCACGCACTGTACTCTGCGAATGTCCTCAATATTGATTGTATTCTTTGAGCCATAGATGACGCCATTAGCAATATGAATTTCTTTTTCTTTCGGACTAAAAGCCAATGTTATATCAAGAGTCCTCAGATTATTTGGGAAATCTTTGGTAAGTTTGCTTGCTGCAAAGGCTAACAGTATTGACTTCGTTTCAAAAATATTGTGGATATTATTGCGAATGGTGGTATCCGTATCAAATTCAGCCATATTCTTTCCGTTCTTATCTCGAAAAATGAGATTATAACTTGAATTAGAATTACAGTAACGAAGTGGTAAGATAGCGGAAACTTTATCAAATGAAATATCAAGATTTTTATTTTTCCCATCTTGATAGGACAAACCCTCATTTTTAACAATTAAAGTATGGCCATCTTGGCCACTAAATGTTATTTCTTGATTTTCAAAAATGGTTTTCATAAGCCCTCCTTAAACATCTTCTTGGTTATATCACTACTTATTATAACATTTTGAACGAATTCTGTATCCGTTTTCCTGACCATAAGCTAAGTTATTGAAACTATATTTATCTTATTTAAATTCTAGATGGTGGGATCAATGTAAAACTGCACACAAAAAGAGCGGAAAAATATTTCCGACTCTCTTTTTTATGCTTTTCAAGAAATTATAGCTCTGCAATTTGACTGAGGTTGACTTCTGCAACCGTGTCATTGCCAAACATGGAAATAATCATCTTGACTTTATTGTTATCAATCTCTGTAATTTTTCCTGTATAGTCAGTGAAGGCACCATCAATAATACGGACGGTGTCGCCCACCTTGACATCCAAATCAAATTCTTGAACCGTTTGCCCCATGGAGATGAGGATATTGCGAATTTCTTCCTCCAAGAGCGGCGTTGGTTTAGAGCGGTTTCCGTGTGAACCCACAAATCCAGTTACGTTCGGCGTATTCCGCACGACAAACCAGGCTTCATCTGTCATGACCATCTCAACCAGTACATAGCCTGGGAAGCGGTTTTCTTCAACTTCTTTGGTCTTGCCGTTCTTTTCGACCTGTACGGTCTGGGTCGGAATTTCCACACGCAGGATATTTTCCAGCATATTGTAAGTCTGAGCCCGCTGCAAGAGGTTTTCCTTTACTTTATTTTCATAGCCTGAGTAGGTTTGCAGTACAAACCAGCCTTTGTCAAAACTGTCCATGTCTTGTCCTTTCCTAAATAAAAAAGCCTGAGGGCCTCGCTTCATATTTCTAGCCCTATTATACCATAAAATCCAAAATTACAAAGCATTTTGAAAAAAATTTTACAGACAAATAGAGCCGCCAAAGCAGCTCTATCTTTCTTATGAAAACATGTTGATTATGCGGAAGAGACCGCTAGCCACTACCTTATCAAAAATGTAGATTAGCACAACAAAGAATGCTGTGTATTCCATTACGGAAAGGAAATCAGTCCATCTTTCTTTACGGGTAGGCCAAGTTGTACCTCTCAATAATCCAAAAACATCTTTAATGAATCTCACAACTGTCTCCTATCTGGTTTCTTTGTGCAGGGTGTATTTACTGCAATGTTTACAATATTTATTTACTTCTAGACGCGTAGGTTTTGGAGTGCTACTAAGTTTGATTGAGTAGTTTCGCGACCCACAAACTGTACACGCTAGACTCGCTTTTTTTAATGCCATAACGCCTCCATCTTTCTTATTATAGCAGTTTTCTGATTCTTTGACAAGCTGTTTGAAAGATTATTGGAACCAGCCGTGTAGCGTTACAATAGA
>NZ_KQ968979.1:267617-271665 GCF_001578725.1 Streptococcus sp. DD04
ACAAACGTACATTTGAAAGATTATTGGAACCAGCCGGTAATAGTATCCCAGAGATTCTTGGCTTTTTCAGAAATACCAGACTCATCAATAGCTTTCTTGGCATCATCTACTAGGTTTTGTGCCCGCTCCTGGACATCTTTCAGGAAGTCTTTGTTTTCGCTGGCCGTATTCGTTTCGCCAGTACCGTAGGTATCCACTGGTGAAATGCCGTTTTCAGCGTAAGCATTTTTCTCACCAGAGAAAGATGTTCCTTCCGTATAAGGCAGGATACTGTTAGCCACATTGCGGAAGATAGCCGAGGCTTCATTGGCACTCGTCCCAGTCAGATAGTGAGTTTCATCCGTCTTAGGGAAGCCCAGCCATTGGCTGATAACTAGGTCTGGTGTATAGCCGATAACCCACTGGTCTCCTGACAGATCCGGATTAAAGTCAGTCTCTGTCGTCCCTGTCTTTCCGGCCATCGTATAACCGTAAGGGGCCGCATAGATCCCCGTTCCGTTTGAGAAAGTTCCTAGCATCATGCTGGTCATCTTTTCTGCGGTCGAGCGATTAAGGACACGGGTAGAAGTCTGCCGGTGGGTTTTTACAACCTGACCGCTGGCATTCTCTATCTTAGTGATGAGGTGGGCGTCATTCATGACCCCATCATTCGCAAAGACTGAGTAGGCTTGAGCCATCTGGAGTGGATTGGTCGTCACGCCACTTCCCAGAGCCACGCCTAGATTTTGTTCCACCTTGTCCATATTAAGCCCAAACTTTTTGCCGTATTCAAAGGCCTTGCTCACGCCTAATTCATCCACTGTTGAAACAGCTGGGATATTGAGGGATTCAGCCAAGGCTTGATACATCGGCACTGTCGGTGAATTTTGGATATTGCCATAGTTATTGACCGTATAATCGCCAAAAACTGTCCGACTATTGTCTAGCTCCTTATCCGTTGACCAGCCTGCTGCTATCGCTGGGCTGTAGGCTACCAAAGGCTTGATGGTCGAGCCCGGACTGCGGGAAGACTGAGTCGCATAGTTGAAAGTCCGAAAGGCAGATCCTTCAGCACTGTTGACACGGCCGACCAAAGCCCGAACGCCACCCGTCTTAGGATCCAGCGCTACACTTCCTGACTCAGCCCTAGTGCCGTCGTCAGCCAGCGGAAAGAGATCGACATTGCTATAGATGACCTGCATGCTAGCTTGGTAATTTTGATCCAACTCGGTGTAAATCCGATAGCCGTTGTTGACGATTTCTTCCTCAGTCAGACCGTAATCATTAACCGCTTCATTGATAACTGCATCAAAATAAGATGGGTAGCGATAATCTTCCGACTTACCCTCATAGGTATCAACTAGCTGGCCTCCAATGCCAACCGTCGCAGCCTGATCCGCCGTTGCCTGATCAATGTATCCTGCCGCCACCATATTTTGAAGAACGGTGTCACGACGGTTGGTCGCATTCTCAATCGAATACAGGGGATTATATATCTCTGGTCCTTTGAGCATGCCGGCTAGAACCGCCGACTGATCTAGACTGAGCTGACTGGCAGATACACCAAAATATTTCTTGCTGGCATCTTCCACGCCCCAAACCCCATTTCCAAAATAAGAGTTATTGAGGTACATGGTCAAGATTTCCTGCTTGCTGTATTTTTTGTTAATTTCTAAAGCTAGGAAAAATTCCTTGGCCTTACGCTCAATGGTCTGATCTTGAGAGAGATAGGCATTTTTAGCCAACTGCTGCGTGATAGTCGAGCCACCGCCCGAACGACCTGCAGTCAAAATGGCTAGAAAGAAGCGACTGTAGTTGATCCCGCCATTCTTATAAAAAGACCGGTCTTCTGTCGCAATCACGGCATTCTGCAAGTCCTGACTGATGCCCTCCAATTCGACATAGGTGCCCTTTTGCCCAGACAAGCTGCCCGCTTCATTTCCATCCTTATCATAGATCAAAGTCGTGGCTTTAAGAGCATTCTGCAAGTCTTTGACATTGGTCGTCTTGGCCACATAAAAAAGATAGCCACCGATCACCAGACCAAAGGTCAGGCCAAGAATCAAGAATATCTTGGTCAGATGGAACCTGCGCCAAAAGCGGCGGAAGGGATGCTGAGACAGGGGCTTCTTGCGGCTCTTGCCAGATCGGCTGTAGCTAGGCTCAAGAGCCTCACCTCCCAACTCTTCAGCAACCTTCTTCTGAGGCTGATCCGTTTTAAAAAAATTGACTAGTTTTTCAAATACATCATTTAATTTCTTCATAAAATATATTTTATCACCTTATCAATGTAGACACAAGGCACGAGTCCGCTGCTTTCTATTCTTTTTAGCTTTCTTTAAGGAAATAGCAGAGCTGCTTTCCTTTTTCCAGCTAAGCATTTCCAAATGGGCTAGTTTTTGCTACAATGAAAACATGAAATTTACCATTACCATCCCCTCAAGTCTATCTCAGATGACCGTCAAAGAACTGCTAGAAGACCAGCTGCTCATTCCTCGCAAGATTCGTCACTTTCTCCGAACCAAGAAACACGTCTTGGTCAACGGTAAGTCTATCCACTGGCAGACTTTGGTCAAGCCTGGCGACAGCATTCAACTGACCTTTGACAAAGACGACTATCCAGAAAAAGAACTCCCTGCTGGTCAGCCTAGTCTGGTCGAAGAGCTCTATCAAGACGAACATCTCATCATTGTCAATAAGCCTAACGGCATGAAAAGCCATGCCAATGAGCCGACAGAAATAGCTCTGCTCAATCATGTTTCAAGCTATGTCGGACAGACCTGCTATGTCGTTCACCGCCTGGATAAAGAAACCAGCGGTGCCATCCTTTTCGCCAAAAACCCCTTTGTCCTCCCCATTCTCAACCGCCTCTTGGAAAACAAAGACATCGCCCGCGAATATTGGGCCCTTGCCCAAGGGAAATTTCCTAATAAGACTATCATCTACAAAGATAAAATCGGCCGAGATCGCCATGATCGAAGGAAACGCCTTGTTGATCCGAAAAAAGGCCTCTATGCCGAGACCCATGTGACCCGACTCAAGGAGTTTGGAAACACGACTCTGGTCAAATGCCAATTGAAAACAGGACGGACTCACCAAATCCGTGTCCATCTCTCCCATCACGGCCATCCCATCATTGGTGACCCCCTCTACCACCCCCAACCTCAAGGCCGCCTCATGCTCCATGCCCATCGTCTGACATTCACCCATCCGTTCACACTGGAAACCATCAGCGTGGAAGCACCGTCAGAGAGTTTTGAAGCAGAAATCAGACAGCACAGAAGTAAGTCTAGAAAGGGCTATCTTACCTGATTGCCAAGTCTCCAAAGCGAACACTCCATGCAATCAATTAGCCTTGCCTCCTTTTAAAGCTCAAAATTTTTTATGTAAAGGACGAAAATTAGACTGATCCGTAGACTAAAAGACGATTTCCCATTATGAAATCGTCTTTCTTATTTCTCTACTAGCTTACAACCAACTGCTCAAGATACAAGCGGTAAGCCGTCCGATAATGATAGGGATTGAAAAACTGCATCTTGGCAATATTGTACCGAACCAGATAATAAATCAGATAGCGCAAATGCAATGTTTCCCACTCTATACTCGTCTTTTTACAATGAGAATATTCAGCCTCAATTTCAGCATAATAACCTTTGTACTTCAAATAAATTTCTTGAATTTTCATAACAACTCCTATTTTTTCATTAAAACTAGTATAGAAGAAAAATAGAGTGCTTTGGGTAAAAATCATTATTCTGCCTCAATCAAAGCCTCAAATGCAAAGTGAATATAGAACATGACATTTTAGGGGAAATTTAGAGCATCTTGCATGGATAAACAATCTAAAAATCGGCCACACTAAAAATAGCAGGTTTTAGCCATTCTCTTTCTAATACTGTTTCAAATCAACTAGGAGAACCCTCAGCTTAACTTTGAACTCAAAAGCTTCCAGAGGAGGAAAACAGCCTTCCCTCCATCCTTAGCCTTCATCAATCTAGGTGACCTGTTAGAGAGGATCAAATCCGAAAAATATTTTATAACAAAAACCTATTGAGAGAACTCTCTAAAG
>NZ_KQ968980.1:0-15121 GCF_001578725.1 Streptococcus sp. DD04
CAAAGAGCCTTTTTTACTTAAAGTCTTGATAGACTTGACAAATGGTAGAAAAGAGCCCTTTATGATTCTAGGCTTGTTTCAACTTTTTCAGTCTCTGCTATTTCCACAACTTCATCAATAATTTCAACTTCATTGATTGCTTGTGGTTCCAAGTTACGGTAACGAGCCATACCGGTACCAGCTGGGATAATCTTACCGATGATAACATTTTCCTTGAGTCCGAGCAGATGGTCTTTCTTACCACGGATAGCAGCATCTGTCAGGACACGAGTTGTTTCCTGGAAGGAAGCTGCAGACAGGAAGCTGTTGGTCTCTAGGGAAGCTTTGGTGATTCCCATGAGGACTGGACGGGCTGTCGCAGGCACACCGCCTGAGATAACCACATCACGGTTAGCATCTGTAAAGTCTGTAATATCCATCAGAGTTCCCATAAGAAGATCGGTATCTCCCGGATCCATGACACGAACCTTGCGGATCATCTGACGAACCATTACCTCAATGTGTTTGTCGCCGATTTCTACCCCTTGGCTGCGGTAAACTTTTTGTACCTCAGCAAGCAGATAGGTTTCAACAGACAAGACATCACGAACAGCCAGCAAGTGCTTCGGTTGGATAGAACCTTCGGTCAAGGCAGCACCGCGGGAAACTTGGTCGCCCACTTCTACCTTCATGCGGGCTGTGAATGGTACCACATACTCACCTTCACCAGTCGCACCTGTAACAAAGACTTTCTTGGTACGAGTTGAAGCATCTTCTTCGATAGCAGTAACTTCACCCTTGACTTCTGTGATGACCGCTTCCCCTTTCGGATTGCGGGCTTCAAAAATTTCTTGGACACGAGGAAGACCCTGAGTGATATCGGTATTAGAGGCAACACCACCCGTGTGGAAGGTACGCATGGTCAGCTGTGTACCAGGTTCCCCGATAGATTGAGCAGCGATAGTTCCGACTGCTTCACCGACTTCAACCGCATCACCAGTCGCCAAGTTGATACCGTAACAGTGACGGCAGACACCATGGCGGGTGTTACATGTAAAGACGGAGCGGATGGTTACTTCTTCAACACCAGCATTGACAATCTCACGTGCCTTGTCTTCGGTAATCAATTCATTTGGACCAATAATGACAGCACCAGTTTCTGGATGTTTAACAGTTTTCTTAGTGTAACGACCATTGAGACGTTCTTCCAGAGACTCGATCATTTCCTTGCCTTCTGTGATAGAAGTGATAAGCAAGCCGCGGTCTGTACCACAGTCGTCTTCACGGATAATCACATCTTGGGCAACGTCAACCAGACGACGAGTCAGGTAACCTGAGTCGGCTGTCTTGAGGGCCGTATCTGTCATACCCTTACGAGCACCGTGGGTAGAGAAGAACATTTCCAAAACAGACAGACCTTCACGGAAGTTAGACAAGATTGGCAACTCCATGATACGTCCGTTTGGCGCCGCCATCAGACCACGCATACCGGCCAACTGGGAGAAGTTAGAGATGTTACCCCGGGCTCCAGAGTCCATCATCATAACGATTGGGTTCTTTGGATCTTGGTTGGCAACCAAACGTTTTTCCAGTTTTTCACGGGCAGCACGCCACTCAGCAGTAACTGCATTGTAGCGCTCATCATCGGTAATCATACCGCGACGGAATTGCTTGGTGATTTGACCGACACGTTTGTGAGACTCTTCGATAATCTCTGCCTTGTCTTCCACAACTGGGATATCAGCGATACCCACTGTCAAACCAGCCAGAGTAGAATGGTGGTAACCTAGGTCTTTCAAGCGGTCCAACAGAGCAGATGTTTCCGTCGTGCGGAAGCGTTTGAAGATTTCAGCGATGATATTTCCTAGATTTTTCTTCTTGAACGGAATATTTAGCTCTAGAGGTTCAATGGCAGACTTGATGTCTTTACCTGACTCCAAGAAGTATTTAGCTGGTACGCCTTCTGTCAAGTTGGCATTGGTTGGTTCTTGCAGATAAGGCAGTTCTTCCGGCATGATGTCGTTAAAGAGAATCTTACCTACCGTTGTCATGAGAATCTTATGCTTTTGGTCCTCTGTCCAAGGCTTATTCAGACTGTCTGTTGCGATACCAACACGGGTATGCAGGTGAACATAGCCATTACGGAGGGCCATAACCGCCTCATCCATATCCTTGAAAATCATACCTTCGCCTTCGCGGCCAGCCTCTTCCATGGTCAGGTAGTAGTTCCCCAAGACCATATCCTGAGACGGTGTTACAACTGGCTTACCGTCTTTCGGATTCAAGATGTGCTCAGCAGCCAGCATAAGGATACGAGCTTCAGCCTGCGCTTCCTCTGACAATGGTACGTGGATAGCCATTTGGTCGCCGTCAAAGTCGGCATTGTAGGCTTCACAGACCAGTGGATGCAAACGAAGAGCTTTACCGTCAATCAGAACTGGCTCAAAGGCCTGAATTCCCAAACGGTGAAGGGTCGGTGCGCGGTTAAGAAGCACTGGGTGTTCTTTGATGACTTCTTCCAGAATATCCCAGATACGCTCATCTCCACGCTCCACCAAGCGTTTAGCAGCTTTTACGTTCTGCACGATGTCGCGTGCAACGATTTCCCGCATCACAAACGGCTTGAAGAGCTCAATCGCCATCTCACGTGGCACACCACATTGATACATTTTTAACGTAGGGCCAACGGCGATAACGGAACGACCTGAGAAGTCAACCCGTTTACCTAACAAGTTTTGACGGAAACGACCTTGTTTCCCTTTGAGCATGTGGCTCAGAGACTTGAGCGGACGGCTGCCTGGTCCAGTAATCGGGCGGCCTCGGCGACCGTTATCAATCAAAGCATCAACCGCTTCTTGAAGCATCCGCTTCTCATTTTGAACGATGATACCAGGGGCATTGAGTTCCAACAAACGAGCCAAACGGTTGTTCCGGTTAATAACCCGACGATAGAGATCATTGAGGTCAGAAGCCGCAAAACGACCACCATCCAACTGAACCATCGGGCGCAAATCTGGCGGAATAACCGGCAGGATGTTAAGAACCATCCATTCTGGCTTATTGCCAGACTTGTAGAAGGCATCCAAGACATCCAAACGACGGACAGCCTTAACCCGTTTTTGGCCTGAGGCAGTTTTCAATTCTTCTTTGAGGACAGCAATCTCAGCTTCCAAGTCCACTTGTTTCAAGAGGTCTTGAATAGCTTCTGCTCCCATTTTGGCTACAAATGATCCTGCACCGTACTCGCGTAAACGTTCACGGTACTCACGTTCCGTCATGATTGACTTGTGCTCTAGCGGTGTATCTTTAGGATCAATCACCACATAAGCCGCAAAATAAATGACTTCTTCCAGGGCACGTGGGCTCATATCCAAAGTGAGACCCATGCGGCTTGGAATTCCTTTAAAGTACCAAATATGTGAAACAGGTGCCTTCAATTCAATGTGGCCCATACGCTCACGACGAACCTTGGCGCGGGTTACTTCAACACCACAGCGGTCACAGACGATTCCTTTGTAACGAATCCGTTTGTACTTGCCACAGGCACATTCCCAGTCCTTGGTTGGACCGAAGATCACTTCGTCAAAAAGCCCTTCGCGTTCTGGTTTCAGGGTTCGGTAATTGATTGTTTCAGGTTTCTTCACTTCCCCATAAGACCATGAACGAACCTTATTCGGAGAAGCTAGGGTGATTTGCATACTTTTAAAACGATTTACATCAACCACTATTTCTTACCTTTCTTCATTTTCTAATCAGTGTGAATTCTTATTCTTTTCCTTCAGCCTCAAAAGCTGCTTTCGCTTCTTGAGCTGCTTTTTCACGCGCTTTTTCAAGATCGTCAACGTGAATCACATCATCATCTTCACCTTCGTCTAGGTCACGCAGTTCCACTTCATTGTCATCTTCATCGAGAACGCGCATGTCCAGACCAAGAGATTGCAATTCTTTGACAAGAACGCGGAAGGATTCTGGCACACCTGGTTTTGGAATTGGTTTTCCTTTGGTAATAGCTTCATAAGCCTTCAAACGTCCGTTGACATCATCTGACTTGTAAGTCAAGATTTCTTGCAGAACGTTAGAAGCACCGTAAGCTTCCAAGGCCCAAACTTCCATCTCACCAAAACGTTGTCCACCAAACTGAGCTTTACCTCCGAGCGGCTGTTGGGTAACCATTGAGTAAGGACCTACTGAGCGGGCATGGAGTTTGTCATCTACCATGTGGTGGAGCTTGATCATGTACATGACACCGACAGATACACGGTTGTCAAACGGCTCACCGGTACGACCATCATAGAGAATGGTCTTGGCATCACTATCCATACCAGCTTCGCGGACAGTATCCCAGAGGTCTTCTGCGCTAGCTCCGTCAAAGACTGGCGTCGCAATATGGATACCCAAGTTACGGGCTGCCATACCAAGGTGAAGCTCCATAACCTGACCGATGTTCATACGAGATGGTACCCCGAGTGGGTTCAACATGATATCAACTGGTGTTCCGTCTGGCAAGTAAGGCATGTCTTCCACAGGAACGATACGGGATACAACCCCCTTGTTTCCGTGACGACCAGCCATCTTATCTCCGACCTTGATCTTACGTTTTTGAGCGATGTAGACACGAACCAGCATATTAACGCCAGATTGCAGCTCATCACCATTAGCACGGGTAAAGATTTTCACGTCACGAACGACACCATCAGCACCGTGAGGCACACGCAGAGAGGTATCACGAACTTCACGAGACTTGTCACCAAAGATGGCATGAAGCAGGCGCTCTTCAGCAGAAAGGTCTTTTTCACCCTTCGGAGTGACTTTCCCGACTAGGATGTCGCCTTCTTTGACTTCCGCCCCAATGCGGATAATCCCCATTTCATCCAGATTGCGCAGGGCATCTTCCCCTACGTTTGGAATTTCACGGGTAATTTCTTCAGGGCCAAGCTTGGTGTCGCGTGTTTCTGATTCGTATTCTTCCAAGTGAACAGAGGTGTAGACATCGTCTTTGACCAGACGCTCACTCATGATAACGGCATCCTCGAAGTTGTAACCTTCCCATGTCATGTAGGCAACGATTGGGTTTTGTCCCAGAGCCATTTCTCCCTTTTCCATAGAAGGTCCGTCAGCGATAAAGTCGCCTTTTTCAACGACATCGCCAACTTTCACCAAGGTACGTTGGTTGTAGGCAGTTCCTGAATTAGAACGGCGGAATTTTTGAATTTGGTAAACATCAAGAGAACCATCTTCACGGCGGACTTCAACCTTGTCTGCATCCACATAGGTAACCTTACCATCATGCTGGGCAATAACTGCTGCACCAGAGTCGTGGGCAGCTTGGTATTCCATACCAGTACCAACATAAGGCGCTTTTGGATCAATCAAAGGCACAGCCTGACGTTGCATGTTGGCACCCATGAGGGCACGGTTGGAGTCGTCATTTTCCAAGAAAGGAATACATGCTGTCGCTACGGCAACTACCTGCTTAGGCGATACATCCATGTAGTCTACTTGGTCTGATGGGAATTCTTGGTTATTACCTTGGTGGCGTCCCATAACGATAGGCTCTGCAAAGCCACCTTTTTCATTCAGCTTAGAGTTAGCCTGCGCTACGATAAATTCATCTTCCTCGTCAGCGGTCAACCAAACAATTTCGTTGGTTACCACACCAGCTTCACGATCTACCTTACGGTAAGGCGTTTGAATAAAGCCATATTTGTTAAGGTGCCCATAAGAAGACAAGTTGTTAATCAAACCGATGTTTGGTCCTTCAGGCGTTTCAATCGGACACATACGACCGTAGTGAGTATAGTGCACGTCCCGCACTTCATATCCAGCGCGGTCACGTGTCAAACCACCGGGTCCCAAGGCAGACAGACGACGCTTGTGAGAAAGCTCAGATAGCGGATTGTGTTGGTCCATGAACTGAGACAACTGTGAAGACCCAAAGAATTCTTTAATAGCTGCAGTTACTGGACGGATGTTGATGATTTGTTGAGGTGTCAACACTTCATTGTCCTGAACGCTCATCCGTTCGCGAACGTTACGCTCCATCCGAGAAAGTCCCAGACGAACTTGGTTAGCCAAAAGCTCACCAACCGCACGAATACGACGGTTCCCCAAGTGGTCAATATCATCCACGCGACCGATGCCTTCTGCCAAATTGAGGAAATAGCTCATCTCAGCCAAGATATCAGCTGGTGTTACAATCCGAACCTTGTCAGACGGATTCGCGTTACCAATAATAGTGACAACGCGTTCTGGATCAGTCGGAGCCACAACTTTAAACTTCTGCAATTCAACTGGTTCAAGAAGAACAGCCGAATCATTTGGAATATAAGTGATTTTGTTCAAGCCACTGTCCAGCTGCTCTGAAATGCTGTCGATCACATTGCGAGTCATAACTGTACCAGCTTCGACAAGGATTTCCCCTGTTTCAGCATCTACCAGATGCTCTGCCAATGTCTGATTAAGCAGGCGGTTCTTGATGTTGAGTTTTTTGTTAATCTTATAACGACCAACTGCTGCCAAATCATAACGATGTGGATCAAAGAAACGAGCCACAAGGAGAGAACGTGAACTTTCAGCCGTCTTAGGCTCACCTGGACGCAGGCGCTCATAGATTTCTTTCAGAGCTTCATCTGTACGAGAGTCCATTGGATTCTTGTGGATGTCTTTTTCAATGGTATTGCGCACCAAGTCGCTGTCACCAAAGATGTCCAAGATCTCATCATCACCTGAGAAACCAAGCGCACGAACCAAAGTAGTAAATGGAATTTTCCGTGTCCTGTCAATACGAGTATAGGCAATATCTTTTGAGTCTGTTTCTAGCTCCAACCAAGCTCCGCGGTTAGGAATAACGGTTGAACCGTAACCGACTTTACCGTTTTTGTCAACCTTATCGTTGAAATAAACACCTGGCGAACGCACCAGCTGGGACACGATAATCCGTTCACCACCATTGATGATGAAGGTCCCCATTTCAGTCATGATCGGGAAGTCGCCAAAGAAGACTTCCTGAGTCTTGATTTCACCAGTTTCCTTGTTAATCAGGCGGAAGGTCACAAAGATTGGCGCTGAGTAGCTGGCATCGTGGATGCGGGCTTCTTCCAGCGTGTACTTAGGCTCACGGATTTCATAGCCGACAAATTCCAATTCCATGGTATCGGTAAAGTTTGAAATAGGAAGCACATCTTCAAATACTTCCTTCAAACCATGATTCAAAAAATCTTGGAATGAATCCGTTTGGATTTCAATCAAATTTGGCAAATCAAGAACTTCCTTGATTCGCGAAAAACTACGACGGGTACGGTGTTTCCCGTATCGAACTTCATGTCCTGCCAAGTTTCTAACTCCTTTTTGTAAAGATGATGAGAAAATTAAGAGTTCGAGAAATTAGCTAATAAGCTTTTTTCAGGTAAATGAAAATAGTTTGTCTTTCTTTTGAATACTCTCAAGTTCACTCATTAATTGTGGTTAAGGGTAGCACCCTTTTGTTTTGCCGTTTGATGTACACCAAGACAGCTGCAATTAGTCCTTTCTGCATAATTTTCAGAATCTTTAAATTTACATTACTCAATTTATTTTCCTAAAAATAGACACAAAAAGAGCAGCTAAATCTGACTTATTTAAAGTTTGATTTAACTGCTGCAGGCTTTAATTGGACAATATTTCAAATAAAGCACACGACAAATTATTAGTATCATTATACCATAATTATGTAAAAATTCAAGAGTTTCAACTCGCCTTGCCTAAATTTATTTATCAATGTACTTACTATTTATTTTCAGCACACCAAGTAATAAATTAACGAGTGTTACGATTAGTATTCCACGTACTACCTCCCAAAATAGCGGACCATGCTTTTTGATAGTCGGAATCTGTTGCTCCGATTCCAAAGCGATAGCTTGTCATTGGAGCACCATTTTTAGCCCAATAACTTGTAACAGTCGGACCGCTTAGGGTGATGGAGCGTCCATTCACCGTAACCGTACCCGGTCTTTCACCAGTAGCTTTTAAAACAGATGAGTGAATCACACTAGAATCAAGATTAAATCGGTCTCCAACTCCCCAGGCATTTGGATCCGCTTCATAGATGGCATTAACCATATAGGCCATATAAGCCGCATTGTTATTATAACCCGTTAAGGCGGCCATTGATGTGTTATCATCGTGACCAATCCAGCCGCCTAGTGTCATTTTCGGAGTTGATAGCATGAGCCACATGTCACCGTTGCTGTTGGTTGTTCCTGTCTTGCCAATCCAGTCTGCTCCCGCCAGTGTTCCATTGACTTGACTGATTCGTGATTTAAAGGTAGTGGTCGCGCCAGAATTGAGAACACCGCGCATCAAGTCTTGCATAATAGTTGCAGCTGCAGGTGAATAAACCTGAACAGGATTTGCCTTATGCTCATAAACGACTTTGCCATCTTTATCCGTGATTTTCTCTACCATATACTTCTCGTGGTAGGTTCCATTGTTGGCCAAAGTCTGGAAGCCATTGGTATGCTGGGCAACAGAAACTTCAATTCCCCCACCCATTGGCAGACTCTCAATACTGTAGTCATCAATATAGTAGCCCATTTTTTCCATATAGCCTCGGACGTTGACTCCCTTCTCACGAAGTGCGCGGTAAGTCCAATAAGCCGGGATATTCCATGAAGTATTGAGAGCTTCTTGGAGATTCATCATAGCTGTCCCACGGCTATCCACGTGCATAATCGGCTCCCCACTGGAGAAATTCGTCGGATAGTTGGACAGGACACTGGCACTGCCCATCATCCCCTGATCAATGGCAATACCATAGGCCAAGATAGGTTTAATAGTAGAGCCAGGGGAACGCTCTGTATCAAAGGCATGATTATTTTGATTGGCTGAATAATCTCGACCACCGACAAACCCAAGAACAGCACCAGTCAAATTATCCATCAAAACATTCCCGACTTCAATCGTACCTGTCCCATCATCTAGCACCCCGCCATAATTTACAACAGCGTTTTGCATAGCTTCATAGATTCTCTTATTGATGGTTGTTGTGATGGTATAGCCACCCTCTCTCAGTTCTTTGGCTGCGAGTTCGCGATAGGATTTAACCGTGGCATTGTTTTTCAACTCTTGTTGCGAAACATTGTCTCGTTGAATCAAATAATCATACATGGCTTTTTGGGCTTCCTCAAAAGCAGTGAAATATAGATAATCATGAGAAGATTTCTCCGCACTTTCTGAGGGTTTGAAATCCTTCGTCAAATCATAATTGAGGTATTCTTGATATTCCGCTTCGCTCAATTTCCCTGTTCTGTACATATTGTATAAAACATTTTTAGCCCGCGTTAAACCAAGAGACATGTCCTCCGGAGTTTTTAAGCTGCCATCAGCTGCATAAGGCGAATAAACAATCGGACTTTGTGGCAAACCTGCAATAAAAGCTGCCTGCGGAACAGTTAAATCTTTGGCCGAAACACCAAAAATCCCTTGGGCCGCTTCTTCGATTCCTGCAATATTCTGGCCTTTATTATTCCGTCCAAAAGGCGAAACGTTCAAATAGGTCGTCAAAATTTCATCTTTGGTCATATAGCGTTCCAAAGCCAGAGCATCCACGATTTCTGCTGCTTTTCGTTTAAAAGTCGGAGCATCACCAACGACTTGCTGCTTAATCAGCTGCTGCGTGAGCGTAGAACCACCACTAGACGAGCCAACGCCTACAACCGAACCCAATGTCGCCCGAAGCACCGCCTTGGGAACAACGCCATTATGGCTTTCAAAATTTTCGTCTTCCGTCGCAATCACGGCTTTCTTGACATTATCTGAAATCGCTCCACTTTCAACTGGAATCCGCAGCAAATCATTATCTATCTCTGAAATCAAACTACCGTCTGAATAGGTCAGTTTCGAAATGCCAGAAATATTATAAACTTGCTGGAGAAGTTCTTCCTTATTAGGAACTTCTGTTTTGCTAAAGAGACTGGCTCCATAGCCGACCCCGATTCCTGCTCCTAAAACCATCCCAAAAAGAATAAAGACGAAAGCCACATTCACCAACAATTTGAGAGTTCGCAAAATAAGAGCAGCTATATCCTCCAAGCCCCAGCGTTCCTTCTCATTTGTTTCTGCAAAATATGTTTTTCTTAAAAATTGTTTGAACTGCTTCCAAAACAGCGTTAATTTTTCCATTACTTGTTTCAACATAGATTCTCCTTCTTGACTATTATAACAAACATTAGCAGTTTATATCAAGAAATACCTAATTCTAGCGCTTTTAGACCAATTATTTTTTGACTAGTCATTGCTATTTATCGGGTTTGTGATAAAATAGAGGGATAAAACAAAAAAATAATTGAGCAAGGGAAAAATCTTTGCTATTTTAGAAAAGGAGAGACAGATATGCACATTTTTGATGAGCTGCAAGAACGTGGTTTGATTTTTCAGACGACTGATGAAGAAGCTTTGCGTAAAGCCTTAGAAGAAGGGCAAGTCTCTTATTATACTGGATACGATCCAACAGCAGACAGTCTTCACTTAGGTCACTTGGTGGCTATTTTGACCAGCCGTCGCTTACAGTTAGCCGGCCATAAGCCTTACGCCCTCGTCGGCGGTGCAACGGGTTTGATTGGCGACCCATCCTTTAAAGATGCAGAACGTAGCCTGCAAACCAAGGAAACCGTTGATGGCTGGGTTCAGTCTATCCAAGGACAACTTTCTCGCTTTCTTGACTTTGAAAACGGCGAAAACAAGGCTGTCATGGTCAACAACTACGACTGGTTTGGCAGCATTAGCTTCATTGACTTCCTGCGTGATGTCGGCAAATACTTCACTGTCAACTACATGATGAGCAAGGAATCCGTGAAAAAACGGATTGAAACAGGAATTTCTTATACCGAGTTTGCTTACCAAATTATGCAAGGTTACGACTTCTTTGTCCTTAACCAAGATTACAATGTAACCCTGCAAATCGGCGGCTCTGACCAATGGGGCAATATGACCGCCGGCACTGAGCTTATGCGTCGCAAAGCGGATAAGACAGGCCACGTCATCACTGTTCCCCTTATCACTGATGCAACTGGTAAAAAATTCGGCAAATCAGAAGGAAATGCAGTTTGGCTTAATGCTGACAAGACTTCTCCATACGAAATGTACCAATTCTGGATGAACGTTATGGACGCTGATGCAGTCCGCTTCTTGAAGATCTTTACTTTCTTGTCACTTGATGAGATTGAAGAAATCCGCCAGCAGTTCGAAGCGGCACCGCATGAACGCTTGGCTCAGAAGAGCCTCGCTCGCGAAGTCGTGACCTTAGTTCATGGAGAAGAAGCTTACAAGGAAGCCCTCAATATTACCGAGCAACTCTTTGCTGGAAATATCAAAAAACTTTCTGTCAAAGAACTCAAACAAGGACTTCGTGGCGTGCCAAACTATCAAGTACAAGCAGACGAAAACCACAACATCGTGGAAATCCTCGTATCATCTGGCGTGGTGAATTCAAAACGCCAAGCCCGTGAAGACGTCCAAAACGGCGCTATCTATGTCAACGGCGACCGTATCCAAGATCTTGACTATGTCTTGAGTGATGCAGATAAGCTTGAAAACGAACTCACTGTTATCCGCCGTGGTAAGAAGAAATACTTCGTATTGACCTACTAAACTATTCAACATTTATCTATAAACAAAGGAGTTAACCTCGAGTAAGGTAACTCCTTTTTGTTGTTGATAACCACACCTATCTAGCCTTAATAGACAGACTGCGTAGGACAATGCGTAAGGTTGTTAGATTATGTAAGATAGAGAGATTTGAAGGACTGAGCCAATTAAACAAGCCAAAGCCAATCAAACTACTATTTACGACAATGGTATCTTGAATATTCTTCTTGATGAGTATTTGCAAAGAAGATGATAGCGAATCCAACTCTTGGAAGAAATCCAAGCGATTATCTAACAATAAGATATCACTCATCTGCTTAGAAATATCTGCGCTCTCATTCATCACCACACCGATATCTGATAGGGTTAGAGCCGCTGAGTCATTCAACCCATCTCCAACCATCAAAATAGTATGACCTGCTTTCTGCAGTTCCTCTACTAACTCAAATTTCCCATCAGGTTTCAAGTCTGTATAGACCTGATCAAACGGCAAATCTTTGACTAATTCCTCTGTCCTAACTAGGGTGTCCCCTGTTGCCAGAATCAATTTTTTCCCTTGTTCCTTAAGTTTCTCCAAGGCTGCCTTAGCTTCTTTTCTCAAAGGAGTATGAATGCAGAACATTCCAATCAATTCATTCTGGTAGGCTAAGAATAAGAGATTGTAGTGATTCTTGTACTCTTCAATCAAAGCATGTTGTTCCAAACTAATATGAATCTGCTCATCCTGCATCAAGACATAATTCCCAATAACAACTAGTTGGCCATCAATATGTGACTTAATTCCCTTGCTTGCAATATATTGGAGTTTCCCATGCATTTCCTCATGTTCAATTCCCTCTATCTCAGCTTGCTTGACAATGGCATTAGCAATAGGATGATAAATGTGTTCCTCAAGACAGGCACTGATTCTGAGAATATCTTCCTCGCTATAATCCCCAAAAGGTAACACCTTTTCAACTATAGGATAGCTAGTTGTGATTGTTCCTGTCTTATCAAACAAGAAAGTATCAACTTCCAGATATTTCTCTAGAACATCTCCATCCTTAATCACCATTTCACGGTTCAACCCCTCCTTGATAGCTGTCAAATAAGCTACAGGAGTAGAGATTTTCAAAGCGCAGGAGAAATCGACCAATAGGAAAGAAATAGACTTAGAAAAAGAACCTGTTAATAGGTAAGTCAGACCAGCCCCCAAGAAATTATATTTGACGACCTTATCTGCCATCTTGATGAAATAGCGTTGTTTAGTTTTCTTGTTTTCTTCAGATTTCTTCATCAACTCAATCAGCTGTAAAATACGGCTGTTCATCTGATTATCGGCTACACGAATGCGTAGCTCCCCAGTCTCCAAGACTGTGTTTGCACAAACCAAATCAGACTCTCTTTTTTCAACTGGAAAACTCTCTCCCGTCAAGGAACTTTCGTTGACCATACCTAAACCTGAAACTACTTGTCCATCAAACAGAATTTCATTTCCTTGAGATAGGACCAAGACATCTCCTATTTGAACATCGGAACTCTTGATACTAACGACCGTATCGCCCTGTACTAAGAATACATCGCTCTCTTTTGCAAGAAGACTCTGTTCTAAATCTGTTGCAGTTTTTTTCAAAGACCACTGATCTAAATGATTCCCCAAATCAAGCATAAACATGATGTTGCTGGCAGTCTTGGATTGGTTCATAAACAAAGACAATAAAATAGCCGAACAGTCCAAGACTTCCATCGTTAGTTCCTTACGCGCTAGTGTTTGATAGGCTTCTTTAACATAGCCAAAAGCCTGATAACAAGTCCATATATAGCGAATAGGAGACGGCACAAGACTACGAAAAAGCACACGCTTAATCGCTGCACCTGAAACGATAGAATAGGCACTCTCTTCTCTACGAACAGGAAGAGTCATCAACTCAGAAACTTTCCCTTTATCAATTCTTTTTAAAAAGGCTTCTGCATTGTCTAATACAGAGAAGCCTTCTTTTATACGTAGGGTAAAGCGCTGTTGATCCATGTAAAACTGGATAGACTCAATTCCCTTCTCATCTCTCGCCAAGGAATGAAGATAGTCTTGAATATCCAAGGTGAGTGAAAAAGAAGATGATAGTCGGATATGTTGATATCCTCTATATAGCACTTTAAAAGACATATTATTCTCCTATAAGGCTATCTAATTGCTCTTCTTTTTTCTCTTGCTCATACAAATATTTAGCATCTTGCAAAACATCGTCTCCATGTTGCTTCACAACAGAAACAGATGCATCTAGCTCATCTTTCAACTTGTAAGCCTTAGCCAAAGCTTTAGAATAACCTTTTTTAGCTTCCTTACTTGCTAAGATTTTCAAACCAAGGGTACCAAATGCGACACCACCCAAAAATAGTGAAGATTTTTTCGCAACTTTTGCAACGGTTAATACTTCTTTTAACATACTTATTTCCTCCTTATCATTATTATATAGAAATTTAGATATAAAAGCAATTTCATTTTATAAATTGGAGAATTAGTTTTATTTCTACTGAATCTCCCATCTACTTACTCCTAAAGTTGCTTTCACTTGTCTCTTTTGATACACTTAAACTATGAATAAAAACCTCAAACCCAAACTCCAGCGCTTTGCTACTGCGACTGCCTTTGCCTGTCCCATCTGCAAGGAAGAGCTGCAGCTGATGGAAAACAGCCTCAAATGCCGACATCGTCATTCTTATGACTTGGCCAAGTTTGGCTATGTCAATCTGGCACCTCAAATCAAGCAGCCCAAAGACTACGATAAGGCCAGTTTTCAAAATCGGCAGTTGATTTTAGAAGCGGGATTTTACCAGCAAATCCTAGACAGCCTCCTCCAGATATTAAAGGAAGAGCCAACTCTCAAGACTGTCCTCGATGTTGGATGTGGCGAAGGCTACTACACTAGAAAGATCCAAGAGCACTTCCCAGATAAGACGCTCTATGCTTTCGATATTTCAAAAGATTCCGTCCAGTTGGCAGCCAAAAGCGACAGTAGTTTAGCAGTCAATTGGTTCGTTGGAGATTTAGCCAAGCTACCGCTACAAGATGCCAGCATGGACATCATTTTAGATATCTTTTCCCCAGCCAATTATCAGGAATTTCAGCGGGTCATGTCTGACAGTGCCCTCCTCATCAAAGTCATCCCCACTGAGCGACATCTTCAGGAAATTCGCCAAAAGGCTGCTGCGCAACTCAGCAAAAAGGATTACTCTAACCAAGAAGTCATTCAGCATTTCCAAGAGCATTTCGATATTATCTCCGAGGTCAACGTCGAGTCCAGCCACTCCCTGACTTCCGAAAGCCGGGCAGCTCTTTTAGCGATGACACCACTCCTCTTTCACGTCGAGCAAGACCAAATAGACTGGACTGACCTCACACAAGTGACCATTGCAGCCACCATTCTTATAGGGAAAGTGAAGTGAAAAAGAACCTGAGATAAAAAGTTTCAGGTTCTTTTTCACTTCACTTTCCATCACCAACCGCTCCCAATATAAAGTAATTGACTAGAATGTGACATTG
>NZ_KQ968980.1:15187-23490 GCF_001578725.1 Streptococcus sp. DD04
TAAAGTAATTGACTAGAATGTGACATTGTAGAGGGAGATTGATTCGTGTAACTCCAAGATATAAACGGAATTAATCTCGTTTGAAGATGTCCCTGGTGTAAACTTTTTCTTTTACATCTTCTAAGCTTTCATCAAAACGATTGGCAATAATCACTTGGCTCAGTTCTTTAAATTTTTTGAAATCATTGACTACCTTACTGCCAAAGAAGGTAACACCATCCTCAAGTGTTGGCTCGTAAATAATAATGGTGACACCCTTGGCCTTCAGACGTTTCATAACACCTTGAATAGAAGATTGCCTGAAATTATCTGAGTCACTTTTCATTGTCAAACGATAAACACCGACAGTAATGTCTCGCTCCCTAGCTGGCTCATAGGAGTCATTGCCAACATAAGCACCAGCAAGATCTAAAATCCGATCGGCAATATAATCTTTCCTTGTCCGATTACTTTGTACAATCGCTGTCATCATATCCTGAGGAACATCAGAGTAATTTGCAAGAAGTTGCTTGGTATCTTTAGGAAGACAATAGCCACCATAGCCAAAGGAAGGATTGTTATAGTGAGAGCCGATCCGTGGATCTAAACAAACTCCATTAATAATAGCTTGAGTGTCTAGACCCTTCATCTCAGAATAAGTATCCAGCTCATTAAAATAAGAAACGCGCAGAGCGAGATAAGTATTCGCAAACAGTTTCACCGCTTCAGCTTCTGTAGAGCCCATATACAATGTATCAATATCTTCTTTTAAAGCTCCTTCTTGGAGTAATCCCGCAAAAGTTTCAGCAGCGCCTATCAAGTGCTCATTATTTTTATCTGTCCCTAAAATAATTCGACTCGGGTACAGATTATCATAAAGTGCTTTTGATTCACGCAAAAACTCAGGGCTAAATAAGATATTTTCAGTCTGAAACTTCTTCCGCGCTGACTCTGTGTAGCCCACAGGAACTGTACTTTTAATCACCATGATTGCCTCAGGGTTATATTTCAGCACTGTTTTTATGACAGACTCTACAGCAGACGTATCGAAGAAATTCTTTTTTGGATCATAATTAGTTGGAGCTGCAATAACAACAAAATCTGCATCCTGATAAGCTTCTTCTGCATTCAATGTAGCCACTAAATTTAACTCTTTTTCTGCAAGATATTTCTCTATATAGTCATCTTGGATAGGAGACTGTTTTTGATTGATTAAATCGACTTTTTCAGGAATGATGTCCACTGCTACTACTTGATGATGCTGAGACAACAAAACTGCAATGGACAAACCAACATACCCTGTACCTGCTACTGCTATTTTCATACTTTTTCCTTTCATGAAAGAATATTATCATGCATGATAATATTCTTTATACCATTCTGCAAATTTTCTTAAGCCTTCTCGCAAAGAAGTTTTTGGCTTAAAACCAAAATCTCTCTCTAGAGCACTTGTATCTGCATAAGTAACGGGAACATCCCCTGGCTGCATAGGAACTAATTTTTTATGATTATCGAAGTCATAATCCTCTGGTAAAACTCCAGCTCGAATTAGTTCTTGCTGCAGGATATCAACAAAGTTTAAAAGATTTTCTGGCTGATTATTACCAATATTATACACTTTATATGGTGCTAAGGGTAGATTATCAGTTCCTATTTGTTTTACCGGAGCAGATTGCATCACCCGTAAAATTCCCTCAACAATGTCATCTACATAAGTGAAATCTCGTTTACAATTACCATAATTATAAATTTCAATATCAGAACCACTTCGTAATTTGTCTGTAAAACCAAAGTAAGCCATATCTGGTCGACCTGCAGGACCGTAAACCGTAAAGAAGCGTAAACCTGTAGAAGGAATATTATAAAGCTTCGAATACGCATGAGCTTGAAGCTCATTAGATTTTTTAGTTGCTGCATAGAGCGAAACAGGATTATCTACCTTGTCTTCCGTTGCAAACGGAACTTTTGTATTTCCACCGTATACTGACGAAGATGAAGCATAAACCAAATGTTCTACACCACCACCGTAAATCTCATAAGACTGGCGACAAGCTTCCAAAATATTATGAAAACCAATAATATTACTTTCTATGTATGCATCTGGATTTGTGATCGAATAACGAACCCCCGCCTGCGCTGCTAGATTAACAACTATTTGAGGATGATATTGGTTAAAAACTTCATCAATGAAAGTTTTATCTGAAATACTTCCTTTAAGAAATATCCAGTTTTTTTCTGGATACTTCTCACTAAGCTTGTCAATCTGATCTAATCGATAATCTTTGAGTTCAACATCATAGTAATCATTCAAATTATCCAAACCAATGATTGTCATCGGTCCGTCTAACTCTAATAATCTCTTAACAAGATTTGAGCCAATAAAACCAGCAGCTCCTGTAATGAGGATTGTTTTATTTTTAAAATTGATATTTTTTTGTTCCATTATTATTTTCCTTTTGATTATCTTGCAAATCCAATATCATCATATTAAACATATCCTCTAAATCATATAGCGGCTTCCAGCCCAACTGCTTTAACTTACTTGTATCTAAATTCATACAAAGAGTAGGAGCATAACCATATTTGTTTTCTTCTTCCGCTATTATTACTTTGATTCTTTGCTTAGATATTTTACGAGATACAAAAACAGCCATATCATAGATACTACAATATGTAGCCTCATTAGCCACATTATAAACATTGCCACTGTCAGCTAGATAGAGCACTTGAAAAATAGCGGTCAATGCGTCGTACACATGTAGGTAACTTCTTTTTGTTAAACCTTTTGTTTTTAAGCAAATATCTTTATTTTCAAGTACGCAACGTGCAAACTCTGCAAAAATTCGTCCATCGTTGTATTCAACTCCAGGTCCAAAAGTTTGAGTTAAACGTAAAATATTAATAGGAAAATCATATTCCCGGCTGTAAGCTACACATAAATTTTCACATAGCCTCTTGCTTTCAGGATAGCATGAACGAACATCCATCGTATCAATATTAGTCCCTGAGGTTTCAAAGATTTTTTCATCAGATTGAGGATAGCCATAAACCTCCATCGTTGATAGATATATGAATTTTTTTAGTTTACTTTTTCTAGCAAACTCCAGTAGATTTTTAGTACCATCTATTGCAACAGACAACGTGTCTATTGGACTTTCTATAAATCCTTTGCTTGAAGTTTGGCTAGCAGCATGAATGATATAATCCACGTGGAGGTTGCTTAAGTCAACAGTTCTAACATCTCCTACTAGGTATTCTAAGTTGTCTACCTCTTCTCCAAAACATGCTTTAAGTTTTTTAACATCCCGAACTAGAGCGATTATTTTTAATTTCTGCTTTGATTTTGCATTCCATGCCAATAAAAAACGAATTAAGGTTTTCCCAATTAACCCTGTTGCACCTGTAATTAAAAATGTTTTTCCGTTATCCTCTTGTTCTAACAATTCATTTAATATTTGAAATTCTTTTTCGAACATCTGCATCTAAACTCCCTGAAAATATCAATTTCTTTTAAATTTTTAAGCAAATAATCTTTTAGATATAATTAGAAACAATGACACACCAATTTCCTTATAATACTTTATAAGACTTGGGAGAGCTTCTAAATATAGTTGATTATATCTATAAAATAAATGATAGATCACGACTAGTAATATAGCAATGCCTCTCAGTCCTTAAAGCTACGTGTTTCGTTCTCTCATTGCATCACCTCTTTTTAAATCTTTTTACGATTAGTTTAGTTGATAATTGAAAAATCATTTTTCGATAGCTAGGAAAACACAAAATAACAATACTATAGATGAGCATAGCAAATACTATAGTAAAAAATTCCCATCCAACACCACTTGATAATGGCAGTAAAGCAAAGACTACAATTCCCATAACAGCCGAACTCATATAAGGTGGCAAAAGATTTTTCAACATCTGCAAGAAAGGAATTTTGAGGTATTTTTTAGCTAAGAAGAGATTAATGAAACCATAAAATAATCTAATAAAACATCTCACTACAACAATTACTTCAAATCCAAAATTCGAACAAACTGCTAACAAAGGAATCATGAGAGTCAACTGGAGGCCTTGAGATAATACTGATAATTTTGGCAGTCCTTTGGCAGTAAATATCAAACTAATATATTGTCCAACAAGAATTGCAAAACAGTTCACTAAGCTATACAAACCAATTAAAAAGCTAGCTTCTTTCCATTGGCTTCCTAATAAAATATATGTAACTAAGTCCTGATACAGAAAAACTCCAACGCTTAAGGGAATTAGAATGATGCCAACTGTTTTCTGAAAAGTATAAAATAATTTATAAAATTGTTCATCATCACCTTTAGTTGCTGCTAACGCCGACAGTAGAACTGAACTTGTTGCCGCAATAATCATATTAAAAATGCTATTTGTTAGAGTAATGGAGTTTTTATACAAACCAATATAATAAGACGAAAGTGTTTGACTTAATATAAATATATCACCATTAGTTGTTAGCCACAGCAAAATAGATTCAACTAATATCCAACTACTAAAAGAAAACATTTCCTTCAGCTTGACAAGACTGTATTCGAAAGAAGGTCTCCATTTAGATTGTATTGTCAAAACCAATGCAACTGAAAACTGAGCTACTAACGACCCGATAATAACACTCCAATAGCTAAAACCTAAAAATGCTAAAGGTAGAGTTACACCAACGGGAATAACGACCATTAAAATACGTATCCAAAATAACACTTTGAATTGAAAATTTTTCTTCAAAATAGCCGATTGTATACTTGAAAATGAGGTGAAAATTAAGCTGATGCTAGAAAACGATATCGCATGTCCTAATCCACGACTCCCAACCATGCTAGCAATCTGCTCTGAAAATATTACAATCAGTAACATTAAAAGACAAGAAATTCCCATGTTAGTCCAAAATGCCACATTTGCGTTATCAATTAACTCTTTTTCATTATTAAATTTTTTTTGAATAATATATTTTTGAAATCCAGCATCTGTAAAAACATCCGCAAAACTGATGACCATATTAACTGTTGCAATAACACCAAATTCCGAAGGAGTTAGCAAACGTGCTAAAATCATTGCAGTTATTGGAGTTATTAATTTTGTTGCAATTTCTGTTAAACTTGACCATTTTACAGAATTGACGATAGTTCCTGACATTTTTGTATCTAACATACTAGCTCTTTTCCAAATCTGTATTCAAAGATAATACTATTAATATTAATATTGTCCTAAAATAAAAAACAATACGAGAATAAAAAGTAACTGTTATCATATCTGACAGGATCAAACTAATTATTAAAATCAATAACATATCTTTCAACTTAGATTTTTCTTTCAAAAAAATAGTTATACTAAGAAGCGATAAGTACCCATAATAAATGATAAATCCTATTATTCCACCACTTACTAACAGTTCTAAAAAAGTATTATGGCTGTAATATCCATATCCCCCAAATTTTGCAAATGCTCCAATCCCCCAACCAAATATAGGCTTTTCTGAAAACATTCTCCAGGCCGTTTCCAACATATCTATCCGCTTAAGTGTTGAAGTAGCATCTACAGACACCCCGGCTATATCACGTCCAATCCCTAATGTTAACAACATTTCATCAATTCTTTTTCCGACCAATGTATATAATAGTGGGTTATGCTGGATAGAAAACCACAAGATTCCTATTGCTAAAATAATAAGTATGGTTATTTTAATATTGAGTGTAAATAAACTTTTAATTCCGTAATATAAAATAGGAATTAACATAAAAAGCAGTCCAGCTTTTGATCCACTTAATAGTATAAAGATAACTTGAAGAACAATTAAAAACAAATATGTCTTGTGACGCTCATGAATGTATAGGAATAAAGTTAACATACCCAGTATTCCAAATAACCATGCGATTGTATTCGGATTTATATCTGAAGACAAACCTAATCTATAACCTATGTGTCCTTTTAAATAATCGGTCCACCTATACCTTAATATAGGAAGCTCACTTAAAAATATAAAAAACGAAGTGATAATAGTTGTAAAAAACAATGTATTCTTTAGGATATAAAAGAAATCTTCACTATATTTCAAAAATAATAGATAGATATTTAAAATATTCAAAAAAGAAACTATGTTATATAAAAAAGAGAAATTCTCAGTGTTATCCGATAATTTTACTCCAATTAAAGATGTGTAAATTGATAATAATACTATCCATACGACTCCTGTGTTGATTTTAATTTTTTGATCATCAAATAATAAAAGAAACAATCCAAATATCGGAGTTATATATAATTCTCTTCCTCTGAAGTATAATTCATCAAACAATATAAAAGCTATGAAAGCCCCAATAAGCAATAAATTAAATTTTGTTCGTTTTTTATGTATAACAATTTTTCTCATTATAAATGATTCAACCCTCTATTAAACCTCGGATTTTTATTCAAATTATTACCTAATATACAAATTTCATCTGATGGAATTTGATTTTTCCATATTAAATATGGCAAACTTAATTGATCCCGAGTTGGGAATTTTAAATATTCCTCCCACCATTTATCCATTAATTTGCACATCAATTGACTATTATGATTTCGGATCATAATAGTATTTTCGTACAGGCCATTATGTGTTGGGAAACCTTCATTTCTATAAATGTTGAGCTGTTGATTAACAATTGACATATCCGCTTTTTTAGCATACTTAATCATAATTGCTTCATCATAAATACAGTCTCTCTGGTTGTGAAAATGGACTCCTAAACTAGATGATTTCATATTCTCAATTAAAGGTTTCATACTACAAACTATTTCAATCAACCCATCTACATAGATACTATAATCATAATCTTTCAGATAAATATGTGGCAACATTTTTATTTTACGGTTTAATTGAATAGGTGAAAGTTTATTATACTCTTCGAATTGTGTAATATCTATTTTTTTCCATTTGGAGTCACTTGGTAAATCTAAATCAGTAAACATGAAATAGTCAATATCGCAATCAATGTAAAGAGGTTCTACAATAGAATCATATCGTCCGACAATACAACTATAAACTGCAATTTTTTTCCCTGTTATATCTAACTCGCCTGATGTATTAGGCTTGATAACATTTCCAGCCGTTGATGACGGTATCTTAATAAAGATTTTAAAAAATATATCTTCAATAATCTTTTTAAAATTACCATTTTTAAAATAGTTTATATATTTTTCATTTCTACGTTTTTTTTGAAATGATGAAGAATAAAACAACTCCTGATATCTTTTATTTATTTCTACAGCAGTTTGATCATATTTTTCTTCATTCTTTTTCATTTTATCCACTATGTATTCCCTCTCATAATCAGTAATAGTTGAGAAATGAGCAACAGACTTCTGTATCTCTCTTTTATAAATAACATAACATATAATCTATCTTTAAATGAAGCATTTAACACTATCGAACTGTTCGCTTCTATATCAAATGCAACGCTATTTTTTAAATCTTTTAATTTAACTATTTTATCTAGAAAAGATAAACCACTCTCACGATGCATCATTACTTTAACTATTTGTCCTAAATACATCGCCATACTGTGGGCATAATATTCATTCTGAATTTTTTCATTAATTAGCAACTTCAATTCAGACTCTGCTACTTTTTTTATAGCTACAATTCTATTTTCCTGATATTTGGTAGAGGTGCTATGAGATAATCTTCTATAATAAATATAAAGAATATCTGGAATAAACAGTATGTTTCTAAATACTGCATATAATTCCAAGTTCAACAACCAATCTTCTCCACCGAATTTTATGTCTGTATCAAATCTAATTTTATTATTTTCAAATAATTCCTTTTTGAAAACTCCATTCCAAATACCAGAAAAACAACCGCTATTGCGCACTCTAGGATAGCTATTGAAAAATTCAGCACGACTCATATAAATTGGAGCATCATTTATACAGAGCCCTTTACAACCATATATATCTTCCTTTACTTTATTTTCAGTAAATATTTGGACTCTCTTACGATTAAATCGAACTATATCAACATTGAACTTATTTATATAATCACAAAGAACATTTAATGCATCTTCACTTATTTCATCATCATTGTCCATAAACATTAAATACTTTCCTGAAGCATTCTCTATGCCAGTATTTCTAGCCGAACACAGTCCCTCATTCTTCTGACTATATAATTTCATCCTAAAATCTTTTTTACAGAATTCCTCACAAATACTCTGGCTATTATCTGTCGAGCCATCATTAACAAGAATAACTTCAAAATTCTTAAAAGACTGATTTTGTAATGAAGTCAAAGCAGGTATCAGGTATTTTTCAGAATTATA
>NZ_KQ968980.1:23638-55748 GCF_001578725.1 Streptococcus sp. DD04
GGTATCAGGTATTTTTCAGAATTATATACAGGCATTATAATGCTAATCAGTGGTATCATAAAATATTTATTTCCTTTCAAAATATCCTTTTATGTTAAATACCAAATATCTGTGAATTTTCTTTAGCTTCTAAGATTGCTCTAAAAACATAGTAATCTGAAGGAAAAGTTATTTTGATATTCTCAGAAGGACCCTCGACAGTATGTAATGTATATCCAAAGAAACTCATTAAACTGGCCGAATCAATAAAATCATTAATCCCTTGTTCCTGGGCTTTTAAATGAGATTGATAAATATCCTTAAGTATAAAACATTGAGGAGCTTTTGCAATTTGACATTGACTTCTATCTATAATTTTACCAACGGTATCATTCTCTCCTCTTAAGCTGATTGTTTCGCTGGCTACTGATACTGTTATAGCAGAGCGATTTTTTTGCACACATTCTATATCCTTGGATATAGTTTCAGCATTAATTAACGGTCTAACCCCATCATGTATTAAGACAATGCTATCCTCTGGGAACTTTTTAAAAGCCTCATCTAATCCATTAAAAATTGATTCTTGCCCAGTCGCTCCTCCTGAAACAATACTGCATACCTTAGTAATTTTAAATTTTTCTATCAAGCCCTGGCAATAGTCTTTCCATTCTGATAGGCAAACCAAAACAATAGCATCAATTTGTTCATGTCTTTGAAACTGTTCTAATGTATATATAAGAATAGGTTTCCCGTGCAATTCTAAAAATTGTTTTGGCTTGGTCTTAGAATTCATTCGTTGACCTGTTCCTCCAGCAAAAATAATGGCAATATTCATATTATTTCCCCACTTTTATAATTAAGTTTATTCATTTTTTATGCAGTAATAAATACCTTTGAATTGTTCATATGGTTCCGTGGTACTAATATATATAGTATCGTGCTTAGGCACTCTAGATTCAACTGGTGGTAGTTGCATATAATCTCCCCATATTTTTGATAAGTATTCTTTGTAACCTCTCATAACTGGCAAACTGTAACCTTCAAAATCACACCGTATAACACTATCAAAATCTTCTTTTGGATGTTCTATCAACATCCCTTTAACAGCTCCTATTAATTCTGTAACCTTACTACACTGTTCCCAAGAATACTTAGACATTTGTTGTTCTGAGTATTTCCATAACTTATATCTAATATTTTGAGAGGGAACCAAAAAATACATAATTTTTGCCATGTTTCTAAGCAGCCCCCCCTTATTATCAGGTAATCTCTGGACATTAAACAGAGAGAAGACAAAAGCATGAAACAATTGCAAACATCGTCTAATTCTAGAATCAGGACAAGCATCAATCGGCATTATTTCGATTCCTATACCATGGCAAATATCATCATTAATACTATGTCTATTAATAAATGTTGTGCTCCTATCTCGTATAGAAGCTCCTGCATCATGATAATTATGTTTTCGATCGGTTCTACAATAGACATATCTTGATTTTTGATTATATTTCGACCAAATTACCGCCAATCTTTCATAATCTTTTCTAGGCATAAAGATATCCACATCATCATCCCATGGAATAAACCCTTTATGCCTTTCAACACCAATTAGACAACCTCCACAGAGAAAATAGGTCAAATTATGTTCTTTGCAGAACGTATCAAAATACACTAAAATTTCTAATGTTTTCTCTTGCAGTTTTCGTACATTAACAGCAGTCATTAAATTTCCTCTTACTATTATTCATCAAACAATTGATTCAATATAAATTTATAGTTATCAATAATATATTCCACTTCCTTATCACTTAGTTTGGTATGTAACGGTAATGTAATTTCATTTTCAAAATAGCGATATGCGTTTGGATAATCTTTAATATCGAATCCTAAATCTTTATAGGCTGTCAACATTGGTAGTGGTTTATAGTGTACGTTGCACGCAATGCCTGCTTCAGCCATCTTTTGAATAATCAAGTTACGTTCTTCTAAACTGATTCCTTCGACATGTGTAACATACAAGTGTCTAGATGACTGATAGTGAGGCCCATCATGTTTCAGGGGTGAAATAGGCATACCTTCAAATGCCTTATCATATTGAGCAACAATCGCTTTTCTTCGTTCCAGTAATTGAGGATATCTTTTTAATTGTACTAACCCAATTGAAGCCATGATATCTGTCATATTACACTTATAAGCTGGCTTCACAATGTCATATTCCCAAGATCCTAACTGAGTTTTTGCTAATGCGTCTTTGGTCTGACCATGAAGTGATAAAATCTGAAATTCTTTATACAATTCATCATCATCAATATCAGGATGTGATTTCCAAGTGACACTGCCTCCTTCTGCTGTTGTAAAGTTTTTTACAGCATGAAAAGAAAATGATGAAAAATCAGCAATATCACCAGCAGGAACATTTTTGTACGTTGCGCCTAAGGCATGAGCACTGTCAGAAATAACTACAATCCGATTAAAGACATCTTGTAACTTACCAGTCGCTTTAAATAGATGCTGTTTTGTAAAAACAATATCGAAAATTCTATCGTAATCACATATAATTCCAGCTAATTCTACAGGGATAATCGCTTTTGTATTGGATGTAATGGCTTCTTCAAGCAAATCATAATTCATTTCAAAAGAATTTTCTTGAATATCAACCATAACAGGAGTCGCACCTACATGAGTGATAACACTGCAGGAAACTGTATAAGTCATCGCCGGAACAATGACTTCATCTCCTTCACCAATCTCTAAAACTCGCAGAATAAGCTCCAAAGCTGCTGTAGCCGAGTTTAAACATACCGTACGATTAGTATGGGTATACTCTGATAAGCGTCTTTCTAATTCTTTTGTTTTAGGTCCGGTTGTAATCCAACCTGAACGCAAGGTGTCTGCAACTTCAGCGATTTCTTCCTCTGTAATATCTGGGGGGGAAAAAGGGATATTATATTCTGTCATGATAGATCACTCTCCTATTTAACTACTTCCACTACTGTCTGAATCATGATTTTTAGATCATTAATAAAACCAAACTGTCTCAAATACTCTAAATTATAGTGCATTTTTGCGGGCAAAACCTCTTTAACATATGCATCATCAACCGTTAAGCCACGTTCGACACAGCCATTGATTATAAGATCTTCATCTTTGAACGAAATGCTTGCTGGAGAGGTTATCCCAGCTGGCAATAATAAAGTTGCTTTCATTTCATCTGTATACTGATTGGTATATTTAGGAACTTCCGGTCTGGTACCAACAAAACTCATATCTCCTAATAATACATTAACCAATTGCGGCAGTTCATCTATCCGATATTTCCGAATAAACTTTCCAATTTTAGTAATGCGGTTATCATTGTGAGAGGTTACGAGAGAGCCTTTTTTATCAGCTCCCTCAACCATGGTCCGAAATTTCCAAATTTTGAATTCTCTGCCATACTGCGTAATTCGGACTTGCTTATAAATAGCCGGACCCGGACTATCTAATTTTATCCAAATCCCAATTATCAAAATAACTGGAGAAAATAAGACAAGTAGTACAAAGGCTAATAAACGGTCCATTAAGAATTTAAAAAACAATGAAAACCTTTTATCTCTGAGAAATTTGTAATACCTTTTTACTTCTTCGTTCCTAATTTGGATTGGTAAATCTTCGAACTTTATCATCTATACCCCTACTGCTGTGCAAATTCTACTAACTTTTCTTTCAATTCCGAACCATCTAAATTAGAAATAGACTGAATGAACGCATCCACTTCTGTATTAGAAACGGCCTGCACATTCCCTACAAATATCTTTTCATAGATTTGCTCATCAACCCGCTCCTCGTTTGAGAGTAGCTCCTCATATAATTTCTCTCCTGGTCGAATCCCAGTCTCTACAATCTGTATTTCTTCTTCCGTATGTCCGCTTAGTGTAATCATTTTTTTAGCTAAATCTAAAATTTTAACCGGCTCACCCATGTCTAATACGAAAATTTCTCCGCCATGCATTAACGCTCCCGCTTGAATGACTAGGCGACTTGCCTCAGGAATTGTCATGAAATACCGTGTCATTCGGAAATCTGTCACCGTAATTGGACCACCATTTGCAATTTGTTCCTTGAATAGTGGCACAACACTTCCTCGACTGCCTAAAACATTTCCAAAGCGAACTGCAGCAAATAAGGTTTTCCCCTCTTCGTTTAAACTTGTGACAATCATTTCGGCAACACGTTTCGTAGCCCCCATGACATTTGGAGGATTCACAGCCTTATCGGTAGAAACCATCACAAACTTAGCAACTCCAGCCGCCTTAGCAGCCTCAGCAACATTTCTTGTTCCATAAATATTATTTTTAACTGCTTCAGTTGGATTATACTCCATTAGAGGAACATGCTTATGTGCAGCTGCGTGATAGACACGATCTGGTCGGTACTCTTTCATAATATGAAATATCCGCTCTCTGTCCTGAATATCCGCTATGATAGGAACAATTTCTACCTCTTCTCCGTAGTTAGTAGTCAGCTCTTTATGGATTAAATAGATAGAATTTTCTCCATGGCCTAATAGTAATAACCTTGCAGGAGAAAAACGAACTATCTGGCGACAGAGTTCTGAACCAATTGACCCTCCAGCTCCCGTAACCAAGACTGTCTTACCTTCAATATTGGACTGCAAACTTGTTTGGTCAAGTTTAACTTCTTTTCTCCCCAACAAATCAGCAATATCAATTTCTCTTAATTTGTGTACCTTTAACTTCCCTGTAACAACTTCTTCATACTTTGGCATGGCACTGACTTTAGCGCCTGTCTTTTTACAAAGAGAGAGAATGCGCTCATACTCATCTGGTTTAAGCGACGGAATAGCCACTACTATTTGACTTATCTCATAATTTGCTACAATTTCTGGAATTTGTTCGTCTGTGCCTACAACCTTAATACCATGCAGGAGCGAACCCTGCTTACTTACATCACGATCCACAACTGCAACAATTTTTAATTCTGGTGAGTCTTTTAGAGCGGTTGTGATAAATAAGCTTCCGCCATCCCCTGCTCCGACAACCAAGGTTCTGCTAACTTTACTTTCTTCAACTTCCGTGTAGGTAGTCCCATTCTTAAAACTGTACCACATTCTCCAGCCAAGTCGCATAGATATAGTAAACAAAACAGAAAACATGCAACTAAGTAACAGAAAACGATAACTAATTTTCAGTGACAACGCAATTTCTGTAAGAAAAGTAATAAAATAGGAACCTATTAAAATAAGACTTATGGTACTGAGCGTCTTATAATCTGTGTAACGATTGATGATCGAAAACAATCGAATTTTAAGACCAATTACGAAATAAAGGGCGGCAACTCCTGTTAAAGTTTGTATTAAATTCAAATCTGATAACAGAACATACTCAGATAAGAAAAAGTATGCTACATATCCACTAAAATATATCAGAGTAGCATCAGCTAACATCAAAATAATTCTTTTTTGTGATCGTGTTAGTTCCATTGTCCCCCCAGATTTATATTATCTACTTAGTATTTTCTTTCCCGTAGTTTCCGTAATTACCATACGCACCATAGATTCCGTATGAGCCATATTTATCCATAGCCACGTTGTATTTATTTAAAATAACTCCTAGGAATGGTGTGTCTGTTTGTTCCAGCTGTTCTTTAGCCTTCTGAACCAGCTTGCGTTTGACAACTCCTGCCTCTGTGACCAGGATAGAGGCATCACATTTTTGTGCAATGATAGCTGCATCGATAACAAGACCGATCGGCGGTGTATCGACAATAACATAATCATAATATTTGCGCAAAACATTCATCATAGAGTCAAAGTTTTTGCCCTGAAGAAGTGCTGTTGGATTGGGAGAGGTTTGTCCAGACTCAATGACAAAGAGATTTTCTACATCCGTCTCACACAAACCTTGAGACAGATCCGTCTTTCCTGCTAAATAGTCTGTCAAACCAGTTATTTTCTCTTTTGATTTGAAGACCCCAGACATGATTGAATTTCGGATATCCGCATCAATCAAAATAGTTTTATAGCCAGCTCTGGCAAAGGCAATGGCCAGATTTGTTGAAGTCGTTGACTTTCCTTCATTTGGCTGAACAGAGGTCAAGGCAATAATTTTGAGGTTATCTCCACTCAACTGGATATTAGTCCGA
The DNA here is from genome assembly GCF_001578725.1 of Streptococcus sp. DD04. Lineage (NCBI taxonomy): Bacteria > Bacillati > Bacillota > Bacilli > Lactobacillales > Streptococcaceae > Streptococcus > Streptococcus sp. DD04. Next base: position 29,762 of record NZ_KQ968980.1, read on the forward strand.
AGGGCGTTGTAATACTCTTCGGTCTTCTCGATAGAAGCTTTTCTGCTTCTTGATAATTCTAATCTCGGCATACTATCTCCTTATTTCAGTTTATTCATGTCAGGTACAACGCCAAGCAAGGTCAAACCCATCACTTCTTCAATATCTTCTGGCCTCTTCACTCGGTCGTCTAGAATATCTACCAACAGTACAACTACAACCATCACAACGCCTCCCGCAAGGAAGCCAAGCAACACATTGCGGCGGATATTTGGTGAAGATGGCTCTTTAGGCACTTCCGCTTCTTCCAAGGTTGTAACATCTGACACTTTAGTAACCGCAATGATTTTTTCTGCAGCCACTTCGCGAAGCGTATTGGCTATTCGGCTAGCCTCGTTCGGATTCCCATCCGCTACCGTGATTGATACAATCCGTGTGTCGGTCGGTACTGCAACAGTCACTTTTTCAGATAATCCAGCCGGTGTCGTCGGCAGATTTAGCTCTGAAATCACGCTCGCTAAAACGTCTTGGGATAAAATGATTTCTTTATAGTCTTTTACCAGATAAGCCCCTGCTTGCAAATCTTGATTTGTCAAAGCATTGTTGTCAGATTGCTGACGATTGACAACGTAGATCCGTGTCGTACTCTGATAAGAAGGTTTCGCTAAAAACACACTGTAACCCAATGCTAAAATAGCCATTACCAAAGCTGTCAAAACAATCAGAAACTTTCTTTTCCAGACTGTTTTCAACAAAGATAAGACGTCGATTTCAACCATTTGATTTTCTTGATTCATTTTTCTTTTTTCTCCTAAATTAAGATTGATGGTCTATCAATGCGAGGAATCGCTACCGCAATTTAGATAAACTCATCACTTAACAGAATTTCCTGATTTTTTCTAAATATTCGTTCTGCATATGATTCTCCGTATTTCTTAGCAATGATATCATAGGCTTCTTTTAGATATGGTGGACGGGAAGCCAAATTATGCATATCACTCGCTACAAAATGCACCAAATCATGGTCAAGAAAGAATTGAGCTCGTTTTTTCATAAATTTATATTTGTCACCAAACAATTTTGGCTTCAGAACACTGGAGCTGTTAATCTGCATATAACAACCCATATTTATCAACTCACGGACTCTTTTCTCATCATTTTCTAAGCAATGGTAACGCTCAATATGAGCAACTACTGGAGTCAGCCCCAGACGCAAAACATTGCTCAAAGCTGAGTGAATTTCCTTGTAAGGAGTACTCATACTAAACTCAATCAAAGCGTAAGTCGTCCCCCCTAATTTGGGAATCCGCCCCTGCTCTAACTTTTCCAGAACATCACTTGTATAATAAATTTCTGCTCCGTACAAAATCGTCAAATCATCTGCGATTTCCTTGGCCAACTCCTGTACTTGCTTGAAGTTTGCTGCAATCTTTTCTTCCGGAGTCTCAAACATTCCTTTTCTGCGATGAGAAGTTGAAACAATCGTCCTCACTCCTTGGCGATAGCTTTCTTCTAGCAAAGCTCTGCTATCTTCAATCGTATTCGGACCATCATCAACATCAAAAACAATGTGAGAATGAATATCAATCATGTTTTACTTTCCTTCCATAGTATCTTGAATGGCTGCTTTAGCCGCATTCAAGCTATTTTGATCAATTTCCATCATATAAAGACTAGCATCTGGCATGGCATGAGATGGCAGGCCAGTCGTTCCATTTCCCGTTAGGGCTTGGGAAACTACATTATAACTACCACCAGATTCTAGCTGTGTATTCACTAAGTTAACCATGGTTTCAAGGCTCATATTTGTTTGCACAGAATCCTGCAGACCAGAGATAATACCATTGTAATTTCTCAAGGCGTCTGTTGACGTTAATTTCTGGATAATGGCCGCAATGACTTTTTCTTGATTTTTTCCGCGATCGTTATCGCCACCGCTAAGGGAATATCGTTCCCGAACAAAGGTTAACGCTTGTTCTGAGTTCAGAGAGATCGTTCCGATCGGATAGTTTGTATTTCCCACAGTAAATTCCTGGTCATTATAAACATCAATTCCGCCAAGCAAGTCAATTAATTTCAAGAAAGAGGTGAAATTGAGACGAACATAATAATTGATGTCGATCCCATAAAGATTTTCTAGGGTGTGAACGGAAGCATCAACACCGTAGATCCCAGCATGGGTTAATTTGTCAGACTGGTTGAGACCGCCGTCTGCGATTGGCACATAGGCATCCCGTGGTGTTGTCGTCAACAAGACTTTCTTAGTCTTACGATTGACTGTCATAATGATATTTACGTCGGAACGAGACACAGATGAAATCGGCCCGTACGTATCAATTCCACTAACATAAATATTGAAGACATCCGCATTTGGATCTTGTTTCCCTATGGCTGTTTCAATCTTTTTAGTTAATTTATAAGAATATATTTTCTTAATCTTGGAAGCGTAGTCTGGATCCTCACTGCGAAGCGTATCCTCAAACACACTATTCAAAACAATGGCCTTTGCTTCCCCGTTTGTCAGAGACCGATAAGCAGCTAAGTAAGATGTTGCTATGTCAACTGTCAAGTCAACTTTTTTTAGTTGAGCTACATTCTGTGTCAGCGCATTGATGTTGTCAGCATCTGTCCCCGTCGGAGCTAAAACATTTGTTAAATCCTTAACATCTGTAATTTCACTGTTTGCCAGAACAGCAATGCTCATTTCATATTCTGAGTAATTAGAAGTAGAATTCAAACCACTCGATAAATCCATGACTTCCTTGAAAGCATACATAGATATGGATCCTGCAAACAGAGCCAGAATAAGAACAATGCTGGTAGTAACACGCGCCTTATTTTTAAAGATAAGAAAGGCCGATGCGACTGCTACCAGCAGAATGAAAAAAATGGCGACAATATTCAAATATCGGAAAGCCAATAGATTGTAACGAATAATCGTAAAAATTAGCAGGGCTACTAACAAAGCATAAACACCCAAGAGTGCACTGTTCAGAATTCTAAAACGTTTTGTGTTCTTTGACGAGATCCTTCTTTTATGAGACATTACCGTTAACTACCTTCTATGTGAAATTACTCTAGTTTATTATATCACAAAAGTCCCCCTTTTTTAAGAAATTCTTAAGAATATTACATAATTGTAAAAAGTTTCTACTTTTTTGTGAACAATTTTAAATCTAAAATAGATGCCCTTTTTAAAATCAAAATAAGAAAACGATGCCTTAAAATAGGCACCGCTCGTTTAGGAAATATGTATAAAAATAGCGACGATCATTACTCTGCTAGTCTTGGATATTGACTTAAAAAAAGTAATTCTTTCGTCAAAAATAGAGCTTTGAATTATTACCAGTAAGAATCTACACTTTTTTGATTTCTAATAAGGATAAAATACTAAATCTATTGGTTACAATTTATTCATTACACTAGTTTGTCTCGGTCAACTTGTTCATAGGCCTGCAGCCCGTCATTGAGCTTGTCCCAGATGACTACCTGACCTGCCTGAAGGGATTTCTGCACATCGATGATGCGCTGATTAGAAGAACCGCGGAATTGCAGCATGAGATTCTTCTTTGTGATATCAAAACGGCCGTCCACCAAGATGTCAATCAGACTCAGTAGCTCCAGCTTATCCTCCGTTTCCAGCATCATCTCCTCCCAGGTGTAGCCTGTCCAGGACCAGATATCCTTGTCCGGCAGCTCTCTTCGAATCCGCTTGACCAAGGGCAGGAGGATACCTGTATTGAGAAAAGGTTCACCGCCTAGGAGAGTCAGCCCCTGCACATAGGGCTCCGCCAAGTCTTTCATAATCTGCTCCTCCAGCTCTTGGGTATAAGGAATGCCAGCATTGAAAGACCAAGTTGCTGCATTATAACAGCCCTCACAGTGAAACATACAGCCACTGACATAGAGGGAGTTGCGGACGCCTTCACCATCTACAAAGTTAAAGGCCTTATAGTCAATGATTCGCCCCTTACTCAACTCCTCACTTTTCCATTCTTGGGGTTTAGGATTGTTCATCTTTATCCTCCAAACTTATCCAGTAACGCTGACTTCTGTCGATTGTGTTATCATAAACACCGCCAGCAGAAAGAATCGTGCGTCGGCTAGCTTCGTTGTCTTTATCACAGGTAATCAGCACTCGGTCCAGTCCTTGCTTGCGAGCCTCTGCTAGTCCTAACTCCAGCTGCAACTTGGCCAAGCCCTTTCTGCGTTGACTGGGCCGAATAGAATAACCAATATGCCCACCCTCCACAAATAATTTGTCATTCAAGGACAGGCGCAAGGCTAAAAAGCCCAGAGGCAAGCCAGTTTCATCAAAGGATAAAAATTGGATGGCGTGAACCCAGCCTGCTGGCAGATTTCCAGCGTCCTCCTGCTGCTCTACAATTCGCAACCAATCTTCATAATCCTTTGCTCGTTTCCAAGTGGAGCCCATGCCGCCGTGCATATAGGATTTTGCAGCATCAAACTCCGCAATCATCTCTAAAATCGCATCTTTATCTTCCAAAGTTGGTCGTCGTAACTTCATAAACTATCCTCAATCTAAATCAATCCAATAGCGCTCTTTCCCAGCTCGAATATCCTCTAAAGTTCCGCCATTAGCCAGAATCACTCCTCGGCTGGCAGCATTGTCACTATCACAAGTCACTAGGACTCGTTTTATATTTTTACTTTTGGCTACTTGCAAGCCTTGTCGCAGCTGCTCTTTGGCCAATCCTTTCCTACGCGCAGACGGACGAATACTGTAACCGATATGCCCGCCTTCTTGGAGCAAATGGTCATTGAGCCGCAAACGCAGATTGAGAAAGCCCACAGCCTGGCCATCTGCAGCAAAAGAAACTAGTTGGATGTAAGGCACAAAACCTTGTGGCAAGCCTAGACCTGCCTCCGCTAGCTGAATAGTCTCCAGCCAGTCCTCATAAACAAAATCTGCTCCGCCAAAGAAGCCGTCCTGTCGGCTACCAGCCGCTTCAAAGTCAGCCAGCATCTCTAAAATCTTTTCCTTGTCTTCTAGTTTCGGTCGTCTAAGCTCCATAGTTCCTCCTGATACGAAGAGAGTGAGACCGCCTTGCGCCCCACTCTGACTTCTATTATTTCTTGTTCTTTTCTAAAAATTGCTGACGCAGTTTGGCTAATCGCTCTTTTTTGCCATTGCCGCCACGCGAATGTTTTTCATGGAAACGCTGCACCTGAGCCTTTCCTTTGTCGTCCAATTGATACTTTCCCATCTTAATTTCCTTCGTACTTAATAGTTGAGCCATTCATGTGCTTGACCCGAGCTGATATTTCCTTGTGTCGGCCATTGACCATCGGACGGGCTTGCGGATTTCCTAAGTAACCGCAGGTCCGCTTGACCACATCGACCGTCTTGGGATCGCTGTTGCCGCAGTTTGGACAGGTGAAGCCCCGCTCGGTCGGCGTGAAATCTCCCTCAAAATTACACTTGTAACAGCGGTCAATCGGCGTATTTGTACCTAAGTAACCAACTCGGTCATAGGCATAGTCCCAGACAGCTTCCAGAGCCTTGGGATTTTGCTGCAGCACAGGATATTCACAATAGTGGATAAAGCCACCAGAAGCTCCCACTTCGGGGTAAATCTTCTCAAAGTCCAGCTTTTCAAAAGGCGTTGGATTCTTACGCACATCGTAGTGGAAGGAGTTAGTATAGTATTCCTTGTCAGTAATATCCGGAACGACCCCAAACTTCTCAGTATCCAAGCGACAGAAACGGTCGGTCAGACTTTCAGATGGCGTTGAGTAAACAGAGAAATGATAGTCATACTGCTCGGACCATTCTTCTACCCGACGCTTCATATCTTTGACAATAGCAACCGTAAAGTCCTTGGCTTCTGGATTGGTCTCCCAATTGCCGCCATAAAAGACTGCTGCCACTTCATACAGACCGATATAGCCCAGGGAAACCGTTGCACGACGGTGAGTAAAGAGCTGGTCTACCTGATCATACTTGCCCAGACGTTGGCCAAAAGCCCCATACTGATAGAGAATCGGTGCGTTGGCTGGACTAGCTTCCTTGGTCCGCTCCACTCGGTAGACCAAAGCATCTTCAGCGATATTCATCCGCTCGTTAAAAAGTTCCCAGAATTTATCCAAATTCCCCTCGGATTCAAGCGCAATCCGCGGCAGATTGACAGTAACGACACCTAGATTCATACGGCCAGAATTAACTTCCTGACCATTTTCATCCTTCCAGCCTTGCAGGAAAGAACGACAGCCCATCGGCACCTTAAACGATCCAGTCAATTCAATAATCTTGTCGTAGGAAAGGACGTCTGGATACATGCGCTTAGTGGCACACTCCAGAGCCAGTTCTTTGATGTCGTAGTTAGGGGTTCCCGGCTCGAGATTGAGCCCACGCTTAAGGGTGAAAATCAGCTTAGGGAAAATCGCTGTGCGGTGCTCGCTTCCTAGCCCCTTGATACGGATATTGAGAATGGCCTTCTGAATTTCCCGCTCAAAACGATTGGTCCCCAGACCAAAGCCTAGCGAAGTAAAAGGAGTCTGACCATTAGAGGTAAAGAGAGTATTAATCTCATACTCCAGCGACTGCATGGCATCGTAGATGTCCTTCTTGGTCTTCGCCCAGGCGTACTCTTCCCGCTTATCTGGCAAAACCCACTGCTCAGCATCCTTGAGGTGCTTTTGATAATTAAGCTCAGCATAGGGCGCCAAGACTTCATCAATTCGGTCGGCCGAACAACCGCCGTACTGGCTGGAAGCTACATTGGCAATGATTTGCGAGATTTGCGCCGTCGCAGTCTGGATAGACTTGGGACTCTCTACTTCTGCATTCCCAATCTTGAAGCCATTTTTCAGCATGCCGTCAAAGTCAATCAGACAGCAATTAGTCATAGGTGTATAAGGGCTGTAGTCCAAATCATGATAGTGGATGTCCCCCTTCTGGTGGGCATTGGCCACATGAGGCGGCAGCATCTTGAGCCCGATAGACTTGCCGACAATTCCTGCAGTCAAATCCCGCTGAGTATTGAAAACATCACTGTCTTTATTGGCATTCTCGTTGACTACCGTACGATCTTTGTTGAGAAGCTTGTCAATGCTAAAATTAATGTCTGTCGCTTTTGAGCGCTCAAAATCCCGTTGGGTGCGGTAAGTGATGTAGTTCTCCGCGATGGCATATTCCTTTGCATTCAAAAGCTCATGCTCAACGATATTCTGAATTTCATAGATTTTGACATACTTAGCGAAGCGACTAGAAATCTCGGCCACAACACGGTCCGTGATGGTTTCCAGTTTAGCTTCCAGCATAGGCGTCATGGGGCCAAGGTCTTGAGCTGCCCGAACCATGGCCTTGTAAATCTTACTGACATCAAAATTCACTCTCCGGCCATCCCGTTTTTCAACATAGATGGTTGGGGCTGTATCAAATTTTGTTTCTCTTAAAATCATCACGAACACTTCCTCTTCTTAATAAGTCATCTACCAAACATTATATCACTCCAAAATAAAAAATCAATATGTTGTGGTAAAAATCTGTTTTTTTTATTTCACACACAACATATTGTTTTGATTATTGAAGCTGATAAAGCTTGAAGTGACTGAGTTTAAGGTTTGTTTCTTTATAGTTTTTAGAAATTTTTGTATCTACATCAGACAACAGTTGAATATGATTATTTACTAAAATAAATTTTGGTTCAACTTGATTTAGGGTATTTCGCAAATAAATCTGATTTTCATCTGTTCCTGTGTAAAGGGACGGAGTCAGAATTGAAACAGCAGACAGACGCTGGCTCTGTTGATAGAGACTCGCTGTATTATCCCAAGCATAAATCGTGTCTTTGGCGGAACTATTCTCCCGGATGTACCGAGCAGCTATCGCTCTTTCGCCAGAAACACCATTAGACAAAATGTACTCCTGTACAAAAGGAAAGCCAATCAAGTAAATCATCCCCACAAGAGGCAAAAAGACCTGTTTTGAAAAATAACGATTCCAAACGGATGTCTTGTGCCGTTCACGACGGCGTCTTCCTTCGTTTTCTACGCTAGTTTCCCCATTTTTGTTAAACCATAGGGCAAACAAGATAATAACAAATGGCAAAGCCGGGAGTAATTGGTAAGCCCCCTGTTCAGGCAAGCCCAGCGCTCCAATGAAGACGGTCAGAAAACCAAATAAACTGAGAATACGCATAAGACGAACAACTGCAGCTTCTTTTTTAAATTGAAAGCCCAAAACGAAAGCTGTTACAAAGCCCAACCCAATCGTCAGCAGACCATAATAGAGAGCATTACTCGGTAGCTGGCTGCCCGTCAATTTAAAAGCATCAATGGCATAGGTAACCTGACTAATGGCTACCCCAAAAGAGCCATTCCATACTGTGTAATATCCTAAAGGATAAAAGAGCAGAGAAAAACCAAGCAGGACAGCTAAACATTGATAAAGCCCCCTTGCTTTGCGCTTGGATGCAATATTATACACAAACAGAACTAGACCTGCCAGGGTATAAAAGACTATACTCAGCATTGGTTCGACAAGGAAGGATAAGGCTCCTACAGCACCATATAAAATGAAAACTTCATCTTTCACCGCATTTTGTACATAACGCATCAAAAAGGACATGCCCCAAAATACAAAAGGAAAAACAAAAATACTAGAGTAGAGACCACCAAATCCAAGCGTCGCTGTCAACAAGTAAAACAAGGGCAGCAGATTTTGCGCAAGACTGGAGTTTGTGGTAATGTAGGAAATCGTTTTAAATAAATAGACTCCCGCTAAAACAAGGGCAAGGACTTGAAAAATCAAAAACAAGATTTGACCAAATGCTATGCTGCCAGCCCAATTAATAAGATAGTAGAGCAAGCCGCTAGTTCCATATATATGGGAATAAATCGTTTGGCCCTGTGCCATAGCCCAGCCGGCATAGAGATTCTGAGATTGTAAGTTTGTAGCTAAATTCGTCAAAAGCGGATTGACAACACTGAACAGACTAACAAGAATACTCCAAGAAAGCACTTTAAAAAGCGGAACAGGACTCGTTTTCTTACGAAAGCGCTGAGTTCCTTCCTGCTCTGAAACTTCTACATTTGCTTCAGAAATTTCTGTCTTCATTTCAGGAATTTCCAGATTCTGTTGTTCATTTATATCATGCATAAAAAGCTTCTCCTCGATATCAGTCCTATATAGTATATCAAAAAGCTTCCTTTCTGTCAGCCTTATCCTGCATTCCTTTTTGCTTTTTACTCTTTTTAGCTGTTCTTTCTAAATCTCGAAAACGCTGATACGCCCTCCTTTCATAAATCTCTTGGCCTGCATACAGTATCTCCAGCAACGTCATGAAATCTTTCCTTTATTTTTACTATTCGGAAAAGAGACAAAAAAAGACCTGAATGAATCTCAGATCTTTCATTTACAACATTGGTGCAAACAACTGCATAATTTCTTTCACTAAGCGTTTATACCAAGAATGGTTCATGTTCTCAGGCAAAATTTCTTCACAAATTTCAAACATTTCTTTAAAATCTTGCTTAATAACGGGAATCGTCTCCGTTTGATACATCAATACAGCATTCTCATAATGGTGAACCAGACTGCGATAATCAAAATTAATCGTTCCCACCACGGCCAGCTCATCATCTGAAACAACATGCTTGCTATGGATAAAGCCCGGCGTATACTCATAAATCTTAACACCAGCCTCCATTAAATCTGGATAGGCTCCGCGCGTAACAATCTGAATCAGCTTCTTATCAGGAATGAATGGTGTCACAATGCGCACATCCACCCCTCTCATGGCTGCATTCTTGATATCCTCTGTCAAATCGTAGTCGATAATCAAATAAGGGGTTGTGATATAGACATAATCGATGGCTTGATTGATAATATTCTGATAAACAGCTTTCCCCACCTGTTCCTTATAAATCGGCTTAGGCCCGCTGCCATACGGAATATAGAGCCCCTTGCCTTCAACCCGCTGGCTATCAAAATGGTAACGGTCAAAATCCGTAATTTCCCCACGATTGATGTACCAGTTCATCAAGAAAAGACGCGTCAAAGCCTTCACCGCTTGACCTTCCAAGCGAATACCGCCATCTTTCCAATGACCGAAACGAACGATATGATTGATATACTCGTCCGCTAGATTAATGCCACCCGTATAGCCAATCTGCCCATCAACCACCAAAATCTTGCGGTGGTCACGATTATTATAGGCTACCGTCATCCGCGGAATCACTTTGTTAAACTTATGAGCATCAATTCCTAGGTTGCGTAATTTTTGAGTATAATCACCAGGAAGAGTCGCCATGCAGCCAATATCATCATAAAGCAGCTTAACCTCAACACCTTGCTTGACCTTTTCAAGCAAAATATCCAGCACACGATTCCACATCAAACCTTCATCAATGATATAAAATTCCAGAAAAACGAACTTCTTGGCTGACCGTAAATCAGCCAGCATGGCCGTAAACATCTCCTCACCTGTAGCGAAATACTGCGAGGCTGTCCCATCATAGACATCTGCATTATGGTCCATACTCAAAAGAGATTTCACAATCCCAAAAGCCGATTTATTCTCCTGCTTGAGCTCCATCCGCAAATCATAGCTATTGTCTTCTCGAAACTTCACCGAGTCCATATTTTCTAGTTGCTGGACTTCCTTTTTGGACAAATGCCGCTCTCCAAACATCAGATAAAGCAGGAAACCAAAAATCGGCACAACTGCGATTAATAACCAAGTTACCTTGCTTTCTGGCGGCATATTGCGATTGACAATCGCTAAAATCGTTCCAATATACAGAAAAATAATCACAAGCGCTGATAACCAATTGGGAACAAGCTGACTAAAATAGAAAAAAGCCACAAACACCAGAATCAATTCCAGCAACATAATAATAATACTGAACCCATACTTGGACATTAACAAACGAAATTTTCTGAAATTCATTCCCGCTCCTATCCTTTTACATATATTCTAGTATAACAGTAAATGAAGATTAACACAATCTTCACTCTGCTAAAAATGAAAAAGGCCCCTTTTAACAGGACCTTCCTATCAATTTTTATTCTTTTGTAAAGACGATTGTGTCATCATCATCATTTTCCTGCGATAAATCTTCCAGAGTTAGTTGATTACCCTCAAGTCGATAGCGCTCAACATCATCTCCAACAATCATAGTTTGATTAGTCGGATCAATCTGCACCTGCTTAATTTCCTGTTCACCATCGCGTTCGATTTTTGTCAGCGTCCCTTTATTTCCAGAGATTTCTAGGGTCAGGGAATCCCCTTCATGAGTCGCCTTATAGACTCCATCTAAGTCACCGACAGCTGTTTGACTGGAAGTAGAAGCCTCTGAACTACTACTATTTGCACTACTGTTTGCCTTGCTATTTGATGACACCGTCTCAGATGACTGAGGAACAGAGGAACTCGCTTGAGATTGAGAGGATTGCTTTGATTGATTCGGACCAGAATTTCCACAAGCCACCAATACAAAAGCGGTCATAGCCGTAAAGGCTGAAAGAACTATTTGTTTCGAAAACTTCATATCGTTTTTCCTTTCTTCGTTCCACTTCTATTTTATCAAACAGGCCTTCCCAAGGTCAACTTATACACGATAAAGATAGGCTCGAACCTCAGCAATAAAATAAAGCGATCCTGTGATAAAAAGGAGCTGGTCAGCAGCTTGCTCCCACTTAAACCTCTCTATAAACTCTCTGTAGTCTGCTACATAATCAAAGTTCGCAGCCTCTCCTTGTCCCACGGATTCTCCATAGGCAAAGCTAGTCACTGTCACCTGAACTTCCGGCAAAGCCTCTTGCAAATAGGCCAGCATACCGCTGTAATCCTTGCGCTTCAAAGCACCAAAAAGAAGATTGCATTTCTTACCCTTCTGTTCCTTGATAAACTCTACCAAACGAGTCAGAGCTGGCAAATTATGGGCACCGTCCAAATAAATCCCCGGACTAATCTCCTCTAGACGACCCGCCCAATGAGTCTCCCTCAAAGAAGAAGGAAGAACTGAAAAATCAATCTCCCAGCCCCTCTGCTTCATAAAAAGTAAAAAAGCTTGCAAGGCCAGAGCTGCATTTTCTTCCTGATAAGCACCTTGCAGTCCCAAGACTACATGCGATAAAAGAAGATCTCCATTTTTAAATGAGCCATTGGAAAAAGAAAAATCTTTGCCATATTCATAAAAATCTAAGCCCAAGGCTGCTGCTCGCTGTTCACAGACCAGCCGAGCTTCTTCCGGCAAGGGACCAATGACTGCAGAACAACCTTTCTTGAAAATTCCAGTCTTCTGCTCAGCAATAGCTGTAAGCGTCTGCCCCAGCGTCTCCTGATGATCCAAGCCCACTGACGTTACTACTGCAACTTGGCCAGCCAGCACGTTGGTCGTGTCCAAAAGTCCTCCTATCCCAACTTCGACTAAAGCCAGATCAACCTTCTCCTCCCTGAAATAAAGAAAGGCCAGTAAGGTCAAAATTTCAAAATAGGATAGCTGGTCATGACTCTTGTTCAGTTCTCTCTCCATCTCCTGAATCTGCCGCCCCAAGCGGATAAAATCAGCATCTGAAATCGGAAGGCCATTGATACAGATACGGTCATGAATGCTGACCATATGCGGCGATGTAAAACTACCTACTTTCTTTCCCTGATCTGCAAATAGATTCCGCAGAAAGGCAATTGTCGACCCCTTGCCGTTGGTTCCCGTTACATGAATAACTGGGTAAGCTCGTTCAGGATTCCCTAATAAATCTACTGCTCGCTGCATCCGATCAAGACCTGAGCGAAAGTTTAGACCAATACGGCTGTTCAGCCATTCTTCAATTTCATTCATTTTTTCACCTATATAAAAAGAGAAGCGAAGCAGACTTCAAATGTGAATCGCAACTCGCTTCTCCCTTATTTTCTATTCTTTGCATTTCAGCTTAAATTTTAACAGAAATATCTTTCACAGATCAAAAAGGTCCCTCGAACCTTCCTCGCTCTCTAGTTTTCAAGCTCGGGCTAAAAAGGTCCCCCGGACCTTTTTACTCCTCCATAAAGCTGTTGAAGACTTCTTCAATCATATCCCACTCTGCATCCGAGTCTTCTGGGATTGGTTGGAGATCCCCTTCTGTTCCATCTTCATTTTCTGTGAATGAATAGGCTTGGATTTCTACCTCGCCATTCTCATCTTCTTCAGCATTGGCTGGAATCAAAAGAACATAGTTCTTACCAAATTCTTCCTTGCCATCAATGGTCAGGAGAATTTCAAACAAGGTTTCATTTCCTTGCTCATCTACCAGTGTGATTAACTCACGTTCTTCATGTTCGTGGTCATGGTTATGATCATGCGCCATACTACTATTTCCTCAGTTCTTTCTAAAAGTTTCGATCCAAATAATTCTGTAAAATCAGCTGAGCAGCCAACTTATCAATCACTTTTTTTCGCTTGCTGCGGCTAATATCTGCCTGCTCAATCAGCATGCGCTCCGCCGCTACCGTCGTCAGACGCTCATCCTGATAGTCTACCGGGATTTGAAAAAGCTCTGCAATTTTTTCACCATAGGCTCTACTAGCGTCCACTCGCGGACCGCTGGTATTATTCATATTTTTTGGCAAACCAATTACAAACTTATCCACCTTGTATTGCTCGACAAGTTCCGTCAAACGCTCAAAACCAAACTGCTCCTTTTCCTCATCAATCTGAATAATTTCAAGTCCCTGAGCAGTAAAACCGATTGGATCACTAATCGCAACACCCACCGTTTTTGAGCCGACATCCAGTCCCATAATTCTCATCAGAGGTCGATGCCTTGCCCTTTCAGATAATAACGCACTAATTCTTCTACGATTTCATCTCGTTCATATTTACGAATCTGATTCCGAGCATTATTATAACGAGGCACATAAGCAGGATCACCACTCAGTACGTAGCCTACGATTTGATTGATTGGATTGTATCCTTTGTCATTGAGCGACTTGTAGACATCGGTCAAAGTCTCGCTAATTTCTTTTTTATTTGAATCATCAAGATTAAAACGTACAGTTTCATCTGTAAATCCCACAATTACACCCTCTTTCTTTAGAATATTACTATTATAGCATATTTACAGGCTTTTCACAAATTTAATTAACGTTAATTTTCTATTTTTTCAGCATTTTCTAACTGTTTTCCATATGACCAGTTCAAAAAAACCAGCCCTTTTTCAAAGGCTAGTTTTCATCAGCAGAATTAGGATGGATTTGCGACTTCCTTGCCACCTTCATCTTTAAATGACTTGATAAACTCTTCCGGCGTCTGAGACTTCATTTGAGTAAAGAGTTGTCCATAAGTAGGGATCTTAGCAGCAGCATCGTAATCAAGATTTGTAGGATCAATAATAAATTCAATATTTACAACACCTTGTTCAGTAATGTCCACCTTAACTTCAATGCCTTTGACTTTTTCAAGCTTATCCACTCCAGCACCCTGTTTAATTGTGGAAATCAACTCGTCTTTTATTGAAGACAGATCCTGATTAGCCAAGAATTCCTTGCTTTCCTCCGGCAAATTTTGAGCAACAAGAATGTTGACCTTTTCATATTTCTTGCCTTTGTATGTAACTGTCAATGTCATCGTTTGATCAAGGCCTTCTACTTTCTGATCTAACTGATAAGATTTTGTAACCGAAGCCTCCTTACCCGCATTTTGAGAAGATTGATTGCCACCAGACTGCCCACTATTTGATTGTTGACTGCAAGCTGTCAGCACCGCCAAACTAGCCACTAAAAGAATGAATGATTTTTTCATTTCTTTTCTCCTTTTAAAATTTTTATTACATTGTTGACAAAACATACAAATACGCAAAATACTTCCGTCAACTGCTCAAGATGGAAGTTTTATTGCTGCTCCTCAGCTCCGTTCATCAGTAAATTATTGATGTATTCCTCAGGAGACATTTTTTCCATTCCCTTTAAATCAACATTTTTAAAATAAGACATTGAAGAAGCTTTTCCAATATCCAACTTTTCGAAATCGTAGGTGGATGTGATATTTAATTCATCTTCATTCGCAATGACTACCGAACTTGTAAAACCTGAAACCGTCTTAGCCTGAGCATATTCTTCATCTTTAGCAACCGACTCATCCAAGTACTTTTGAGCTTGCTCTATACCAACTTCTTTAATGGCCTCTTTTAGCTCTCCTTCAGTCGGCACAATCTTCTCCATCACAACCGTCAAAAAGCGCTTCCCTTGATAAGTTATCGTTTGACTCGACTGAGCTCCTTTCTCATCTTTGGGAAAGACTAGTTTCTTTGTAATAATTTCTTGTTGCTCAGCATTGTTGATAATCGGAAGATTGGTAGTGATATCTTCTTTATTTCCCTTTGCTTTTTCTTCTTTTTTCTGTCCACATCCTGTCAATATAAGCGTTACAAGCCCTAGGACGAGTAAAATTTTTTTCATGGCAAGTCTCCTCAAGTATTATTCTATCACAGTTCCGCTACATGTCAATTATTTTCCAGTAAATTCAATATAAAAATATACTTGAAACAATAACCGTTTAATATCGTTCAGTTCTCTCCTTAGCTAATGTAGAAAACTCCACGCAAGAAAGGGGCAACTTTAAACAGTCCCCCTTTTTTTCATGTTAGAGCGCAGCCCGCAGACGAGCTTCAGCGTTTTCTACGTTTCGTACAGACCGCGGCAAGAAAGCACGAATATCGTCTTCCTTATACCCTACTTGGAGACGCTTATCATCCACCAAAATCGGACTTTTCAGAATCCGCGGTGTTGTCATGATAATATCAATCACTTCATTGACACTGAGGTCTTCAATGTCAACACCAAGTCCTTTCGCATAACGATTTTTTGAAGATACAATGCTAGCAATCCCATTTTCAGTTTTTGCTAAAATATCTAAGATTTCTTCCTTAGTAATCCCTTCCTTCCCAAGGTTTTGCTCCTTGTAAGTCAGCTGATGTGCGTTTAGCCAGGTTTTTGCTTTTTTACAACTAGTACAACTTGAGACAGTATAGATTGTAATCATGTAAGTGCTCCTTTCGCTACGCGATACTATTATCATAGTATATTATACCACAAAAACCATCGGTCTTGCGACCTATTTTAAAAAATTATTCCTCAATTTCAATGGCATCATCTAAATCAAGAGTCACTTCTTCCAGTTTTTCCACAGGAGTTTCAATCTTACCTTGAGCTACTTCTGCCGACTCATCATCTTCAATCAAACCGTAACGTACACGAACCTGACGGTCAATTTCGTCAAAGACTTCTGGATGATCAGCCAAGTACTTCTTAGCATTTTCAGAACCTTGGCCAATCTTTTCATCATTGTAGGAGTACCAAGCACCAGCTTTTTTGATAATATCCAAGTCAGTAGCAATCTTAAGTAGTTCGCCAGTCTTAGAAATACCTTCTCCATACATGATTTCCACAAAAGCTTCTTTGAATGGCGGAGCTACCTTGTTTTTCACAACCTTAATCTTGGTTTCCTTACCGACATTGGTATCCTTCTCATCACCAGTTCCCTTGATTTGAGTATTACCACGGACATCCAAACGGACAGAAGCATAGAACTTCAGTGCACGGCCACCTGGTGTTGTTTCAGGATTACCAAACATAACACCAACTTTTTCGCGCAGCTGGTTAATGAAAATCGCAATCGTCTTCGTTTTGTTGATAGAAGCTGACAGCTTGCGCATAGCCTGACTCATCATCCGCGCCTGCAAGCCGACGTGGCTATCACCGATGTCTCCGTCGATTTCTGCACGCGGTACCAGAGCAGCCACCGAGTCGATGACAACCAAATCAACCGCTCCAGAGTCAATCAGCTTGCCAGCAATTTCAAGGCCTTGCTCGCCAGAGTCAGGTTGAGACAGCAGCAACTCATCAATATTCACACCCAGAGCCGCAGCGTATGACGGATCCAAAGCGTGCTCTGCATCAATAAAGGCTGCGATGCCACCTTCTTTTTGAGCTTGAGCAACAGCGTGGAGAGCAACTGTGGTCTTACCAGAAGACTCTGGACCGTAAATTTCAATAATCCGTCCTTTAGGATAGCCACCAGCACCGAGGGCGATATCCAAAGCCAGAGAGCCTGAACTCATGACCTGAACCTTTTGCTCAGCTCGCTCGCCCAGACGCATAATAGCGCCCTTACCAAAGTCTTTTTCAATGTTCTTCAGGGCATTATCCAAGGCTTTTTGGCGCTCATCGCCGAATTTCTTTGTGATTTCATCTAATTTTTTTTGTTTCTTTGCCATTTATTTCTCCTGTTTTAAAATAATCTTTTGAGCATCTTTACATTATATCAAAAATCAGTTCTTTAATAAAGTTTTTCGTACGAGGTTGAAGGCGTGCATGACGGCAATCTTCCGCACATCACGTCGGCTACGGCCAGCAATATTGACCTCAATAATTTCCGTTTCCGATTCACTAGCTAAGCCAATAAATACAGTTCCAGCTGGATAACCTTCCAATGAATCTGGTCCAGCCACACCTGTTAGACTGACAGCTAGGTCACTTTCGGTCAGCTTTCTAGCCTGCTCTGCCATTTTCCCAGCTGTAAAAGCTGAAACGACACCGTGCTTCTCCAGGTCTCCCAACGGAATATTCAGCATCCTGCTCTTTTCCTCCATACTGTAGGTGACAAAGCCACCTGAAAAAATAGCAGAAGCTCCGGCAAAATCTGCCAAAATCGCTTGAAAGAGTCCTGCGGTCAGACTCTCCGCGGCCGAAATCGTCTTCCCTTGACTCTTCAGCAACTCAAAAGCCACCTGTGCCAAGGAATTGTCGTCCCCATAACCGTAGAAAATCTCAGACAAAGGCTGCCCCTCGAAAGTCTCATGAGCCAAAATAGACTTTTCCACAGCCTCAAACTTGGCATCTGCTTCTGCCTGACTCAGAGCCTTGGTAGACAGTCGCAAGGTGACCTCTCCTGTCTTTGCATAAGGCGCAATGGTCGGATCATTTTGACAATCAATCATTTCTGCTAAAATGGTCACTAGCTGACTCTCACCGATGCCAAAAAAGCGCAGCACCCGTGAATACAGCTTTTGACCTGTGGAAAGGAGCGGAATTAGTTCGTTATTGACCATAGGCTTAAGCTCGCTAGGAGGACCTGGCAGAACTACATAGGTCACTCCGTCAACTTCTAGCAAGCCACCAACAGCGAGACCTGTTGCATTTTGTAAAGGAGTTGAGCCTGTAACCAACTGAGCCTGCCGCTCATTGTTGGGCGTGCGAGTATAGTCCGGCCGGCTGGCAAAAAAACGGTCTAGCTTTTCCACAGCCTCTGGATCAAAACTCAGCTCCCGCCCTACAAACTTGGCCAAGGTCTGCTTGGTCAAATCATCCTCTGTTGGCCCCAAGCCTCCTGTTAGGACAATTAAATCACTGCGCTCTTTGGCAATTTCTAGGACAGAGAGAAGACGTTTTTCATTGTCCCCCACTGCTGTCTGAAAATAGACATCAATCCCCAGACTCGCAAGTTTTTCAGATAAAAATTGGGCATTGGTATTGACAATCTGACCTGTTAGAATCTCTGTGCCCACAGCAATAATTTCTGCTTTCATAGAACCTCCTACCTTACTATTCGGAATTGGCTTTATTTTATCACAAAAAAGAGCAAAAAAGTTGATTTTCATTTCAGGAAATAAAAAGAGCTGTCAACTTGATTGACAAACTTGTCAACATCCTGTGGAAAACTTTTAAAAAGCTGTTTGTTATGGAGAATAACTGGATTTTTAGGCCGATGCTATTGGCAAATGGTTTGAATCTTTTTATAATGGAGATGAAAAAAAGGAAATCATCTAAATATTTTTATTCAAAGAAAGGAGATCATCATGAAAATCTCTCAAGTTCTCAAAGACATTCGTCAACAACATCAGCTCACTCAGGAAGCCTTGGCGGAAAGGCTCAAGCCATTGCCCGCTGGGAAAGCGGAAAAGGAATCCCTGATATTGGCAACCTGATAGCTATCAGCCGCGAGTTTGATCTCAGTCTGGACCAGCTCATCAAGGAGGATGAGCGCTTGGAGAAAAAAGTTATCGAAGACAGCAAGGCTAAGAAATGGCACTATTTGGTCATTTTCTATCTCTTCTCCGCTTTGGTTGAGATTGCTATTTTTGCTTATTTGCACCATATCTTTATGGCTGGCTTCCTCATCTCCACCCTCTTCATGCTCTTCTATGAACTGCGCATCTTCATCAAGGAAAAAATATGGATGCAGAAAGAAGAGTAAAAATCTCACAACTTACAGAAAAGACCTAAACAAACATCTTGTCTAGGTCTTTTTAGCATCATTATTTAATTTACTTTCATAGCGGAGACGGATGGTTGGCTCTCCGCGAAGGCTCACTCCCTCCTTTTCCCACATCAGTGTCATCCCAATTTTTTCTAAAACTCCTTGACTAGCAAGATTGGGCTTAGTCGTGTGGGCAAGAAATATCTTTATCCCCGGCATGTTCTGAGCCAATTCTTTCAAGGCTAAGGCTGCTTCAGTTGCGTAGCCTTTTCTGTGATAGTTAGCATTGACTGTATAGCCTATTTCCGCCGTTTCTTGTTCTGTATCTATTCGAAGAGAGATATTGCCAATTAATTTACCTTCAGATTTCAACTCGATACCGTAGCGGCCCAAAGGAGCACTTAAATTATATAAAACAAGACTCTCTCGGCTCTCTTCTATGCTTTGGTGCTCTGGATAATCATATTTTAATAATTCTCCATCTGAAGTATATTCGTGATAATCCAACAAATCATCCATAGTCATGGGACGTAAGAGAAGACGCGCCGTCTCCAAGATACGATTCTCCGCTAAATATACCAAGGCTCTATTATCCATCCTTCACTTCCTTTCTGAATAACCTTAAAAGTGACTAGTGCAGAATATCTTCTGCTTATTGACTTAGCAGTCTACTGACTTATTGAAAAAATTGTCATCATAAAAGCAATGATATTGTTGCAGCAATGGAGGGCAATTGGATACCAGATATTTTTGTCCTTTCTTAGATACAGGAGCGAGAGAAGAAGACCTCCGCCAATGTAGGAAATAGCTGTCACCCACTCTGATAAGGCCCAGCTGTGCATATGAAGGGTGGCAAATAGAAAGGTTGTTAACACAATACCGAGCCCGTCAGAGAATTTTGCCAAGAAAGTGCCTAGGAAAAAGCGACGGAAGAAAAACTCTTCAACGATTGGCCCGATAAAGCAACCGATAACCAAGATTAAAAATTGATTTTCCAACAAGGCACCTTGAATACTGGCATCATTCTGCCCCTGTAGCGGCAAGCCCAGACTCTGTTTAATCAAAGCTGAAAGCTGGTTGCAGGCAATGGACAGGAGGAAAACAAAGAACATATACAAGGAGATCGTTTTTAGAAATTCCTTCTTCTTGGTCAGAATCAAGGCCAGCTGCTCCTTTAATTCTTCACGATAAGCCAAGATTCCCAAGATAAATAAAAGGAAATAAACTGGGTAAATCAACCAATTTATCCCAATCAACTGCAAGCCTCTACCTAGGAATAAGATCGTATAGAGGGTGATAAAAATAAGGAGAAATTTTCTTGTTTTCATTGTTCTACTTCCAATCACAATTATTTTCATGGTCATTGATAAGGCCAGCTGCTTCTAGGAATGAATAGACACAAACTGGACCAACAAATTTGAAGCCTTGCTTTTTCAGCGCCTTGGACATGGTTTCAGACAGCTCTGTTTTAGTTGGGGCTTCCTTGTAGTTCAAAATTTCATTGTCAATCGTTTTGAAATCGACAAAGGACCAGATATAGTCATTAAAAGAGCCAAACTGCTTCTGAACAGCCAAAAAAGCTTGGGCATTAGCCCTGGTAGCATAAATTTTCATCTTGTTACGGATAATATCAGGATTGCCTAACAAACCATCTAGATCTGCATCTGTCATCTGAGCAATTTTCTGAGCATCATAGAAACAAAAAGCTTCCCGAAAAGCCTGGCGTTTATTGAGAATAGTCTCCCAAGAAAGTCCGGCCTGATAGGTCTCCATGCAGAGCAATTCAAATAATTTCTGATCATCATGGAGGGGTTTGCCCCACTCCTCATCATGATAGGCCACATATAAAGGGTTGTTCATCTTTACCCAACCGCAGCGTTTGGTCATATCTTCCTCCTATTTCACCAACATCTTAAGAGCAGACTTGATATAGTTTTCTGCTGTATCCGTCGTTCCTTCAAAGAATTTCTTGATTTTCTTGAGCTCAGCAGCTTTGTAGCCCAATGCCAGCATAGCTTCCATGGCTTCTTCCAGCTCCTGATTGTCCACAGTCTGGACAGGCGCCTTGCTTTCTGACGGACCATCCGCCGCCACCACCTTGCCTTCCAAGTCCAGCACCATCTGCTGGGCTGTTTTCTTGCCAATTTTAGGAAACTTGGTCAGGTAGGTGATGTTTTTCTGCTCAATGGCTTGCACTAAGCCAGCATTATCATCCGCCGCAATAATTGCCAGAGCAGACACTGGGCCGATACCTGAGACTGAAATCAAGCTGAGAAAGAGTTGCTTCTCCTCCTCGGTTGCAAAACCGTATAAAAGTTCCGCATCTTCTCTTACCACCTGGTGAACATAGACCTTAGCTTCCTGATGAAGATGCCCTGAATAAGCATAGGGGTTGGCCACATGAAGAATATAGCCGATAGAGTTGACTTCCAATACAATATATTTAGCTGTAATTTTGCTGATGATTCCTTTAAAATATTCGTACATAATCTTCCTTCTTTTTGTATCATTTTGCCTATCTAGTATATCATATTTTCTATCTGGAAACTGCAAATAGAAGTGCAACCGGTGGTTGACAAAATGTACAGGAAGCTGTATTCTCAAGATGACTAAAAGCTGTTAGGATAGAGTTAGCAAAGAAAAGGAGGCTGCGAACATGAAACTCGCTGATAAATTATTTGAACTAAGAAAAGAAAAAGGCTGGTCACAAGAAAAACTGGCTGAACAGATCAATGTCTCTCGCCAGAGCATTTCCAAGTGGGAGTCTGGCCAAGCGCTGCCAGAACTCGAAAAAGTTGTAGAGCTGAGCAAGATTTTCCAGGTGACGACAGATTATCTGCTTTTAGAAGACAGCGATAAGCCAGAAATAAAACCCATCCTCTCAGAAGACGAAAAAGACCGCTACTACAAGGAAGTAAAATCTTATGGCTTCTGGCAGGTTTTGTATATTTTTGTATCAGCCTTGGCTATTTTTCTCTTCTTCGCAGGTTCTAGCTTTCCAGCAAAATTCACTGCGCTGGTCTGGTTAACTTTTTTCCTCTTAATCGCATCAGCAATGGCTATTAACAAGGCGCTAAAAATCAAGAAAAAGTATCTGGACAAGGTGATTGGTCTTGATAAAGTTCCAAAGAAAGAAGGTGCTCAAGATGAAACTACAAACTGACAATCCCATACCTGCCAAAATTCGTCTGAAAGAGCTGATTGGAGACTGGCTCTTCATTTCATTCTATCTCATTTCTCTTTTTTTACTAGCTATGGGTTTTTACTATCTGGTTTTAGGAGGCATTCCTGCATTCACTGAAGTCCAGAGCCAACTTCTGGCTTTTTCTACCTCAGTCCTGCCCCTAACAGTTATCTTTGCTTGGCTAGACTATCGAAAAGGCAGTTTTGGCAAGCGCTGGGCAGGTTTACAGTTGGTTTACAAGCATAGGAGCTTTGCTCACAGCCTTTTGCGCTCTGCTATCAAGTTTTTCCCTTGGCAGTTGGGACATATGGGAGCTATCCGTAGTACTTATCAAGCAGATACCCTGTCAATTTTCTTGTCAACTTCAGCAGGGATTCTCTTCTTGACCTTTCTGCTGATGGGATTGCTTCGCAAGGACAAACGATATCCAGCTGATTTGCTTGCTGGAACACAAGTTCAGCTCAAACATTAAAAACAGCTCTAGTTCGATGACTAGGGCTGTTTGATCTTCTATACAGTTTAGTATTTCCCCAATTCCCGCAGGCTAGTGTGATTTTCCTGAATGCGGCGGAACATTTTTTCCATATCCGACTTGGTAAAGTTGACCAAGACCGGTCGGCCGTGTGGGCAGTTGTAAGGATTGTCACACTGGGACAGCTGAAAGAGCAAGTCACGTGCAGAATAGTCATCCAGACTGTGATTGGCCTTGATGGAGCGTTTGCAGCTCATCATAATGGCTAGCTCCGCTCGATATTTTTTAATGGAAACTTCCTTGGCAAGGAGAAGCATATCACACATCTCATAGATACCTGCCTCAATCTCCTCTTCCTTGAACCAAATAGGATGTTCACGGAGGATAAACTGATTGGATCCGTACTCTTCTAAAAAGATGCCAGCATCTTCTAACAGCTCCATCCGCTGCTTGATTCGCAGCATATCGTCTGCTGGAAATTCAAAGATATAGGGCACTAAGAGCTGCTGCTGGCTATTGTCCACATCCCCAATCTTCTCCCGATAATACTCATACTTGACCCGCTCTTGAGCAGCATGCTGGTCAATAATGTAAAGACCGCCCTTGCCCTGAGCAAAGAGATAGGTGCCATGCATCTGGCCGAAATATTCTAACTCTGGGAAGCTTGATTTCTCTTCCTGTTCCAACTTATCCACAGCCCGCTCCAGACTGGCCTGGTCTAGCTCTGGATGGTCTAGTTGGTCATAGCTGGCTGGCCTTCTCTCTGCAAATTTGACTGAAGTCGGCTGTGGTTCTGCTTTTTCGTCAGTAACTATTTGGGTAGGCTCAGCTGAATCGTCAAAGGATAGCTGCTGCTCTGCGACCTGCGGCTTGAGGAAGAAGTCATTCTGCTCCTTATCGTAGTAGAGGCGATTTTCCTTCAGCGGAAGGCTGGTCTGTTCGGGCTTATTGGCACGTTTAACAGTTGATTTGGCTAGATTTTCCAAAGCATCCGGGATAAGGTCTTGCTCCTTGAGACTGGTCGCAATGGCTTGCGAAATCAAGGTCATGAGTTCCCGCTCTTTAGAAATACGCACCTCTTGCTTGGTCGGATGGACATTGACATCGGCCAAATAGGGGTCAATCTGAATATTGATGACCGCTAGTGGAAAGCGACCTACCATAAGCTTGCTGCCGTAGCCATCCAAAATAGCACGATTGAGCAGGAAATTCTTAATGTAGCGGCCGTTGATAAGAATCGTAATATAATTCCGATTTGCACGAGTCAGCTCAGGCAGGCTGACATAGCCACTGACTTCAAAATCCAAATCTGAAGCAGAGATTTCCACCATTTTCTTAGCTGTTGCCAGACCATAGATTCCTGCAATAGCCTGACGCAGATTGCCACTGCCGGCAGTCCGTGTCATTTCGCGGCCGTCACTGATAAGGGTGAAAGCCACTTCTGGATGAGCCAGACTGAGCCGATTAATCACATCAACAATATGGGACAGCTCTGCCTGCTGGCTCTTCATATACTTGAGCCGGGCTGGAGTATTGAAGAAGAGATCTTCTATCTTAATTTTCGTTCCCACCGGACTGCTGGTAGGCTCATGCTCTTCAATCTCACCACCTTGGGCAACTAGCAAAGTTCCGTGCTGACCAGCTTCCGTCGCTGTTTCAATAGTAAAACGTGAGACAGAAGCAATGGAAGGAATGGCCTCACCACGAAAACCCAGTGTTCGAATCCGAAAGAGATCCGCCTGCTTCTTGATTTTACTGGTAGCATGGCGTCGAAGGGCCAGAGGGACATCTTCGTGGTCTATGCCCTCGCCATTGTCCGTCACCTGAATGCTCTTGAGTCCGGCCTCCTCAATTTCGATGGTAATTTGGCTGGCACCCGCATCAATTGAATTTTCCACTAGCTCCTTGACCACGCTGCTAGGCCGCTCAATGACTTCACCAGCCGCAATCTGATTGGCTAGAATTTCTGGAAGTTCGATAATTTTTGACATCTTGTTCTCCGTATTTGTTCTACTATCTATTATAACACATTGGGCTCTTTCTATCAGAGGTCAACCTTGTCTCGACCATTCTGTCCGCCAGCCAAACCATATAGACACAAATAGCTGCCACATGGACAAAAGGGCTTGTTTTCTCTGACAAGTTGCGGTTTAATAAAGGTGAAAGGAGGAAGTTATGAAAGTTAAGTTAAGAATCGATTCCCAAGTCTCAGAAGACTCCGTCAGCATTGAGGCCCGCCTCATGACAGAAAGCATTCAGGAATTGGTCCACTTTGCTCAACATCTAGGCAAACAGGACAAGATTCATGTCAAGAAAAAGGACGAAATCTATCTGCTGGATGCTAAGGAAATCCACCGAATCTATACAGAAAATCGTCAGGTTCGGGTCCGAACGGCAAAAGATGGCTATCGAGCTCAACAAGCTCTTTATCAGTTGCTGCAGGTCCTGCCGGACTATTTCCTGCAGATTTCTCAATCGGAGATTATTAATATTAGTTATATCAGCTATTTAAAATTAACTCCGAATGGACTGGTACAAATTTTCCTAAAAAACGGTGATATGACCTATTCGTCCCGCCGTTACTTAAAAGCCATAAAGGAGAAATTAGATTTATGAAAGCAACAAAAATTATCCTATCCGGTTTTGGCGGTATTTTCATCGGCTTAGGTATTTCAATGCTTATTTCCTATTTGAATATACCAAATTATCTACCTTTAGATCCAAAATCCCATGTTGGTTTCTTCTTCATGAACCACCATATCCACCCTTCTATTATGATGCTGTACTGTATGTTCATCTGGTTTATTTTCGGAGCTGTGCTTGGATATAGCCAAGTCATCTTCCAAAAAGATTGGAGCATTTTAAAGTCTAGTCTTAGTCATTATTTACTCGCAATTACAACTCTGATTCCTGTTTCCATCTTGGCTGGTTGGCTCCCCGCAGCCACTTTGGTAGGCACTATCCTATCGATTGGTGTTGAATTCAGTCTGGTTTATTTCATTGTCTGGGGCTTGCTTTACCTGTCTACCAAAAGAAAAATCGAAACTATTAACAGACAATTGCAAGACAAAAATAATACTTAAAAATCATCTGCAAACAGGATTATTTAGTCACCAAAAAAGGCTTAAAATCAACGTTTTTGAAAACGG
>NZ_KQ968980.1:56465-81162 GCF_001578725.1 Streptococcus sp. DD04
TTGGCTTCCGAAATTTTGAAAACTTCAAAACTAGAATCCTCATCGCTTTGAATATCAAAAAGGAGAGAACCAATTCGGTCCTCTCCAGATATTAGCTGACATCAACCCACTACAGTTGACAAAGAGCCTTGAAAACGAAGTTTTAAGCCTTTTCCTATTTTTTAAAACAATTTTTTGTACATCGCAATGGTTTCTTCTAAGGTTGGCATAAATGGATTTCCTGGAGCGCAGGCATCAATTAAAGCATTTTTAGACAGATATTCAAAGTCGAATTCTTCTTCCTTGATATTTAATTCTGTCAATCTCTTTGGAATCCCCACCACTTCAGACAAACGTTCGATTTCAGCGATGGCATATTCTGCACATTCGACATCCGTTTTGCCAGCAATATCAAATCCGAGAGCACGCGCCACTAGACGGAATTTTTCTGGAACACGTTTAGCATTTTCTCGTTCAACAATTGGAAGCAACATGGCACAGCAAACCCCGTGAGGAAGATTGTAAACAGCTCCCAACTGGTGAGCCATCGAGTGAACATAGCCAAGACCTGCATTGTTAAAAGCCATTCCTCCAAGGAAAATTGCATTGACCATATTGGCACGACTTTCAGCATCATGCCCGTTTTCAACAACTTTTGGCAGATTCTCCCGAATCAATTCAATCGCTCCTATAGAAAGCTTCTCTGTAATTGGATAAGCTCCCGGAGTAACCAGAGATTCAATCGCATGAGTCAAGGCATCCATTCCCGTTGCAGCAGTCAAGGCTTTAGGTTTATCATACATTAACTCAGGATCATTAACTGAAATAGCAGCCAAACTATTCTTGTCAACCATTACCATTTTTACTTTACGATCTTCATCGGTGATAACGTAGTTTATCGTAATTTCAGCCGAGGTTCCCGCAGTCGTATTAATGGCTACGACCGGCAAGCCTTTTTCTTTAGATTTATGAAGCCCCTCATAATCCTGAGGTTTTCCACCATTAGTAGCAATTACAGAAATACAGCTTGCTGCATCTTGTGGCGAACCCCCACCAAAGGAAATGATAAAATCACAAGCATTTTCCTTGAGGACAGCAAGTCCGTCCATGACATTTTTGCAGGTCGGATTTGGCTCTACATCTTTAAAAAGGACGTAAGAAATCCCAGCATCATCAAGAGGTTTCGTCACTTTGGCAAGCAAAGGGCCGGAAGCAAGAAAACTATCCGTTACTAACAACGCTTTGCGGTAGCCGAGCTCCTTGATGTAAGAGCCAATTTCATTGACAACACCGGCCCCAATAAGGTTGGCAGAAGGTACATAAAATACTGACATAAGCATTCTCCTTTATGAAATAGAAATAGGAGGACTAAAGATTACAGCAAACATATTCAAAAGACGACTATCAGAAATGAGCAGAGTTGCAACGATTCTATCTCTGCTCCTTACAAGCTAAGCTCATAGAATAGCCAATGATTTTCTGTTTTTCTGCAAATTCTAGTCCAAATTTAGTGACATAAGATACTTAAATAAGACAGGTTCATATAGAATGAACCCGTTTGGGTTACTCCAACTATCCAATCAAAATTCTATCGTTTCACTATTGTTATGTTAATATCATTTTACCTCTGCCTTGAAGATATTTCAAATATTTATACAAAATATCTTAAAATTTTTAAAAACCTAGTAAATTATCATCACTAGGTTTTTGGGTTTATAATTTCTTTTGTAATTCTGCTAAGACTGTCATAGCCTCCAGCGGAGTCATATTATAGATATTCAAATTTCTCAGTTCAGTCAGAACTGGATTTTCCGCTCCTTCTGCGAAAAGGGAAATTTGTTCAGCCACTTGCTGACTACCTACTGACTTAGGAGAAGCTGCCACTGCCTGTCTTTCTTGACTTTCTAGCTGACTTAGGATATGGTCAGCTCGGCCTAATAAGTCATCCGGAAGTCCGGCAATCTTCGCCACATGAATCCCATAGGATTTATCAGCTGGACCTTGCTCAATCTTATGGAGGAAAGTGACTCGGCCATCCTGTTCCAAGGTAGCAACATGGACATTCTCCAAGTGCTTTAGGCTGTCCTCCAAAGCCGTCAGCTCATGATAGTGGGTCGCAAAGAGAGTCTTGGCCCCTGTTCGGTCATGAATGTACTCGATAATAGCCTGAGCTAGAGCCATTCCATCATAGGTAGCCGTCCCGCGCCCCAGCTCATCAAAGAGAATGAGCGAACGATCGCTAGCCTGCCGAATGGCCCGGTTGGCCTCCATCATCTCCACCATAAAGGTAGACTGCCCAGAAACCAAATCATCCGCTGCCCCGATTCGAGTGAAAATCGCATCAAAAATAGGGAGACTAGCAGATTCTGCCGGTACATAGGAACCCATCTGTGCCATGATGACAATGATGGCTAACTGGCGCATATAAGTTGATTTCCCACTCATATTAGGGCCAGTAATCAACTGGATATTGGTAGCTGGATCCAAGGTGATACTATTAGGAATGTAGCTCTGGGCTCCCATGACTTTCTCAACCACAGCATGCCGCCCCTTTTCGACAGTTAGAGCTCGCTCCTCGGTAAAGACCGGGCAAACCAGATGCTGGGTCTCAGCGACAACCGCAAAGCTCTGGAGAACATCAACTGTGGCCAAGGCAACGGCCAGTTCCTGCAAGCGTTGGATGTACTTACCTACTTCCTCCCGAATCCGCATGAAAATCTCGTATTCCAGATTGGCGGACTTTTCACGCGCCTCCAGCATCTCTCCCTCAATCCGTGCCAGTTCCTCTGTCCCGAAACGCTCAGAATTTTTCAGTGTCGCCTTGCGGAAGAAATGACTAGGTACATGAGCCAGCTGAGAATTAGTCACATGGAAATAGTAACCATCTTTTTTATTGTAATCAATTTTTAGATTATTGATTCCACTGGCTTCCCGTTCTTTTGCCTCGATAGCCGCAATCCAGCCAGCCCCATCTCTCATGACCACCCGGTACTTGTCCAGAGTCTCATCAAAGCCCGAGTGAATGATATTACCCTCGGTGATGATATGAGGGGCATCTGGAGAAATAGCAGAGCTAATCAAGTCAGCCAATTCTGGGATTTCATCCAAGCGATCGATCAGCTCATCCAGCACTGGACTGCCAATGCCCTGCAAAATAGCTTTGATTTGAGGGACATTGCTCAAGGTTGAAGCCAGCTGCAGCAGATCCTTGGGATTGGTCTTACCAAAGGATACTCGGCTGGTTAGCCGTTCAATATCATAGACTCCCTTAAGGCTTTCTGTCAAATCACTCCGCTCAAAGAAATGATCCAGAAAAATCCGGACTACATCCTGCCGGCGGACAATCCGCTTCTGGTCAATCAAGGGCTGTTGAATCCACGTCCGCAACAAGCGTCCTCCCATAGCTGTTTTGGTCTCATCCATCAGCCAGTAAAGACTACCATGCTTCTTACCAGTTCGGGCATTCTCTGTAAGGTCTAAACTAGCCTTGGTAGCATAGTCCATCTGCAAATAGTCCTGAATTTGATAATGATGGGCTTTCTTAAGGTGGCTGAGCTCACGCATCTGGGTCTGGCGAACATAAGCCAATAGTTTCCCCGCCGTCTGGTACTCAATAGGCAACAAATCACTGCCTAAGAGCTGGACATCATACAAAGGCTCCTTGACAGGAGACAAAAGGAGATTCATCTGACCTGCCAGGACCTGCTCCTCCGCCTCAGACAAGGTATAACCCAATACTACCTCTCGAGCCCGCAGATTGCGAATCTCTCCGCAAACTAGAGAAAAGTCCTTCAGACTGGTCACCTGAAACTCACCTGTCACCAAATCCATGTAGGCTAGACCATAGACCCCGTCTGCCCAATCCAGAGCAACCAAGAAATTATTTGCTGCATCAGGTTTGCTAGAGTCTACAACTGTCCCTGGGGTGATGACTTGGACCACCTCCCTCTTAACCACACCGACTGCATGTTTGGGGTCCTCCATCTGCTCAGCAATCGCTACCTTATAACCTGATTCGACTAAAACATCAATGTACTGTTGAGCCGAATGATAAGGCACTCCTGCCATGGGAATGGGATTGTCCGCATTTTTATTGCGGCTGGTCAAAGAAATCTCTAAAATCTGAGCCGCATTGACCGCATCATCATAAAACAACTCATAGAAATCGCCCATACGAAAAAGCAGAAAGGCATCTGGATAGTCCTTCTTGATATCCACATACTGCTGCATACCGGGTGATAATTTTTCTGCTGCCATTTTTATCCTTTCCAAAAACTTAACCAGAGACTTTCCCTGAAAATAAGTCTTCTCATGCAAAATAAACGAGGCTAAGACTCTGTCTCCAACCTCTTTGCCCTCTCCAACATAGCTATCTATGCCATCCGTTCCTTGACATTCCCCTCTATTTCCTCAGCTGCCGCCCTATCTCGACAAATAACCAATAAAGTATTGGCGCCAGCCACAGTTCCTAAAATACGGTCATCCAAGGCTCCATCAACAACATTAGCCAGCACAGTTGCTTCTCCCAAACCAGTTCTGAAAACCAGCGAAAATTCAGCCCTAGCAACACTTTGAACATGCTTAGCTAAGAATTCAACCAAGTTCATTTCCTCTGTTTCCTGCGCTACAATATAATAAATTTGATTGTTTTTCCGAAGTTTTGTTAAACCAATCTCGCGCAGATCCCGCGAAAGAGTCGTTTGAGTTACAAAAATTCCCTGTTTCTCTAATCGTTCCTGAATCTCTTTCTGCGTCCCTAGCTTTTCTTGCTTAATCATCATTTTGATTATCTGATGACGATCGATTTTCTTCATTTTTACCTCATTCTTTTGAATATTTATCCCTTAATTATACCAAAAAATTCAGATTAGGCCCAAAAAAATTGAAGATTCCATTAAAAATGTGATAGAATAGTAACAAAAGACCCAAAGGAGTAAATATGGATAATAAACAATTAATAGCCAGCGAATTGGCTAAGGTAATTAACGGCCTTGACCAAGACGCTATTTTAAATTTATTAGAGCAACCAAAAAGTTCCGATCTTGGGGATATTGCCTTTCCTGCCTTCTCTCTTGCAAAGGTAGAACGCAAGGCTCCACAAGCTATCGCTGCTGATATTGTAGAAAAACTTGACACCACTTATTTTGAAAAAGTTGTTGCAACTGGACCTTACGTCAACTTCTTCCTCAATAAGGCAGAAATCTCTGGCCAAGTCATCAAAGAAGTGATTAAAGAAGGCGCTGATTATGGCCAGCAAGATGAAGGCAAGAATGGAAATGTCACAATCGACCTATCCAGCCCTAACATTGCTAAACCTTTCTCTGTTGGTCACCTTCGTTCGACCGTTATCGGAGATGCTTTGTCCAATATCTTCCGCAAGCTAGGCTACAATACCATCAAGGTCAATCACTTGGGTGATTGGGGTAAACAATTCGGTCTCCTCATGGTTGCCTATAAAAAATGGGGTAACAAGGCAGCTGTCGAGGCCAACCCAATTGATGAACTCTTGGAACTCTATGTCCGCATCAACGCTGAAATCGAAAATGATCCAAGCTTAGATGACGAAGGACGTCTCTGGTTCAAAAAGCTGGAAGATGGAGATCCAGAAGCAACCGAACTCTGGCAATGGTTCCGCGATGAAAGTCTGGTCGAATTCAACCGTATTTATGACTTGCTAGGCGTCCAATTTGATAGTCTAAACGGTGAAGCCTTTTACAATGACAAGATGGACGAAGGTGTACAAATCTTGGAAGACAAGGGCCTCCTGAAAGAATCTAAGGGTGCCAGCATTGTGGACTTGGATGATGTCAACCTTCCACCAGCTATGATTAAAAAATCAGACGGTGCCACTCTGTATATCACCCGTGATATCGCGACAGCAATGTATCGTGCCCGCACGTATAACTTTGTCAAAAATGTCTATGTAGTAGGACAGGAACAATCCAACCACTTCCGTCAGCTCAAGGCTGTCCTGAAAAAGATGGGCTTTGACTGGAGCGACGATATGATCCACGTGGACTTCGGTCTAGTCACCAAGAACCGTCAAAAACTGTCAACACGTAAAGGCAATATCATTCTGCTAGAGCCTACTCTTCAAGAAGCTATCAGCCGTGCCAAGGCGCAGATTGAAGCGAAAAATCCAGATTTGGAAAACAAAGAAGCTGTTGCCCACGCAGTCGGTGTTGGTGCCGTTAAATTTTACGATCTTAAGACGGATCGTCGCAACGGCTACGACTTCGATTTGGAAGCTATGGTTTCCTTTGAAGGAGAAACTGGTCCATATATCCAATACGCTTATGCTCGTATCCAATCTATCCTGCGCAAGGCTGACTTCCAGCCAAATCCAGAGGCAAATTACAGTCTAAACGATGCTGAAAGCTGGGAAATTATCAAACTGCTCCAAGACTTCGCTCGTGTAGTCAAACGTGCAGCTGACAACTTTGAGCCATCTCTGGTTGCCAAGTACGCCATCAGTCTAGCTCAAGCTTTCAACAAATACTATGCCCATACCCGCATCTTAGACGATAGCCCTGAACGTGACAGCCGCTTGGCACTTAGCTACTCAACCGCTCTGGTATTAAAAGAAGCTCTTCGCTTGCTTGGTGTCGATGCCCCTGAAAAAATGTAATTGATCAGGACGGAAAGCAATCCGCCCCTTCCATCTAACATTAAAAGAAGACAAAAACGCATGAAGTTCATTTCACAAAACGTTGACTTCCTGCGTTTTTCTTGTCTTAATCCTCGATTCGGTAGAGGTTCTCAATGATTCCAGCCACTTTTTTGATATCTCCTAGCATTCCACGCATTTCAAAATCAGCCAATACGGGGAAGCCAAAGCGTTTTGCATATTGCTTGGCAGTCAGACAATATTGATTGTTAAAGTTGCGATTGCCACTGCCGACAACCCCAAAACACTTGCTGGCATTATTGCCGTAGGCAATGAAATCTGCAACATCTGTCGTTAAAATTTCGACATCACCATTATCAACACCATTCCCGCCTTCTAAATAGGTCGGCAGAAAAGCAATAAATTGGTTTTGCATTTCAAAGAAAGGCTGGCCTTCTTTAACCAAGTCTTTTATATGGATTTTTTCCACTTCTAAACTTGGATGATGTTCCAGCAAATAATCTGTCAAACGGCGGACAAAGCTTTCTGTATTGCCACTCAGGCTGATATAAACTAAGGAAACTTTCATATTTTCTCCATTCTAAATAAAAAACATCTGAGAACTCCTTAAATTGTAAGCTCTCGGATGTTTTTTGTCAAATCTTAATCTGCTATTGGGAAGAGCTCTTATCCCAACTCATCCTTTTCCAATTCTTTTTGCTGCTTCATAAATTTATAAAGAACCAAGCCTAAAAAGATAAGGTTTATCACCAACATAACAACAGTTGAAATTAAAAGTCCACCTGATACAAGCTCACGATACTGCGCGTCTAAAACGTTTAGCAAAGAAGAAGCACCAATATAACTATAGGCAATCCCAATGATGCTAATTACAAGATAGGCAAGATAAGTTAAGTTTGCATAGACAATATTCTTACGAATCAAGAAGACTAATGCCACAATGATCACAATCAGACTGAGAATAGCCAAAATTTTGTTTAGTGGATTCTGTACAAATTCACTATTTTTAGCAGTGTAATCTACCAGCTGTTTTACAACATCTTCAGGAATACCTGCTCCTTCATAGGCCGCTGCACTTTTGGGGGTGGAAGGCACCAGCGTAGCATATATTCCCAATAAAGACAAGAGCAAAGACAGACCGACTAAAATATAAAGATAAATTGGCTTTTTCATCACTTTCTCCTTTTTCAAAAACATATATGTTATTATACACCGAAAAAGCTCCAAAGGCAAGAGCCCCTCCTGTTCTTAGAAATTA
This sequence comes from Streptococcus sp. DD04, assembly GCF_001578725.1. NCBI lineage: Bacteria > Bacillati > Bacillota > Bacilli > Lactobacillales > Streptococcaceae > Streptococcus > Streptococcus sp. DD04. The sequence goes on from NZ_KQ968980.1 coordinate 64,331, forward strand.
CTCTTTTAGAAGACAAGCAAAAAACTCTCAAGAAAATTTTCTTGAGAGTTTTAATGGTCATTGGAATTAGTTCTCCAAATGCCATACTTCGTCATTATATTGTTGGATTGTACGGTCTGCTGAGAAGAAACCAGCTTTTGCGATGTTCACAATGACTTTTTCCATCCAAACATCGCGGTCTTCGTAGTCTGCAAGCATTTGCTCTTTGACTTTGATATAGTCTTCCAAGTCAAGTAGAGTCATGAACCAGTCTTTGTTCATTAACTCATTGTAAAGGCGTTCCAAACGTTCTTTCTTACCAACGGCCAGAATAGCATCGCTTACGATGAAGTCCACCAATGGTTTGATTGCTTGACGAGCGTAGAATTCGCTAGGCTTGTAAGCTGACTTAGCATAAAGGTCGATAACAGTTTCTGAATCTTCACCAAAGATGTAGATATTGTCTTCGCCAACCAATTCAGCAATTTCCACATTGGCACCGTCCATGGTACCAAGTGTCAAAGCACCGTTAAGCATGAATTTCATGTTACCAGTCCCTGAAGCTTCTTTAGAAGCAAGTGAGATTTGCTCAGAAATATCACCAGCTGCAATCAGGAAGCTAGACGCTGTAACATTGTAGTTTTCAACCATAACTACTTGCAGGTGTGGAGCCACTTGAGGATCATTAGCAATCACTTCTGACAAGCAAAGGATGAGGTGGATGATGTCTTGAGCAATTGTGTAAGCAGGAGCTGCTTTACCACCAAAGAAGACAGTGATTGGACGCGCAGGAATGTTACCAGCCTTGATATCCAAGTATTTGTGGATCACATACAAAGCGTTCATTTGTTGACGTTTGTACTCGTGCAGACGCTTGATTTGGATGTCAAAGATAGAGTCTGGATTGATTTCTACACCTTGAGCCTCCTTCAAGTGACGAGCCAATTTACGCTTGTTGTGAGACTTAATGCCTTCCAGTTTTTCTTTCACTTCTTGCTTACCAGCAAAGTCAAGTAGGCCTTCCAACTTAGCAGTATCATGGTGCCAGTCGCGACCAAGAAGTTCGTCTAAGTAGCTAGACAAACGTGGGTTAGCGTGCATAAGCCAACGACGGAATGTAATACCGTTTGTCTTGTTGTTGAATTTCTCTGGATAAATATCGTAGAAAGCTTTCAACTCAGAATTCTTCAAGATTTCAGTGTGGAGTGCTGCAACCCCGTTAACACTGTAGCCATAGTGGATATCCATGTGGGCCATGTGTACACGGTCGCTCTCGTCAATGATTTGAACAGCTGGATCTTTGTACTCTGCTTTGACACGACGATCCAATTCTTCAATGATTGGTACCAAGTGAGGAACCACTTCTTGCAAGAATTCAAGAGGCCATTTTTCAAGGGCTTCAGCAAGGATGGTGTGGTTTGTGTAGGCAGTCATGTTACGAACGATTGAGATCGCTTCATCAAGCTCGATACCACGCGCAGTCAAAAGACGGATCAACTCAGGAATAACCAGCGATGGGTGAGTGTCATTGATTTGTACAACTGCGTAGTCTGCAAGATCATGCAAGTTGCTTCCTTTTTCGATCGCTTCGTCGATGATCAATTGTGCACCGTTTGAAACCATGAAGTATTGTTGGAAGATACGGAGCAACTCACCTTGCTTGTCACTATCATCTGGATAGAGGAAGAGTGTCAAGTTGCGAGCGATATCTGTCTTATCAAAGTCGATACCATCCGCAATAATGCTAGAATCTACTGAGTCCAAATCAAAGAGACGCAAGCGGTTTTTAGCAGGTGTCTTGTAACCTGGCACATCAATATCGTAAAGAGTTGATGTCAGTGTGAAGTGAGCAAACGGCACCTGGTAGCTACGGCTTGAGCGAACCAGCCAATTTTGTTCTGTCAGCCAGAAGTTTGGAATAGTGGTTTGCTCATTGTTTTTCAGAACTTGCTGGAAGAGACCGAAGTGGTAGTTAAGACCCACACCGTCACCGTTCAATCCAAGTGTTGCGATAGAGTCCAAGAAGCAGGCAGCCAAACGGCCCAAGCCTCCGTTACCCAGAGACGGCTCCAACTCAACTTCTTCTACCTCGATCAAGTCCTTGCCAGCATCTGCCAACTCTTGCTTCACATCATCGTAAAGTCCAAGGTTGATCAAGTTGTTAGACAAAAGTTTACCAATCAGGAACTCTGCTGAAATATAGTAGAGTTTTTTCTTACCAGTATTAACTGGCTTTTGAGCGCTGGCTAATTTAGTGTAGTTCAAAAGAGCCAGATAGAGTTCTTCGTTGCTGCAATCAGCAAGATTTTTTGAATAAGTATTTTTGATATAAGTTTGTAAGTTTGACATGATTACTCCCTTCAAGTCTAATTAGCTATTCTTTATTTATTAATTAAATCGGTATTCATACGACGGTAAGTCTTGGTCAAGCTGTAAAGCTCACCTTCGACGATTGGATTCAGCTCTTCAGCCGTCATCCGCCATGCCCAGTTACCGCCAATAGTAGATGGATAGTTCATCCGTGCTGAGCTGTCCAATTCCAGCAGATCCTGCATAGTAGCAATAGCCATAAAGCTGACAGAAGCAAAGATAGTGCGAAGCATAGCATGCGGAACTGTTTCGTATTCTTTACGATTAGTGTACTGAGCCATGTATTCGCGGGTTGGATCATCAATTTCATCACGATACCAGCCAAGAACCGTGTTATTATCATGAGTTCCTGTGTACATAACGGAATTGTTTGGCGCTAAATGCGGGCTGTCAATGCTTTCATCATTCGGATTGAAAGCAAATTGAAGGATCTTCATACCTGGGAATCCAGTGCGTTCACGCAGCTCAATTACTTCATTGGTCATGAAGCCGAGATCCTCTGCAATAATATTGAGTTCACCAAGTGCTTCTTTAACAGCTGCAAAAAGTTTGTAATCAGGACCTTTCACCCATTTACCAGTTGCAGATGTTTCAGAATCAGCTGGTACTTCCCAGTAAGACTCAAAGCCACGGAAGTGGTCAATTCGAACAATATCGTAAATCTTGAAACTTTCGCGCAAACGATCAATCCACCAAACATAGCCGTCACGGTCCATTGCTTCCCAGTCATAGATTGGGTTGCCCCAAAGTTGGCCAGTTGCAGAAAACTCATCTGGCGGACATCCAGCAACACAGGTTGGTTTGCCTACTTCGTCTGTTTTGAAGAAATGAGGCTGAGACCAAACATCACAGCTGTCAGCCGCAACATAAATCGGCATATCTCCAACAATTTCAATATGATGCTTGTTTGCATAGGCTTTGAGTTGTAGCCATTGCTTGAAGAAAAGATACTGAGTCACACGGTGATAAACCAATTTATCTGATAATTCGCTGCGGTAATGAGCCAAACGGTCAACTTCACGACGACGGATAGCCTCATCTGGCCATTCTGTCCAAGCTAGGTTATCAAAATGTTCCTTGATAGCCATATATTCTGCAAAAACTTCCAGCCAAGCTGCATTTTCTTCAGCAAAGCGATAAAAACTGTCAACATCTCCAGTTTCAAGGAAGCGAGCAACCGCTTTTTCCAAAAGCGGACGACGAGCCTCAAAAATTTTTGCATAATCCACTTCTCGAGGATTATCTCCAAAATTAATACCGTGCAGATCTTCTTCGCTCAGTAAACCTTCATCAACTAAAAAGTCCAAGTCAATGAAATGTGTATTTCCAGCAAACGCTGAGAACGACTGATAAGGAGAATCTCCATAACTGGTGGTTCCCAAAGGCAAAATTTGCCAATAGCGTTGCTTAGTTCTAACTAAGAAATCCACAAAATCATAAGCAGACTGACCAAAAGAGCCAATCCCGTATTTACCTGGCAAAGAGGAGATGTGCATCAATACACCACTTTGTCTTGCTTTCATGTTGTCACCTCAAAAAAATTTTTCCTGCCGTTTCCTACTTTATTCAGTGAAAACGTTTGCGTCGATTAGATTATAACTTATTTTTTTTAAAAGCGCAAGCTTTTTTGATATTTTTTTATTTTTCACACTAAAAAACTGTATCTATTCTATTATAAATAGGGTGAACACAGACCTTTTTAAAAATTTTTTAATTTTTTTCAAAAAGATATTGCAAACGTTTACTTTTTGTGTTAAAATTATTTTTAGTCAAGAAAACGTTTGCGCTGAGTAACCGCTTTCTTAGAAATCATTACATTTTTTTATTCTTTAGGAGGAATAATCATGAAAAATAGAGTGTTAAAGAGCGTGGCTGTGTTAGGAACCGTTACTTTAGCTGGTTTACTTTTGGCGGCCTGCGGGAGCAAGTCTTCTAATAAAGATGCTGCTGCAAGCAACGAAATTACAGCTTATGTAGATGAAGGCTACAAGAGCTACATGGAAGAAGTTGCCAAAGCTTATGAAAAAGAAACTGGCACTAAAGTTACAATCAAAACAGGTGACGCCCTTACAGGTCTTGACAACCTTTCACTCGACAACCAATCTGGCAAATCCCCAGATGTTATGATGGCTCCGTACGACCGCGTAGGAAGCCTTGGTGCAGATGGACAACTTTCAGAAGTTGAGCTAGAGAAGGAAGCTAAGACTGATAACACTACTAAATCTCTTGTGACAATCGATGGAACTACTTATGGTGCTCCTGCGGTTATCGAAACTTTGGTAATGTACTACAACAAAGACTTGATCCAAAAAGCTCCAACAACTTTTGCTGAAGTTGAAGAATTGGCAAAAGACAGCAAGTACGCTTTTGAAGGCGAAGAAGGTAAAACATCTGCTTTCCTTGCTGACTGGACAAACTTCTACTATGCTTATGGTCTCCTTTCAGGAAACGGTGCTTATGTCTTTGGTAAAGATGGTACTGATCCTAAAGATGTAGGCTTGGCTAACGAAGGTTCTATCAAAGGAATTGAATACGCTAAATCTTGGTATGAAAAATGGCCTAAAGGTATGCAAGATACCGAAGGTGCTGCTAACCTGATTCAAACTCAATTCCAAAACGGAAAAACTGCAGCAATCATTGATGGCCCTTGGAAAGCTGCAGCTCTCAAAGAAGCTAAAGTAAACTACGGTGTAGCTACTATCCCTACCCTTCCAAACGGCAAAGACTACAAAGCCTTCGGTGGTGGTAAAGCTTGGGTTATCCCTGCTGGTTCTAAGAACGTTGAAGGCGCACAAAAATTCGTTAACTTCCTTGCATCAACTGAACAACAAAAAGCTCTTTACGATGCAACAAACGAAGTTCCTGCTAACACAGAAGCACGCGAATATGCTGTAAGCAAGAAAGATGAATTGACAGACGCAGTTGTTAAACAATTCCAATCTGCAGAACCAATGCCAAACATCTCTGAAATGAGTACTGTTTGGGATCCAGCTAAAAACATGCTCTTTGATGCTGTAAGTGGCAAGAAAGACGCTAAGACTTCTGCTGAAGATGCTGTTAAATTGATCAAGGAAACAATCGATCAAAAATTTGGTAACTAATAAACAAGCTTAAATAGAGGGGTGGGAATTTTCCCTACCCCTTGTTTGATAGAATAGGGCTTCTGCTCTGATTGTTCTCATATTCTAATAAGCAAAACTCGGATTAGGGATTGTATTTGTGCAATTCCTCAATCTTTCTCGTATCTTAAGGAGACTACAATGACAAAAAAAGATCCCAAACAAGCCATGTTGCGCTCCCTCATTCCAGGGTTGGGGCAAATCTATAATGATCAAAAAGCCAAAGGATACATCTTTCTTGGGGTTACTGTTGCATTCTTAGCTTATTTTGTAGCTATTGCCCTGCCAGAAATTGAAAATCTCATCACTCTTGGGGAAGTACGCGGTGATAATTCACTCTTCATGCTGATTCGTGGTGCCTTCCATCTCATCCTCGTGATATTTTTCCTGATTTTCTATGGCTTCAATTTGAAAGATGCCCGTACGGTTGCTAAGCAGTGGAATAATGACTACCCTGTTCACACTACCTTAAAGGAAATGACGAACGGAATCTACGAAAATGGCTTCCCTTACTTACTCATCATTCCTTCCTACCTTGCGATGACCTTTGCAATCATTTTCCCTGTCTTGGTGACACTCTTGATCGCCTTTACAAACTATGATTTCAAACACTTGCCACCAAATAAACTGTTGGATTGGGTTGGCTTTACCAACTTTGCTAACATTTGGCAACTGAGCACCTTCCGTGCTGCCTTTGGTTCTGTCTTGACTTGGACCATCATCTGGGCGTTGGCAGCCTCTACTCTACAAATCGTAGTCGGTATTTTTACTGCTATTATTGCTAACCAGCCATTCATCAAAGGAAAACGGATTTTCGGTGTTATCTTCTTGCTTCCTTGGGCTGTTCCAGCCTTTATCACTATCTTGACCTTCTCAAATATGTTCAACGATAGTATCGGGGCCATCAATACTCAGGTCATCCCGCTTCTAAGCAAAGTTCTTCCTTTCTTGGATGGACACCTGATTCCGTGGAAGACTGATCCGACTTGGACTAAGATTGCTCTGATTATGATGCAAGGTTGGCTTGGATTCCCTTATATCTATGTTTTGACCTTAGGTATTTTGCAGTCCATTCCAAATGACCTTTACGAAGCAGCCTACATCGACGGAGCCAATGCTTGGCAGAAATTCCGCAGCATCACTTTCCCGATGATATTGGCAGTTGCGGCACCAACTTTGATCAGTCAATACACCTTTAACTTTAATAACTTCTCAATCATCTACCTCTTCAATGCAGGTGGTCCTGGTAGCGTCGGTGGAGGAGCCGGTTCAACCGATATCCTTATCTCTTGGATTTATCGTTTGACCACAGGTACAGCACCGCAATATTCAATGGCGGCGGCCGTTACCCTCATCATCTCCATCATCGTCATCTCTATCTCTATGATTGCCTTCAAGAAACTACACGCATTTGATATGGAGGATGTATAAGATGAATAGTTCTGTTAAATTTAAACGTTTTATCAACCATAGTTTGACCTATCTCTACCTTGTAGTGCTTTCCATTATCATTCTCTACCCGCTCTTGATCACGATTATGTCAGCTTTCAAGACGGGGAATGTCGTAGCCTTCAAGCTAGACACAGACATCAACTTTAGTCTGGAAAACTTCTCTCGTCTCTTCTCAGAGACTCTATACGGTACTTGGTACTTTAATACTATTATCATTGCCGTCTTGACAATGGTTGTCCAAACCAGTATAGTGGTACTTGCAGGTTATGCTTACAGCCGTTATAATTTCATCGCAAGAAAGCAAAGTTTGGTCTTCTTCTTGATCATCCAAATGGTGCCAACGATTGCAGCTCTGACCGCCTTCTTCGTTATGGCGCTGATGCTCAATGCCCTCAACCAAAGCTGGTTCCTCATCTTCCTTTATGTGGGTGGTGGTATTCCAATGAATGCTTGGTTGATGAAAGGATACTTCGATACCGTTCCTATGTCTCTGGATGAGTCAGCTAAATTAGACGGTGCCGGTCATTTCAGACGTTTCTGGCAGATTGTCCTGCCTCTCGTTCGTCCAATGATTGCTGTGCAAGCTCTCTGGGCCTTCATGGGACCTTTCGGAGACTATATCCTCTCCAGCTTCCTTCTTCGTGAAAAAGAATTTTATACGGTTGCAGTTGGTCTTCGTACCTTCGTCAGCGATGTCAAGAATCAAAAAATTGCCTTCTTTGCTGCCGGCGCGATTCTCACTGCCCTTCCAATCTGTATTCTCTTCTTCTTCCTGCAAAAGAATTTTGTATCTGGTTTAACAAGTGGGGGAGACAAGGGATAATCTTGTCCCACCTTGTTTTTGATTTAAAACGATTATAGTTATATGGCAGCCAATAAGTTCTTTATTGGCCACCACCTGATTGTAATTTTAGAAAGAGACAGCTATGTTACCTTATCCTTTTAATTATTTTTCGAGCTTGATTGGTTTTAGAAAAACCTTCGCTAATCGTCGCATGCTCAGCTGGTTCCAGCTCATTTTTACCAGCGTCTTTTTGATTTCTCTATCTTTGATTCCTGTGGCGATTCAGACAGCGTCTTTGACGAGCTATGCTCTGGATACCTTTGTTGACAAGGCTTTTGACACTTTGGATGAAGACGTGATGATTGACTTTGACCATCACGCTCAGATGAAAGACCACATACTGACCACTGAAAATCCTGAAGGCATTCATCGCAATGCCACTGGGACCGTCATTATCGGCCATCACGAGGAACTAAAATTAGGCAAGGAACTGACGCTTTACTTCGACAAAGAAAATCTCAAAATCACTAAAGAAGGCAAAGAACTGGCCAATATCCGCTATCAAGCCATTGATCAAAAAGCTCTGAAAAGTAAAGAAGCCCTGACCAAAGCAATTTCTGCAGACTGGTTCCAACAAAACCGCTTGGTTGTCAGCCTCTTTCTAGTCCTCTCTGCAGGTTTCCTCTTTAGTATCAACTTTGCCTTTCTGGCACTCGGTGCTTCCTTCCTGCTCTATCTGACCAAGAAATCACGGCTATTTTCTTTTAAAACCTTTAAAGAATGCTATCATTTCATCCTCAACTGCTTTGGATTGCCAACTATCATCGGACTGGTTTGTGGATTATTTGGACAAAGTCTGCCTACGATTATCACCGTACAAAACATCTTGTTTGTTCTTTATTTAGTGATTGTTTTTTACAAAACACATTTCCGCGATGAGGATTTCAGAAATTAGGAGGTTATTATGCGCGTTACTATCAAAGAAGTAGCGAAATTAGCAGGCGTGTCTCCCTCAACAGTGACACGCGTCGTACAAAACAAATCAACCATCAGTGAGGAGACTAAAAAGCGCGTCCGCGCTGCTATGAAAGAGCTAGACTATCATCCAAATCTCAACGCCAGAAGTCTGGTTAGTCAGTCAACCCAGGTCATCTGTCTGGTCCTGCCAGATGATTCGGATGTTTTTTACCAAAACCCATTCTTTCCAACTGTCCTACGAGGCATTTCACAAGTCGCTTCGGACTACGACTATGCCATTCAGATTAGCACTGGGCAGGACGAAAAACATCGCTTAGAAAATATCAAACAAATGATCTTCGGGAAACGCGTAGACGGTTTGATCTTCCTCTATTCTAAGCCCAACGACCCACTGGTTGAGTTTGCAGTAAGCAATCAATTCCCCTTCCTTATCTTAGGGAAAGCCGTGTTGCCATTTATCTCTCTAGTAGATAATGACAACATCAAGGCTGGATACGATGCGACTAAATATTTTATTGATCAAGGTTACCGGAAAATTGCATTTCTAGCTGGGAATAAAGAGCTGGTCGTCTCTCAAGACCGTTTTGCAGGCTACAAACAGGCTCTTAAGGAGGCAGCTATTCCTCTGAATGAAAGTCTAGTGAAGTTTTCTTTTGGTTTTTTGTTGGAGGATAGTATCTATAAAAGTATGGAAAAAATGCCAATCAACGAGATTGAAGCATTTGTAACATCCGACAGTATGGCTGCAGAAGGAGCCCTCCAGTATCTCAAAGATAAAGACCAGCAATTACCGATTATCACCTTTGACTCTATCAAACCGCGTATTGATGTAGAGGCGTACATAGATATAAACGCTATCGAACTCGGTAAGGAATCGTTCCGTACCCTTTTTCAAATTATCAAAGACAGTAAAGAAAATAAGCACATTTGTTACCGTCAACTTATCCAACATACTATCATCACCCGTTAAGGAGAAATTATGGCATTTCGCACCTTTCAAGCCTATTTAGATGACGAGAATATCATCACTATTGAATTGGCCAAAACCTTCGACGCCTATTCTATCCATTTCACTCTTGAAGATCGGCATGGCTCGAGCCCATTAACAATTAAAAGTATTAACAATCAGGAACAGCGGATTATCTACACTGTCTCAGCCAATGAGCCAATTGACCTGGCAAAAATTTATACCATATACGATCAGGACCGGAATCATACAATTCTCCAGTATCGACACATTGTCCAAAAACCAATTTTTGATGAGTTATTTGATTATGCTGGTGAAGATTTAGGAGCACATTATAGCAAGGATGCTACTGAATTTAAACTTTGGGCTCCACTTTCTGAAAAAGTTCATCTTCATATCAAATCCAGAGTTTATCCCTTGGAACGTCAGAAAAGAGGGACGTGGTACACTCAGGTAGCAGGAGATCTGGAAGGACAGTCTTACTTCTATCTCCATAAAATAAATGGAAAGTGGGTAGAAGTTCACGATCCTTACGCTCTATCATCCGATGCCAATTCCGGCAATAGTTTTGTTATTGACCAGAATAAAATAAAAAAACCAATCCATCGTGCTAAAACACAGGTGAAACCAACCGATGCCATCATCTATGAAATGAGTGTCCGAGATTTTTCTATGCAAAAGGAAGCCGGTTTTTCCCAACCAGGTAAGTTCAATTCCCTGACTGAATCCCCGGAAATAGATGGCCATTATTTCGGTCTGCAGTACCTCCAAGATCTAGGAATTACTCACGTCCAGCTGATGCCCCTGTATGATTTTGGCAGTGTAGATGAGAAACATCCTGAATTAGTCTACAACTGGGGATATGACCCTGTACAGTACAATGTCCCTGATGGGAGCTTTGCCACCAATCCACACGATCCCTATAATCGAATTTTTGAATTGCAACAGGCCATTGAGACCTATCATCAAGCAGATATCAGCGTTATTATGGATGTGGTTTACAATCACGTTTATGATGCCGACAGCTATGCTTTTGAAAAAATTGTTCCCGGGTATTTCTATCGCTTAGATGCTATTGGTTTTCGTACAAATGGAACTTTCTGCGGAAATGATGTGGCCAGCGAAAAAGCTATGGTCAGACGTTACATTAAGCAATCCGTTAAGCAGTGGGTCAGTCTCTATGGCTTTGATGGCTTCCGCTTTGACCTCATGGGAATCCTTGATATTCAAACCATGCAAGAAATTGCTCAGGAACTCAAAGCGCTTTATCCAAATATCCATCTGTACGGTGAAGGATGGCAAATGGACACTGGCTATGACACCGAATTACTAGCCCATCAATTCAACGCTGAACAACTGCCCGACTACGGTTTCTTTAGCGATAACTTCCGCAATACTATAAAACAAACTATTGCTCAGGGACAGAGGACAGAGGATGAACAATCAACCAATCAAATGGAAAATATCCTAACAGCGAATGTCGGCTTGAGTGGCACACCTCACTTTATCAGTCCTTCACAGGCTATTAACTACGTAGAGTGTCATGACAACGCAACTGTCTTTGACTATTTTGATTTGCTGAATCCAGAAATCACTCTCAGAAACCGATTGGCCAATTCTCGTTTAGCTCTGCACCTTGTTCTGCTTGCTCAGGGAGTTCCCTTTATCCATAGCGGTCAAGAATTCTTCCGCACCAAAAATTTGATTGACAACAGCTATGATCAACCTGATGAAATCAACAAACTAGACTGGATTCGCTCCCTGCACTATCAGGAAGATATTGAGTTTTTACAAAGGTTGATTGAATTCCGCAAAATCAATCCCCTGCTTCACCTAGCTACAAGTAAGGCTATCAAAAAAGCCTGTAAAGTAGAATGGCTCAGCCCTACTCTTGTCGAATATCGCATTCAGCAAGGCAAACAACAAATGACGATTGTCATAAACTTCTCAAATGAAGAAGTCGTATATGATAACCAATACAAGCAAGAATTATTTGTTCAGTATCCGCAGATTGGGTTGAAAAAATCCATTCTTCCATCGGCTAAGTCCTACACTCTTGCTGCCAAACAAGTCATTGTGTTGAAATAATGAAAATACAAAAAGGCGTTCTCTTTCCATTCCGAGTCATCCGGATGAGAAAGAAAACGTCTTTTATATTGGAGAAAAGCGCGGTCATTATTTTAATCAATATCGAAATGATTAAATGCCTTAGATTTGCTGTCAGAAAACAGTCACAAAGATTCTATTCTTCTACAAATCTTCCCAAGATATGTACATTATCAGACACGGAGACAAACGCTGTCGGATCTATCTGATTCATGATGTACTTAAATTCGTTAAACTCTGCACGCGTAATTACTGTAATCAAAACCGCCTTTTGTTCGTGGTTATAGGTTCCCTCAGCTCCATTGATAACGGTTGCTCCACGGTGCAGTTTATTGTGAATCTTATCAATCACTCTTTCCGGATGGCTGGTAATAATCATGGCCTGCATCCGCTTTTGCTTGGTAAAGACCGCATCGGTCACTCGACTGGATACAAAAATGGTAATCATCGAGTAGAGAGCGTATTCCCAACCAAAAGTCAGACCAGCAATCAGCATAATAATCCCATTCACAATCAAGGAAATACTGCCGACATTGCGGCCTGTCCTCTTGCGAATGGTCAGACTGACAATATCTGTGCCTCCGCTCGAAATACTTGACTTGAGAGCAAAGCCAATCCCCGCTCCCATGACGACACCCCCAAAAAGCGCATTGATGATAGGATTGGTCGTCAGCGTCACTTCTGGAACAAACTGAATAAAAAGCGAGCTCATTGAAACTGTGATAAAAGTAAAGACCGTAAACTTATGCCCGATTTGGTACCAAGCCAAAATCATCAGCGGAATATTAATCGCATAAAAGGTAACGGAAACCGGAATAGTGAAACCCAGAAATCGGGTACTGAGAGCAGTAACAATCTGCGCTAGACCTGTTGCTCCGCTTGAGTAAACATGCCCCGGTTGAAAAAAGAAATTAACTGCGACGGCGGATAAAAAACCGTAGAGCACAGAAGCCGAGATCTTTTCAGCATATTTTTCTCTGGAAATACTTCTCAAGACTTGCAATAATTTAAAATTATAGGCAAATCTACGGATATAAAAGCGAAAGTGTTTATAATACTTAGTCTTTTTCATGAACTTCTACTTGTAAACTTAATTCCTCTAATTGAGCAGGAGCGACTATGCTTGGCGCTTGAGTCATCGGGTCAGAAGCCTTGTTATTCTTAGGAAAAGCAATGACTTCACGAATATTTTCTTCTCCAGCAAGGATCATTACAAAGCGATCCAAACCTAAGGCCAGACCTCCGTGCGGTGGGAAACCGTAGTCCATCGCTTCTAGGAGGAAGCCGAACTGCTCCTGAGCTTCCTCAGCTGAGAAGCCTAGAGCCTTAAACATGCGTCCCTGCAAATCTTTTTGATTGATCCGTAAACTACCGCCACCTAGTTCGTAGCCATTGAGTACGATATCGTAGGCAATGGCCCGCACCTTGCTCAAATCTCCTTCCAACTCATGGGCTGTTTGGTCTTCTGGTAGGGTAAATGGATGGTGGGCACTCATGTAGCGGCCTTCTTCTTCAGACCACTCAAACATCGGCCAATCTACCACCCACAAGTAGTTAAACTTAGCAGGGTCAATCAAGCCTAACTCCTTGCCCAGTCGGACACGAAGAGCGCCCAGTGCAGCATTGGCAACCTCCAAAGTATCTGCTACAAAGAGGACCAAATCATTTTCTTCAAGCTGTAAAGTAGCTGTCAATTGGCTTGACAGGTCTGTCAAGAACTTAGCGACAGGACCAGCCAGCTCTCCGCCAGTGAATTTGATCCAAGCAAGACCCTTGGCTCCATGCTGCTTCGCTTGCTCTGTCAATTTATCAATATCCTTGCGTGAGTATTTATCAGCAGCATTTTTCACCACAATCGCCTTGACAGCTGGTGCTTCAGAAAAGACTTTAAAATCAATTCCCTTGACAAGATCTGTCAAGTCCTGCAACAACATTTCAAAACGAGTATCTGGCTTGTCACTACCATAAAGAGCCAAAGCGTCATCATATTTCATTCGTGGGAAAGGCAAGGCAACTTCAATGTCCTTGGTTTCCTTCATGACACGGGCAATCAAGCCTTCTGTAATGTCTTGGATTTCCTGCTCCGATAGGAAAGAAGTTTCCAAGTCAACCTGTGTAAACTCTGGCTGACGGTCTCCACGCAAGTCCTCGTCTCGGAAACACTTGACAATCTGGTAATAACGGTCAAAACCAGCATTCATCAAAAGCTGCTTGGTAATCTGTGGGCTTTGAGGCAGGGCATAGAAATGACCCTGGTTAACCCGGCTCGGCACCAAATAATCACGCGCCCCTTCAGGCGTTGACTTGGTCAAAAACGGTGTCTCCACATCGATAAACTCCAGCTCATCCAAATAATTGCGAATGGAATGGGTCACTTTGGCACGCAATTTGAGATTGTCCAGCATTTCTGGGCGACGCAGATCCAAATAACGATAGCGCAAGCGCGTATCATCGTTGGCTTCAATTCCGTCCTTAATCTCAAAAGGAGTCGTCTTAGCAACATTCAGCACTGTCAGACTTTCTACGTGTAGCTCCACACTTCCTGTAGCCAGCTTATCATTGGCCTGCTCCCGCGCTTCGACCTTACCTGTCACTTCAATGACAAACTCGCTGCGCAGGCTCTCAGCAGTCTTCATGACTTCTGCTGGGACACTCTCGGGATTGATGACCAACTGCATAATTCCCTCACGGTCACGCAGATCAATAAAAATCAAGCCTCCCAAATCGCGACGGCGGGCAACCCAACCTTTCAAAGTGATTTCCTGACCGACATGCTCACTACGAACACGTCCCGCATACATTGAACGTTTCATTCTTACTCTCCAAAATTTTAATTCTTTTACTATTTTACCACAAAGAGGCAGGGAAAGTGAGCATTTTTCAGAAAAAGACCGCTTTTTCATAAAGTATAGAAATCCGAGCGGATGACTCGGATTAAAGTGTATGTGATAGTCGAAAAAACTATTTTTTATCTTCTTCCTGATAAATGGTCGGCGCCAAACTCTTGACAATCATGGAAGTAAAAAAGCGAAAAACAGCCGCAGCAAGTCCGAAGATGGGCGCTAGGTAACGAAAGAAGAAGTCTCCTCTCACCACATAAGCTAGCAGCCCTGCAATCACAAAGATGGCCAAGCCTTGAATGAGAGAGTATAAAACGATTTTTTTCATATTTTTCCTCCGTGTTATAGAAATAGTATAGCATAAATCATCACTGTTGAAAAATTATGAGAAAGGTTGCTTTAGATGTGAAATTTAACCAAGCTAAAACCTTATAAAGTCAGAGAGGCGGATCAAAATACAAAGCCGTGCCATTAAACAGAGGGAGAGGACGGGGAAGAAATGGAGAAAACGAGCGTAAAAAACCACCTGAGTCATTTTCAGGTGGGTAGACAAGCGGATCGTAAAGATTCTCGCTTTCTTCATTAAAGACCAGTTTATTCAGTCGTAGCTGTTTCAGCGACTTTCGCCTCTTTCCCCTTACGGCGAGCCAAGGTATCCGCATAATGCTTCCGGCTGTTGTTGAGAACAGAGAGGAAACGCTTGTAGAACTCATCTTCCTTCACTTGGCTCAGAATCAACACATAGTCACTTAATTGTTGGTATGGGGTCGCTACTTCTTTACGTAGCTTCTTCACATCAAAGCTGACCGTTTGAAGATTGTCCTGAGAGCGGGACGCAAAGAGCTTCTCAAAGGCTTGATGGCTCTCCTCAAGATTTTCTACAAACTTAGAAATCGTTAGCGTTTCAATCTGAGATTTATATTTATCGGAGGCTAGTTTTTCCAGCAAACTGGAAATCAGGGCTGTTTCTTCTTCGTAGTGTTTCTTGTGGGCATCTTTGTAGGTGTCAAACAGTAATTTCAAATTGATATAGGCTGTCTTTTCGGCTTCTCGCTTGCTTGCTCGGTAAGGCTTGATAGAATCCCGAAGTGCTTGCAAGTCCGCATCTCGCAAGTCGTCTGCTTCGTTTAATAACCCTGATTTCTCATTGGCACGAATGTGACCCAGCGAAGCTTGATAGGCAGGTAAGGCTGCTTGGATCTTCTCAACTAAGGTTGTCAGAACTTCTTCCTTTTTAATGTCCAAGTTTTCTTTCTTCAAATCATCCAGAAAGCGCGCAATGAACTGGGAGAATTCTGCGTGGCGAAGATTGCTATGTTTTATAGCTACAATTTTTTCTGTTTTCATAAACACCTCTTTTTTTTATTGTTCTCGTCACCGAGGATGACGGGGGACACGACTTTATTTCATCTTATCAGCGTGGATGATGAAGCGAATCACGCTAGCTTCAAACTGTCAGCGAAGATGATGAAGCAAAACGCTTTGACTTCAGACTGTCAGCGCAGATGACGAAGTAAATCACATTGACTTCAGGCTGTCAGCGCAGATGACTAAGTGAATCTCATTAGCGTCAGCTCGTCAGCACGGATGACAAGAAAAAAGTCGCTTAATATAATATAACATAGATATATTTTTTCTTCAACTAGTTCAAAAATGTAGAGCTATGAGAAGAAGAAAAACAATAGAAAAACCACCTGAGTTAGTTTCAGGTGGTTGTGAGATTGAAGTTATACATTATGGAAAATCATTATACATCCTATTATAATTTTCAATGTTTTTCTGAGTAATATATCTTTTTCTAACCATTTCTGTATCACTCTTCCCATTCGCATACTGTTGAAGACTGCCCCCTTCTATCATATGCCCTATTTCATTATCTATTCTGCTAAACTCATCTGCTACAGAATTAAGATATTCATCAAAAGATTCAATGACTGGAACTAAATCTTTTGTTAGAGCTTTCACCGCATCTGTTGCAGAAGCCAAGTGAGTAGTTGCAGAAGACTCTATCAGACTAGAGCTCTTCTCTTCTATTCTGCCACTCATGTCCTCAAAACTGTGTTTCACACTTTTGATATGTTCTGGTAATATTCGCTTTCGTCCCATTATTCTTCCTCCGTACTGGATTTATAATATTGTAAAAACTCTTCCTCGCTTTGAACAAGATGTTCCTGTCCATCTTTCGAACTAGCTGCTGGAATGGTGATATCCTTAAAAATATTTGTACCCTCTGGAAG
>NZ_KQ968980.1:81421-98765 GCF_001578725.1 Streptococcus sp. DD04
AAGATGTTCCTGTCCATCTTTCGAACTAGCTGCTGGAATGGTGATATCCTTAAAAATATTTGTACCCTCTGGAAGAACCAGCTTTAAGAGAGAGATTTCAAAACGAACATCTTCTTCTCCAAGAAAATCTAGTTCAGACAACACCCCTTTGCTTAATATATCAAACACCTTTGGATATTTGCTTGACAAGGACAGGTATTGGGATTTTTCTACTGGTTCTTTAAAACCAAAGTTAGAAAAGACAAAGGCAAACTTTTCGCTTGAAAATTTATTATTCGAAATAAGAATATCATCTAACTTCGGTTTGTATGATTCTTTCTTATCGTTATAAAGATCTTTGGAAGTTTTACCAGATGGAGTAGTTGCTACTATCTTTCCATCCTCTATATCAATAAGCCCATTTTCCATTTTCATTTCTGGCTGTTGACCAATAGCCATACTAATTGGTAAGTAAGTTTTTCCTTGTTCCGTATACAAGAAATAATTAACGTCACGAACTCTTCTTGGAATATAATCCTTATTATATTCCCTCACCATCTGAAATACATCATACGTTTTTTGTTTGATTGTCCCATCTTTCGTGTCATAGACGTCTAACAACCAGTACTCTCCCTGCTCAGGAATATTACTTTTCAAATATGGCACCGCATCCTCTTCAAGAATCCAATACTTATACGTGGCTGATTTTAACTTATAACTTTGTTGGATAATATAGCGTTCTCCATTAACTCTCGTCATTGTTTCTACATTGACACGCGAATCATATTTCTTAGCCTCTTCCGCATCTTTCAACTCCGACTCATTATCCCACTCAATCGCTACTGCCTTGTTGTCATCCATGAATTCATAACTTGCAATTTTTACCCTTGGACTCCACATAACAAACTGAGTAAGTTCATACCTACGATATGCCTGATAAGCAAAGTAAAGTCCTATAACAGTGAGTGCAAGAAGCATGACTTGAACTATTTTTGATTTTATCAGTCTTTTCATTCTTCCTCCGTACTGGATTTATAATATTGTAAGAACTCTTCTTCGCTTTGAACCAAATGTTCCTGTCCATCTTTCGAACTAGCTGCTGGAATGGTGATGTCCTTAAAAATATTTGTACCCTCTGGAAGGACTAGCTTTAAGAGAGAGATTTTAAAACGAACATCTTCTTCTCCAAGAAAATATAATTCAGATAACAACCCTTTACTCAATATATCAAATACCTTTGGATATTTGCTTGACAAGGACAGGTATTGGGATTTTTCTACTGGTTTTTTAAAACTGAAGTTAGATGAATCAAAAGTAAAATTTTGGCTTGAAAGTCCATCATTTTGATCGATTATTTCTTCAAAAGCGTCTCTATTTTTTATTGTATTTTGAAAAACATCATAAAACTCTTTGCCTGGCTTTCCAGACGGTGTTTCAGATAAAATTTTTCCACTCGTCAAATCAATTATACCTATAAAAGTTTTAGCACTTGGTTCACTATTCACAGCCATTTTTATGGGTAAATAATCTTTTTCATTCTCAGATTGTAATAATTTTGATGATTCAGCAACTCCAATTGGAATATAATCCTTATTATATTCCCTTACCATCTTAAATACATCATAAGTTTTTTGTTTGATTGTCCCATCTTTCGTATCATAGACGTCTAACAACCAGTACTCTCCCTGCTCTGGAATATTACTTTTCAAATATGGAACCGCATCTTCTTCAAGGATCCAATACTTATACGTGGCTGATTTTAATTTGTAACTCTGGCGAACAATAAAATGTTCCCCATTGGTCGCTGTTTTACGATTGTTTACATTGATACCTGAATCATATTTTTTAGCTTCTTCTGCCTCCTTTAATTCTGACTCATTATCCCAATCAATTGCTACTGCCTTGTTATCATCCATGAATTCATAACTTGCGATTTTAGCCCTTGGACTCCACATAACAAACTGAGTAAGTTCATGCCTACGATATGCCTGATAAGCAAAGTAAAACCCTATGACAGTGAGTGCAAGAAGCATGACTTGACCTAATTTTGATTTCATCAGTCTTTTCATTCTTCCTCCGTACTGGATTTATAATATTGTAAAAACTCTTCTTCGCTTTGAATAAGATGTTCCTGTCCATCTTTCGAACTAGTCGCTGGAATGGTGATATCCTTAAAGATATTTGTACCCTCTGGGAAAACGAGTTTTATCATATCTATGGACGTTTGCAAATCATCATCAGATGCAAGTTTATATATATAGCTTGTTTCAGGATTTTTAGAAATTATTTCCATAGATTTCGGGTATTTTCTATTTAAGAGCCAGTGTTTTGTATTATCTCCAAGTTTCCAAAAATGAATATCATTATCGCTAACATAAAAATCATGATCTTCAAATAGCTGTGAAAAGGAATCTATCGAACCAAGTCCAATTTTAGGCGAACTCTTTTTTTGATTGTTTGGGTCAATATCTACAATCTTTCCTGTCTCTAAGTCTATCAATCTCTTAAGTAATTTGGATTCGTCTCTGACATCAGTGATGGTATCTTCTTTTTTCCGTAAAGAAATCGTTAGATATTCCTTACCATCTATACTGTCTATCGAATACTTATTTAATATAAAAGCAGGATAATAGTTCTCATTATAATTTCTAGTGATCTCAAATACATCCAACACTTTCTTGTCTAACTTTTCACCCTTAGTGTCGTAGACATTTATTTTCCAATATTCCCCCTTATCTGGATAATTTTGTTCCAGAATAGGAAAATCATCTCGCACTTCATTCCAAGCGGATTTTGCTTTGAATCGCGCCGCATAGGAAACAAGGAAACGTTTGCCAGCTATTCGCCCTGGAGAGCCAAATTTAGGCTTTTCATCAAGAACACTTACTTGTTGATTAACTTCTTTGTTGCTGTGCCAATCAACTGTAATCATCCTACCGTTTTCAATAAATTCATAATCCGTAATTTCTGTATCTACTATCCAATATTTATATTTAGATAAATCTTGTTTTTTAAACTCTCGAATCCCAAATACAAAGAGCATACATACACCAAGTAAAATTAGAAAGATAGCACCAATTTTTTTAGTTTTCACTTGACTATTCTCCCATCATCATATTTTTGTCTTAGATAATCATAGAACTCTTTCCCATTAGAATTGTTACCATAAAGCTGATCCATTGCTTCAATTCCTTTTTCCAATTGTTCAATCTGACTCTTATTCATTCCTTCAAACGTCAAATCTGTTTCTTCTCCTAAAAGATATTTTATTACTTTAGAATCATATTGTTTTTTGACATTTTCTCCTTTTTTAGGATCGTAATCATCAGATACATATCCTTTTTTTAATATTTTTTTATATTGAGAAATAGCTGTTTTATATTCATTACTATCTAATGATTTTTTCTTTATAAACGATGTCACACCATCACTGTCAAGTTCCTTCTTTCGTAGAGTCACATCAAAACTGTAATAAAATTCATCTGAAATTGTAGTGTTTCCATATCCTCTAAAAATCCATCCTCCCTTATTTACTATCAGATTTTTTATTTTTAAGATGGCTTTCTTTTCTTCTAAACTTAATCCTTGGTTGGTTTTAACATAGTCTACTGAACTTTTCAAAATAGCAGATAAAGATGTACCAAATGCCCCAGATAAATTAACTTCAGAAGGATCTAATTTACTTGCACCACCAACCATATCTCCTGATGATATTAATTTTAACGCAGCCAATGTTAACTTTAATTCTGGTGCAGAAACTGTAACAAAACCATCCCCTACTGAAAATAGGACACCTTTTAGCAACTCATTTGCTGCATCTTTTCTCTTTTGTTCAATTTCAGCAAATTTAACTTTTTGTTCAGCAATATTTAATACAGTTGCATCTTGAGCAAAATCACTTGTGTATTTTGACTTCTGACCCCAAACTCCAGTTATTGTAAAACCTAACTCTCCAGATTTATTTCGCTTAAATTTAATTGACTTCGGATTATTAATCTTTTCAGACATTGAACCAGGACGTACTTCAAGCTGGTTCTCTCCATATCCAACAATAAATAATCCTCGCGTGATACCTAATAGCTCATTGATTCCCTTCTCTTTTTTCTTTAATTGGGATAATTTTTTTGAACTATAACCATTTTTTATATACTCTGTATCCATAGCAAATTGATTTGTAATAGCTAATTTTTGTTGTGCTTTCACCATTCTTGCAAACAACTCTGAATTATATGTATTTTTATTTTTTCCAAGGTGACTATAGTATATATCAAGTTTTCTAAATTCATCATTAGCTGCCCACATAGCAACTCCTTCTGACATAATATATAGAACAACATCGCTAACATTATCAAAATTTACCTTTTTCACAGCATTGACATCACCAAATGCCGCTTCAAGCGCAAGAGCCTCATCTTGATTGGTTATCTTATCCAAAAAATATGGCTGACCTTGCGAAAAAGCATTAAATACAGCTCTAGGAGAGAGGCTAAATATTATCTGCGCCTGACTGACAACTCCTTTTAAGTCGCTTATTGTGCCAATAACCTGCTGCAAATTCGCATTAAAAGTATCATGGGCACTCTGAAACGGTGTGTGGGTATTCAGACGAGCATTAGAAGCGTCGTCTAAGCCATTGGCCGTAGTGTTTGTAATACCTGACAAGTCAATAGATGACTCTTCTAAAGCCTTCGTCGCAGTATCTAATGCGGACTGCAAGGTTTTAGCGACAGATTGTAATGTATCCTTTTGCTCACCAGTTAGCTTATTACGAACAGAAGTATTGCCTGATTCACTAGTCCAGGCTTCTTTTGTAAATCCAACACCGCTGACCCCTGATTCAAAATCACTGACTACAGTCGCATATTGCGTTAAAGCATCCGGGATCTGATTAAAAACCTGACTCTGTAAATCATTAAGGCTTTGTAAGAATGCATTGATAGCCAGACCTTCCGAACCTTCAATCTGAGTATTGAAGGTTCGAGCAGTATCATTTGTAGCAGTACTTAAATTCTGTGAGAATTGCTTGATGGACTCAGCGTACTGCCCTATCCCAGGTAAATCGTATACTTTGATAATATCATCACTCATTGATCAATTCTCCTTTGTATTCGCAATCTCGTAGCTGAGGGCATTCATCCTAAATCGCAGTCCTATTTCTTCTGACTTTAAAGTATCGATTTTTATCTTTAATTTTGATATAGTATTAGTTTTATGTGTTTCGTAATTTGTAGAGGCGTTTGTCAATAATGTTTCCTCATTCGCAGCTTCCTGTTCATAAGGAATACCTGCCAAATTATTCGATGATTTAATAGAATCATATCCGTTTAATACATAGGTTATTTCTGTAGAGACACCCGAAAGTGCAGCTAAAGCACTCTCTAGCTCTGCAATTTTTGCAGTGACTTTTGAGAATCGGAATGATAATTCATATAACTGAGCTTGTAATGCTGCTTTTCCCATTGCTTCCCCCTTACATCATTAATACTTTTATTTTACTTGCACGACCATCAGCTATATAGTAATGGACTTGTTCTGCTAGCGGTTCTTCTTTCAGTGGTCTGCTGTTAACGGTCACAACAGCTTGATCGTTAATGCGCATGGACAGTATCGCTTGTCTATAGGTCTTGATAACTTTTGATACACTGTCAATCTGCTTAATCAGTTGACTGCTACTGAGAGCTACTGTACTATAGCCGGCTCTTGGTCCCTTCTCCAAGACAAAGAGAAGAGAAGACAAGTCATCTAAGCTCATATCCTCTACCAACTCCAACTGATTATAGAGGATAACAGTAGCCTCATGCTGGCTCTTACGTTTCTCCAAGCGCTCTTTAATTTTCGATTCCATAGTCGCAATACCCACTTGATATTCTTCTGGTTTATCTAGAATAGTCACTCCCTTCATTTCAGGAAGATTGTGATACTGCGGCGCAAGGATAATAATCTTTTGTTTGCTTCGAGCAATCTGCTGAGTTAAGATAAGCATTTGCTCCTCTTTGTCTGTCAGATAAAGCAAATTACCCTTAGAGATATCCCAAATAACAGGCTCCACTGTTTCTATGTCTAGTCCTAATGGTAATACTCCTTCTCCATAAGTTGCCTGAACAGCTGGGCGATTATAGAAATCATATTCCGTCAGTTCATCTGGTACCATTGGCACCTCTTTCGGACGGATTCCCATCCAATCCTGATTGAGCTCATTCACTCTGTTACGAAGGTTATTAATGACTTGAATGTCATTCTCCCCTGAAACGGGTAGAGCCAACTGAACACTATTTAGTTCTTCGCGTTTCATCAGTGCCCGACCCTTAATGTCTTCCATCAAGTTGACCAATGGATCATTTCCGGTAACCTCTTTAATATCTTGAATGTCATTCTGCTTAAGCGTTAGTTGGTGCTTAAAGTTAGCATAGAGAATTGCTCGCAGGTTACTCTTACGACCAGCAGTGATTAAGAGATGGACTCCAACACTCAAGCCTTCACGACCAATTCGCATAAGCAGCTTAAAGAGCGATGGCTCAAACGGTTCCTCTTTCATGGACTCAAAACTATCCAACATCACTACAATCGCCGGTTCTTCCTTACCGCTAGCCTCACGATAGAGGGCGATGGTACCCACACCATACTCGGATAGAAGTTTCTTCCTGCGGTTGAGCTCGCTCTCCATAATCCGCACAAACTTGGCCACCTTCTCACTTTGATCTAAGAGAAGCGTATCCGCCACATGCGGGAGATTCGCCAGAGGCGCCAGACCATTGGTCCCAAAGTCAAGGAGATAGAGGGTCAGGTCTTTCGGACTGTGCTTTCTCGCCAAGTCCATGGCCGCACTCTGCAGGAAGGTGGTCTTCCCAGTCCCCGGACTGCCGTAAAGCAGGATGTTGCCATCCCTAGTTAGGTTGATATGAGCCACTTCCTGAGCCTGTTTCTGCGGCATATCTGCCAGACCGATCAAGAGGTTCAGATCGCTTTGCCCCTTCTCCCATTCGGCTTGATAGTTGATCGGCTCTAGCTCCTCTAAGGTCAGCCGCTCTTTGAGCGGTGGCAGCCAAGGCTGTGGTACAGGAGCGATCTTCTGCTTCTCAGTCAGAAGTTTGATGTTCTGCACAATCGCGTCAAGCTCCGTCGGTACTTCCTTAATCTCATCCGCATCTTCTAAGCCAGACAAGTCTTCATTCAAGACTTCGTATTGACCCAGATCATTGATCAGGTAGATGGTATGGTCCTCAATGCCCATGTCGTCCTTATCCGGCTGGTAATCCGCCCCCGACCAGGCTGACTGGAAGAGTTCATAAACTTCATTATTGCCGACTTGGAGATAAGCACGACCCGTTTGGGTAATCTCTGCCGCATCTGGCGTGTGAAGCATTTCGTTGGAGTCAGACCGATCCGCCACCTTGAGCGCAATCTTAAAGCGCGAGTTGGACCAGATCTGGTCATCTACGACACCGGATGGTTTCTGGGTCGCAAGGATCAAGTGAATCCCAAGAGACCGCCCGACACGAGCGATGGACACCAGCTCCTTCATAAAGTCAGGCTGGTTGACCTTGAGTTCCGCAAACTCATCCGAGATGAGGAAGAGATGGGGTAGGGGCTCAGTTGCTTCTCCTGTCTTAAATTTCTTTTGGTATTGATTGATATGATTGACTTCATATCGGTTGAAGATCCGCTCTCTGCGGTGGATCTCCGCATTGATAGAGACCAGAGCCCGCATGGATTGGGCACCATCTAAGTTGGTAATAGTTCCCAAGAGATGCGGCAGATCCTTAAAGAGATGAGCCATTCCCCCACCTTTATAGTCGATGAGGAGAAAAGCCACATCATGCGGATGGAAGTTGACGGCGAGGGAGAGGATATAGGACTGGATGGTCTCCGATTTCCCAGATCCAGTTGTTCCGGCAATTAGCCCGTGCGGTCCATGCGCCTTCTCATGGAGATTGAGCTGTACCAGATCATCCTTACCGCGTAGGCCAATCGGCACCGCCAAACTCTTATAAGGTGCATTCTTACCCCAGCGCTTAGGAACTTGCAGATCATCGAAGGTCTCTGCCCCATACATCTCCATAAAGGTGACCGTATCAGGGATTGAGCTCTTGAGATTCTGTAAGTGATTGAGCGGCGCCAGCGTTCGAGCAATCCGCTCCTTGTCATAGTCCTCTGGAAAGTGGTCTAAGCGAAAGTCAGTTTCCTTCAGCACCCCTTCTTCCATGACCAGTTGTCCCGTATTGCGGTCCTTGATATTGATAACCGTCTGGATATTCTCAGACAGCGAGCTCATCACATCTTCCACGAAGACAAGCGAGCAACCCAGAGCTGTCGGATCCTCTGTGAAGAATTCCATGATAACATGGTCCAAAATCAGCTTCTCATCCGTAATCAGAACCACATAATGGGGATGAAAGAGCGTGCTTTCCTGACGAGTCGCCTCTTCCTGCTGGGCGCGTCGTAGTTTCAAGATTTGATTTAGGCTGTTTAGAACCTGATCTCTCGTCCGCTGGTTATAGACGAAACCACGGACGTTCAGCTCCTGAAGCTTGGCATGGGGGAGCCAGCGCATCCAAGACCACTGAGCCCGCTCTTCCTCAGGCAGAATGGTGATAAACTGCACATCGTGGTAAGAATGGAAGGTTGCGATTTGCATAACTAGCAGCTGTAGCTGTTCTAAGACCAAATTTCGAGGACCGATATAGCCCACTGGCCCATGACTGAGATTAGCTGGAATGGGCATATCCGGAATTTTCCGATGCCGAGTGTAGAGGGCATAACCCTCCTCTTCCAGCGCATCTTTCTTACCACTGCGTTCCTGCTGCCCATAGGTCAGCTGGTAGCTGGTTGGGAGTTTTCCCAGACCCAGACGATAGTAAAGAAAGTCAAAATGGAGCGGTGTCTTTTCATAAATCCGGTGGTTATAGCTCTCAACCAAGTCGGTCAACTCCAATACTGTCGGAAAGTGGTAGTGCATCCCTTCCTTTTGTTCCCGCTCAAGCTTGGTCAATTCCATAGCCTTGTCTTTCAAGTAGAGGTGATAGAGGTCTACCCTTTCTTTCTTGTCGGCCTTATACTTCTTGCGGTTTTTGATAAAGCCACGAACCGAAAAGACAATGCTGGCAGCCGACATAGCCATAGTAGCCAGAATATAAATTCCCCGCGGCTGGATGAGCGTAATCAGGATAACCACCCCAATCATCAGAAGCGGTGGAACGATTAGCTTTAAGAGCTCATCGCTCGGTTTGTGAGGCTCTTGACCTGGTGGATTGAGCAGAATCTTATCTTCACTCCCTCGGTAGATAATCCGTGGAGAACGGTGGTAATCCGGATAATCCTCATAAAATCCGTAACGAGACGGCTCTCTTAACGCCAGTTGACTACCAGTCTGAGCTGGCCCATGTATCCAGACTTCATCAGGATAAAACTTAATGGTCACAGAACCAATACTAATTTCATCACCGAAGCTGAGAGCCTGCTGATTCATCTTTTCTAAGTGATTATTTCGATAAAAGTCCCCCTTAAGTCGAGTCAGAATCCAGTTGCCCTGAGACTTTTGCAAGAGAAGCTCAATGCCTTCGTCCAGTTTGATAAGAGCCCCTTTTTGAGAACCGATGCGGATCTCCTGTTTGTCTAAGAGGTCATAAACTCGTGGTTCGTCATTCCGCAGATAAAAGACGACTCTCCCTAGCATCAGACCATCCTTCACGACACCTGCTTCCTCACCATATTGGTAGAAGACTTCCTCGCCATCTGCCTTGAGTTGGATTGGTCTATCTTGTTGATAGAGATAAACTTGTGCCTTCTCCGTTGCGCCGAGCAGGACTGTCTTGTCTGCTCCCAGCTCTACTTCATAACGCAGACCTTGTGTATAGAAAATTACTTGTTTTGTCATGTTTTCTCACTCCTTGGCCTGTTTTAGTTGCTGGAGGACGATTTCGTCTCAGATGAGGACTTGTTTTCTGAGACTTCTTCTTGTTGGCTTGATGTGCTAGAGCTAGACTCACTCGCCAAGAGCTCACTTCGGCTATCCCAGTATTTCTTATACTCATTTTCTAGGGACTCTAGTTTAGCCTCTCGGTCTTTACCTGATAGCTTGTCATCCTCACGAACTTGCTTGATTTCCTGAGTCAAGGCATAGAGGATCAGGTCGCTGTCATTGATCCGTTTAGCAGTATCCAGCGCATCTTCAAAGCTATTCCGACCGATTTGAATCCAGTAAGTCAAGTAGAGCTCATCCGACTTGAGAGTGACATTATTAAGGATAACCTTCTTTTGATCAGAAGAAAATTCTAACCCTTGGATATAGGAGTACGCTAATTCATACTTTTGAGTATTCGGTAGGCTAGATGGAGCAATGCCTTCTAGTTCTGTAATAACTCCACTGTAATCCACCTTGATAAAGGCCGTGTCTGCCTGCAAAAGTTTTTCTTTAAAGGGATTTTGCAAAAAAATCAGGTAGATAAGTGGAATGAAGAGCAGAACCATGCTCACTGTCAACCAGATAGTGGCCAGCTTAAAGACCCGGTGCCGTCTGCTGGGTACCAAGACTAAATCCGCCTTTTCCTGAGCTGATTTTTCCAAATAATACTTCTCCAAAACAGCTACCCCAGTGGCTAAGTCCTTTGTCTGGCGCAACTCGTTCAAAAAGTCTGGCAGAGTTTCCAATTCCAGTGAGCCATTATAAAGGTCCATAAAATCTAGGTCGCTAAAGAGTGTTACTGCAAAACACTTAGCCTGACGCAAAAAGTCCTCTGCTGATAGAGACTGGGGTGTCATAATCCCCGGTACACTTCGATAGGCAATCTTGGCTTGGGCATCTTTAGTAATAAAAAGATTGGCTGGATGCAAAAGAAAAGTAACCGGCAAATCTAAAGCTGCCTCCAAGGCAAAAACATTGAGAGCCAACCGAATTCGCTCCGAAATCGTACGAGTCTTGAGCTCCTCATAGCTAAGAGCATGAGACTCCAGCTCATAGGTAAAGGTCACACTATCTTCATCCACCACCATAGCCTGCTCTAAAAAGAGAGGATGATGCAAATCCAAGAGCAATAATTCCCGCAAATCCTGACTGGCCACATCTGAGCGCTTAAGACTCAGCTGCCAATTTGTTTCATTTTTTTCATAGATAAATGGCTGTTCGCCAAAGACAAATCTTTCCTCAGTCACCTGGTATCTCCTCTATCTCTACTAAATCTCCTGTCGTCATAGGATAATCCGACAGATACTTGCCTTCATCCAGCAACAAGCCTTTATTGACAATCCGCAGCTGGTACTTTTTTCGTTCCGTTCCGGGATTAAAAATACTATCAATTTCCCGAATAAGCCGACGTACCTCAATCCGCTGGGGAATCCGAATATCAACATCTCGATCTTGCAAACGTAGGGTAATATTGATATGCTGTTCCATCTCTCACCTTTCTCCTTTTTTATATGTCCTTCTCCGATTATTATTGACCTACCTCTGACGACTATACAGACTCAACCTTCCAAAGCCAAGCTAATCCATCTCTGCTGTTGCCACTCGGTAGCTGACAACACCCGTTACTCCAATAATCACTATAACGAGGCCTGCATAGAACATCCCAGGCAGAAAATCACCCCAGTCACTGGTCTCTTCATTTTCCATATTTGTCTGGAATTTGGATAAATTTTGAGAATTGTGTTGAAATAGTTGTTCTTCAGGCGATTTTTTCACTGACCCCTGTATAGCAGAAAACAGCTGGTCCCTTTCGGTGATCAACTGTTCATCTTGATAATGCTGGATTTCCTGCAGTTTCTTTTGAGTCGCCTCGTTGAAAAGCTCTTTGATTTGTTCGGACTGCACACCAAAATTCAACTCCTCTTCCTTCTCAAGTCGGGAGTTATCAATCTGTAGACTATTGTCCTTCAGGTCATCTGCAGCAGCCATCGAGACTGCTGCACATGCTCCCAAGGTAAGAAGTAAGAGAAGTATTTTTTTCATATCCTTATTTTTCTATACTTTTTCAGTTTGAGTCATTTGATATTGAAGACTTCTTGTTCTAATAAAGATATTGGCTGCAAGTAAGAGAACTAAAACAATCAACATCGCAAAGAAGACAAAGAAGCTGGCAGGCTGTCCGTCAAAGTAGCCTGAAAGCAGACTTTCCAAGACTGACAGAGCATTAAGATCCTTGATAAAGGCTGGGAACCCTGTCAGACTAGCTGTCGTGCCAATCGCATTTGAGAGGTAGACAAAGCTAATCATCATAAAGAAGGTAAGCCCCATACCAATAACACGGAAATGCTTGAGTAACAGATACTGTCCTTGGATTAAGATGAAACCAGCCGAAACCATCAGCAAGACCCATGATGGCACATATTCACGACCAACCTGAAGCTGAATACTAGATACAATCCCAATAATTAATCCAATAGTTAGAGCTAGGAAAGACAATATGCCGACATTCATAATATCCGTATCATACAGTTTGTCCAATTTGAACTTATCCTTGACCTTGCGGATAACATTTTGTGTCGCAAAGAGATACGCTGTAAATAGACTAACAATCTCTAGAAGCAAAATCCAAGTGAAGGGACGGTAAACATTGACGGTTGCCTTGACAGAAGAAGAACTTTGTGCCACTGGACTAGATAAGAACTTAAGAAGAATTTCATTCGGCACACCATTTTCATAGGCATTATTGAGAACCTTGACAAAGGACTCGACAAAGTTTCCATTAGCAGCCAATTCTTCATTAAATTGCGCCATCAAAGAATCCGCATCATGGGATAGTTTTTCAGTGCTACTTTGAGCATTAGCCAATTCGCGATTAAGGTTAGTAAAGATTTGATTTACAGACTCAGCTGCTTTAATGTTATTCTGAGAGGAAGACTTCACGCTAGATGTTTCTGTCAGCAGAGAACTATACTCAGAATTAAGCGAAGTCAGCTCAGAATCCGTCTTAGCAAAAGCTGCTTCATTATTACCTTTCGCAGTAGAAATATTTGCTAGACGATTCTTCAAATCGCCATAGAGATTAATTTGGCTCTTAATTATTTGTCCCAATGTTTCATTATTGGATCTAACAGTTGCAATCTTTTCCCTCAACTGACCGATAGATTCATCCATCTTTTTCTGAACACTTGCGTCTGACTTACCATTCTCATCCAGAGTAAGACTAGCTTGATAAGTAGACAAATTATCCTGGATGGCTCCTATTAAAAGATCACTCAGGACTTTGTTCATAGAGCCTTTTTTCAGATTTTGCAATGAATCGTAAACCTTTAGTAAACTTTGAACACGCGTATAAGCAGAAGCAATCTCCTGTATTTTTTGGGCATAAGCCGCTGCTGCATTCCGCACTCCCTGAACATCTATAGGGGTACTGATAGCTTGGATACCATCAAGAGATATATTAATGAAAGCTTCTGTTGAAGTACTAGCGGGAACATTGGTAGTAGCTGTTGAAGTACTAGTGGTAGCATCGGTAGCTTCTGTTGAAGTACTAGAGGAAGCATGGGCCACACTGTAATGTACCACAAAAGTTCCACCAGTCTTCAGATTAAGTTCCTGACCAGATGTGATGTTAGTACCATCATAGGACACAGAATGAATTGTCACCCCTGCAGGAGCTTCCCAGGAAACCCGTGCTGTTGTTCCAGTCTGACCAGCAGATTCGCTAGTTACAGTAGCCTGACTAACTAAACCAGCCAATTCAGCAGAAGTGGTTCCGTTAGTTGGTGTACCGAACTGTCCGACAGTACTATAATCCAGATTCGGAATAGTGACACGGGAAATACCAAACTCAGAAAATGACTGACCGCTGAAATTTTCAGCTGGCAAGGCTGCTACAGCCATAGCTAATTGATCTTTTACTACACTCTCAGCATCATTCAATTCTTCAAGATTGGCTGTATTCAGCACCTTTTCCAGAGTAAGAGTGTCTCCTTTTTCCAAACCGTAGTACGTATTTATCTTCTCGGTAACAAAGGTTTCTATAACTGCCTTGTGAGCATCTAGTTTAGCTCGTTCTGCCGTCAAAGCAGCTTCTAAAGCAGTGACTTGGTTGCCCAGATTGTCAGCACCAGAATTATCTTGACCTATTTCTCCTAGCTGAGTTGTCAGACTTTCCTGAGTATTTTTTAAAGTCCTATATAGTCCCTGAGTCTCTGCATCCAAATACTTTGCATCCATCTCCATCAACTGCTTCATAAACTCTCCATGGCTGATCTTGTCTTCCCCCCGTTGCTTGAGTAGGCCATCAAAATTCTTGCCATAAGTGGACTGCGAGCTATCTAGATGGTCAAAAACTTGTGAATAGCTTTCTAAGGTCGTCTTCAAAGCATTGTTAGCATCCACAGAGGAACTAGACATGTTAAAAAGGGTTGGAAAGATATTTTTTGAGTTAGTAGCCGTCCCTAGCAGATTAGTTCGGTAAGTACCAATATTGGTTGCTTGCACTTGAGAGCTGGCTTGTACATTTTGCTGAGCAGTATAAAGGTTGCTCAGGATACTAGCCATATACATATCAACCAGCTGACTATTGAGGTCAGCAATGATATCCTTTGCCAGCTTATTCGCATCATTTTCAACCTGCAAATTTCCTGATGCATTGACCTTGTAGGTCACTGTTGTTTTATCCACATTGATATTGTTGATATCTAGAATCTTTTCAGAAAAGTCACTCGGAATGGTCAGAACCAACTGATACTTCCCTTTTTCCAGACCAGAATCCGCTGCTCCGCGTGTCACAACAAACCAATTTTGTGAATTGTCTCGCTCGATATTTTTTACATAGCTAGCACCAAGATTATATTCTTTTTTATCCACGCGCACAGACTGGTCTTCATTAACAATAGCTACATTAAGCTTAGTCTGTTGACTGGTTTTTAGCTTAGTATCATTACTGCTTGTCGTGTTTTTTTGCACTGATATATTCAAAACAATTACTGTAAAGAGCAAAAAAACAACCAGCAAACTATTTCCTATATACTTTAAAAGTCTCTTATTTCCCATTTCTCTATTTTCAATTCTCGATATTTATATGATATAAAAATAGGAAGGCTCTCGCCCTCCTAAAGCCGTTTATAAAAAATTAACGAATTTGTGCTGCGATGTCTTGGTCAGTTTGTTCAACGATATCAGCAACTTTAATCAACTGAGCATTAATGTCTTGAAGCAATTGTGCAAATTCTTTAATTTTTGGAGACAATTCGTTGAATTGTTGTTCAAAACTATCGAATGCAGAACCATCCCAGTTTTCAGAGATAACTGCTTGCTCACGAGTTAAGCTTGTAAGCACTTGATCCACACTTTCTGAACCTTCTGTGTAACGTTGTGCTGAAGCACGCAATTCTTCTGGAGTCAATTTAATTAAAGCCATGAGAATCTCCTTTTTTTATTAATGATAATATTATTGTACCAATAAATGAGTTTAGTTTCAAGCTTTTTAATAGAAATAAATCTATTTTTCATGAAAAACAGAAAATTAAAGCCAATCTAAACTAGATTTTAGTTCAAGATGCTAGTATCAGTTTATTTTCAGCTTTAAAGGCTTACTTTCCAAGATATAAGCGTCTCTTAAAACCCTAATTCTTTAAAAACAGTTTGAAAATCTTCTATAAGTTGAGTCAGGCTAGCTGTCACTTCTTGACGTGTTGTGTTATTTTTCACAGTCACCTGATTGCTTTCAACTTCACTTTCACCTAGTGTGATAAGGATTTTAGCATTAAAGCTATCAGCTGACTTGAACTGGGCCTTAAGCTTGCGGTCTAGGTAGTCCCGCTCTGCTGCAAATCCTTGTGCGCGAAGAGCCTGTACCAGCTCCAAAGCACTGCCATTGGCGTCAGTCCCTAAAACAGCGACATAAACATCCAAACCAGCCTCAATCGGCAACTCCACTCCCTGCTTATCCAACACCAGAAGTAAGCGTTCCAAGCCCATGCCAAAGCCGACAGCCGGTGTTTCCGGACCGCCAAAGTAGGCAACCAGCCCGTCATAACGGCCACCAGCACAGATAGTCAGTTGGCTACCAGCCACCTCTGTCGTAAACTCGAAAATCGTGTGGTTGTAGTAATCCAGTCCGCGAACCATATTGGTATTAATGACATAAGGAATCTGCAAGGTCTCCAGCATGGACCGAACAGCCGCAAAGTAAGCACTGCTCTCTTCATCCAGATAATCTAGGATTGACGGTGCACCTTCTACTGCCACCTTGTCTTCGGGCTCTTTGGAATCCAGCACGCGCAATGGATTTTCCTCCAAGCGACGTTGGCTGTCTGCTGAGAGACCAGCCTTAAGCGGGGTCAGATAATCAATCAAGGCCTGACGGTAAGCAGCTCTGCTCTCAGGATTTCCCAAAGAGTTGAGCTCTAAGTTAACATTTGTGATACCGATATCCTTGAAAAATTGGGCAGCCATGGCAATCATCTCTACATCTGTCGCAGGATTATTAGAACCAAAGCACTCCGCACCAATCTGGTGAAACTCCCGCAAACGACCAGCCTGAGGCCGCTCATAGCGGAACATAGAGCCCATATAGTAGACTTTGACAGGCTTTTGCACTTCAGGAGCAAAAAGTTTATTCTCCACATAAGAACGCACCACGGGCGCTGTCCCCTCTGGACGCAGAGTGATATGGCGATCCCCCTTGTCATAAAAGTCATACATTTCCTTAGTCACGATGTCTGTCGTATCACCGACCGAGCGGCTAATGACTTCATAGTGCTCAAAAATCGGTGTGCGGATTTCGCCGTAATTGTATTTTCTAAATGTCTTGCGGGCAAAGTCTTCTACATACTGCCACTTGGCTGATTCTTGAGGAAGAATGTCCTGAGTTCCTTTAGGTTTTTGTAATTTCATCTTCTGACCTCCGCCTTCTTTAGTACTTATATTCTATCATAAGTCCGCCATTTTGAGGAGTCCGAAAGGGATTTTTCGTTTGGCAGAACTAAATCCGTTTTCATGTTCCAAAATAGCTTGAAAAAAAGTCTGAATTGTGAGAAAATAAAAACAATTCAAGTCAGATAGAAGGGGATAGCCATGAGAGACGATATCAAAATCAATGACCGAGCAGCTGCAATTCAGGACAAATTGGTGGAGAAGCTCGAGCGTATTTACGATCCGGATGTAGAGTTGGATGTTTATAACTTAGGGTTGATTTATGAAATTAACTTAGACGAAAACGGCCATTGCAAGGTTGTTATGACCTTTACTGATACAGCCTGCGACTGTGCTGAGAGTCTGCCCATCGCCATTATGGACTCTCTTAAGAAAATCGATGAGATTGAAAGCGCCTCTGTTGAGGTTACTTGGTCTCCTGCTTGGAAAATCACTCGTATCAGTCGCTTCGGCCGCATTGCCCTGGGAATCAGTCCTAGATAAGAAGATGATTCGTTTATCAGCATTTAAAACAAAAACACC
>NZ_KQ968980.1:99805-119980 GCF_001578725.1 Streptococcus sp. DD04
CTTCTTTTTTTCATATATAGGCTATTTCTTGCCGGTTTCTTCTGGTTTCCAGAAGTCAGTAACAGCACCTTTAGCGGCAGAGGAAACCATGTGAGCATATTTACCAAGTACCCCGCGACTATAAAGCGGTGGAATAGTCGTTTCTGCCTTACGTTTCGCCAGCTCTTCATCAGAGACTGCCATGGAAATTTCCTTGGTGTCTTGGTCAACCGTGACCATATCGCCAGTGCGAAGGTAAGCAATCGGCCCGCCATCCTGAGCTTCCGGAGCAATATGCCCAACAACCAAACCGTAAGTACCACCTGAGAAGCGGCCATCTGTCAGAAGAGCCACCTTGTCCCCTTGACCTTTCCCTACGATGATAGAAGAAAGTGACAGCATTTCTGGCATACCAGGACCACCCTTTGGTCCAACATAACGAACCACGACAACATCACCATCTACTACTTCATCGGCCAGCACTGCATCAATAGCAGCCTCTTCTGAGTCAAAGACCTTGGCTGGTCCAACGTGACGGCGTACTTTAACACCAGAAACCTTAGCAACAGCACCATCTGGAGCCAGATTACCATGCAAGATGATAAGCGGACCGTCTGCACGCTTAGGATTTTCAAGCGGCATAATGACCTTTTGACCTGGTGTCAGATCAGCAAATTCCGCCAGATTTTCCGCCACCGTCTTACCTGTACAAGTGATGCGATCACCGTGCAAGAAGCCATTAGCCAAGAGATATTTCATAACGGCAGGCACACCACCGACATTGTATAGGTCTTGGAAGACATACTGACCAGATGGTTTCAGATCCGCCAAATGCGGCACACGCTCCTGAATGACATTGAAATCATCCAGCGTTAGCTCCACATTGGCCGCATGGGCAATGGCTAATAAGTGAAGAGTAGCATTGGTAGAGCCCCCTAGAGCCATGGTCACTGTAATGGCATCTTCAAAAGCTTCGCGGGTCAAAATGTCAGAAGGTTTGAGCCCCATTTCCAACATCCGAACAACTGCTCGGCCAGCTTCCACGATATCGTCTTTCTTATCTTGGGACTCTGCTGGGTGAGAAGAGGACCCCGGCAAGCTCATACCAAGGACTTCAATGGCTGTCGCCATAGTATTAGCCGTGTACATACCGCCACAGCCGCCAGGTCCAGGGCAAGCGTTACACTCAATGCGGCGCACTTCATCAGCGGTCAAATCGCCATGATTCCACTTCCCGATTCCTTCAAAGACGGAAACCAAGTCGATGTCCTTCCCGTCAAGATTTCCCGGTGCAATGGTTCCTCCGTAAGCGAAAATAGCTGGGATATCCATGTTAGCGATGGCAATCATGGAACCAGGCATATTCTTATCACAGCCCCCGATAGTGACGAAGGCATCCACATTGTGTCCGCCCATGGCAGCTTCGATGGAGTCTGCGATGATGTCGCGTGAAGTCAGAGAGAAGCGCATGCCCGGTGTTCCCATGGCAATCCCGTCCGCAACCGTAATCGTACCGAACTGAACCGGCCAAGCACCTTGTTCCTTCACTCCTTCCTTGGCCAGTTTCCCAAAATCATGCAGGTGAATGTTACAAGGTGTATTTTCCGCCCAAGTCGAAATCACCCCGACAATCGGAGTCTCAAAGTCCTTATCCGTCATCCCCGTCGCCCGCAGCATGGCACGGTTGGGAGATTTGACCATACTGTCATAAATCTTGCTTCTGTGGCGTGTATCTACCTTATCTGTCATGTCTTTCCCTTTCCTTGCTCTATTTCTTGTAACCCTTATTATAGCACACTTTCACCCACTTTTACAGAGGGAAATTTTTAAATTTTCAGAATTTTTGAAAAACAAGAACTAGGTGTGCCAGCCTTATCTGCTAAGCAACAACCCTTTAGCAACTAGCTCTGCCATTCCCAAAAAGAAAATCAAAAAAAATTGTCAAGTAACTTTACTTTACAAAAAAGATTTGATATACTGTTAAAGTTGATGAAAATCATGAGATTGCATCGAATTACATTCTAAAAGGAGAAACTAAAATGGCAGTACCTGCACGTCGCACCTCAAAAGCGAAGAAAAACAAACGTCGTACACACTACAAAGTAACAGCTCCATCTGTAAACTTTGACGAAACTACTGGAGATTACTCACGTTCTCACCGTGTATCCCTCAAAGGATACTACAAAGGACGTAAGATCGCTAAAGCTGCTGCAGCAGAATAATAGAAGGGAGTTATCATGCGCGTAAATATCACACTTGAACACAAAGCATCTGGTGAACGCTTGTACCTTACTTCTAAAAACAAACGTAACACTCCAGATCGTCTTCAATTGAAGAAATACTCACCAAAACTTCGCAAACACGTTGTGTTTACAGAGGTTAAGTAAGGGTTCACTACGAATCAATACAGAAGGAAAACGCTGATTTCAAGCGTTTTTTCTTTTTCTTGAATTCAGTACATCGCAATATAAATCAATCGAATCACTACCTTTTTCACTACCTTTATTTAAAATGAGAATATTGATTCGGACAATAAAAAGTAAGAGGAACTTCATTACGAGGCTCCTCTTTTTTCTATGCTTGCTCCAACATCTATTTTATTATTGTGTTATAATAAAATAGTATATAAATTAATGTATACAGCTTTATTCAGCTCGACAAGCTGGAACCTATTTACTTACGGTATTCCTCTAGTTTAGATTCATACTTTTTTAAAAGTTCCCGTGAGTAAACTTTTTCATGTGTCGAGTTTCTAACTTCTTTCCAGAGAATAGCTGCAACTTTTAACTTATTAGAATAACAATCGCTCAATTCATCTAAACAAAAGTCTTTTAGAAACTGATTCCATTGGCAAGCCGAACTATCATACTTAGCATAATCTGACTCACCATAATATATTTTAATCATATCTTGAATAGTGAATGTTATATCTTTATCCCTTTTTACTTTTCGCCAAGCCGTTGCCATATCAGCGCTAAATTTAAAGGGGCTAATGCCTGTTACAGCTGAAAAATAATCTCGAAATTTTTGGTTAAAAGAAAAACCACAGTTAAGTAACGGAGTCTCCAAGGTTATCACTTCGACTTGACTTTTGTTTCCTTTACTCAAAAATTTTTCTACTTTATTTCCCCTAAAATATTGTTCGATAATATAGTTCAATTCTTGCTTCGTACATCTATACTCTAATCCAAGGGACTTACAAATTTGTGAAAGTTCTTCTCGATACCAATAGTATCTATTAAATTCTTCAAATGATTTTATATCTCCAAAATCAGGTCTTTTTTCTCCCATATGCACACCTTAATAAATTCAAATTTGTCAGACAATCAATCTACTTGCCAACTTGTAAACCTGTCTTATCTCTTTACTTTCTAATTTCCAGCTATCAAGCTCAATTTTAATCAACTAAAAATCTATCCGAAGTTTTTATGATATGTGCTGTTTCTTTGATGTCCAAATCATCTGTATACAGCAAATGATTTTCCTCAATATTTTTAGCTAAGAACTCATTTCTTGACTGGATTGATAAATCACCTGTTCTTTCAATTTCTTCTCTAGAAGAATCTCGGTCTCTAAGCGTTTGCTCTTCTGCTAGCAAGACACAGTATTTTAAGTTTATCTGTCTTGCCTTTAAGAACTCCGCGATTTTCTTCAGTTGTTCCTCAAATATGACATATTCTATAACGACTGTGATGTCTCTGTCGATGAAATTATTAGTCAGACTGATGATATTATCCCAGAATAAATCCATATAATAGCCATCATCTTCCCAGGGTGCTACTAATCCGCCTTTAATCATCAAATAAATCATATCACCTTCTATTACCGCACTTTTGTCAAAAGAGTAAGCTAATTCTTTGCTGACCGTACTTTTTCCAACGCCTGGAGGACCTGAAATGATATAAACACAATTTTCCAATGGAACACCTCTATAAATTTTATTCTCTGTAAATAGTCGCTCATATTATACCATTTTTAAGATATTTTTCTACTTACTTCAAGTCTTTCATAGAAATAGATAGGAGAAAAATGAAATCATTGACATCAAGAAAACCTTTGAAATGTTGATTTCAAAGGCTTTTCTTTTATTTTCGATGAAATAAACTGAATTTTAACTGATTAAAATGAGTCTGGTTTCGGGTCAAGGTTATTTCACCTTGCATAGGAGTAACCAAATTTCTAGCACTTCATTTATATTCAATGTTAATTTATTTCAAGTCCCTGATTTCTCTTTAAGACAATTTCTCTACATCTTTCACATAGCTTCGCACTACAGTACCGCAGTGTTTGCAAATGTCGTGATAAAGGGTTTGTCCATTAAAAGTAATCTTTTTATCTACGGAAGTGATGCCAGCATAGCCTTTAGGCTGTTGGCAAGTGATAAATTTCTCTGAACCACAGTGAGGGCAAATCAGTTGTTTCATGATTTTTCTCCTTTTTCTTTTAGTTGGAAAAGTTCTTCCACCTGCAAATTAAAAACCTGAGCAATTTTGAGGGCCATCTCCAACGAGGGATTGTAACGGTTATTTTCCAGATGCAGAATCGTCTCGCGTCGTATGCCAATGCGATCAGCCAACTCCTGCTGGGTCATACCAATGGATTCGCGGACAGATTTGAGATTGGTGATAATCTTACTCTCCTTGGCCATGTCTATCCTCTCCTTTCAAAGATAAGATAGACAACTGCAAAGATGAAGAGCAAAGCAGCTATACCAATAAATACCTGACCCATGTAAAGAGTGAGAGAACCCGTATAGCCAATGATAACTGCCAGAATCATCAGGGCACCAAGAATCAAGACAAACATCAAACTAGCTGCCTTAGCTAGATTGGCATAGAAGCGTTCATCTGGCTGCTCTTTGACATTTTTCAAAGAGAAAAAACAAAATACAATCGCTTCAATAACGAGGCCAATTCCCAAAATCCACTCCTTAATGCCGGATTCTCCGCTTGGAGTCACAATCCAAATCCCTACTGTATAAATTAAGAAGGCTGCAAACAAGAGCATAACGTATAGTTTGGCAGACAAGTCAAAACTCGTCTTTTCCTTGTCTTTCTGATGGTTATGCGGCCACGGTTTTATGCGTAGCCAGCTCCAAATAGCTACGAGCTGAGCTAGGCCTACCAGACCGATAATAACCCACTTGGCTGTCCAACTAAGATTGCTGGGACCAAAGAAAATATTAAAATCAATAAATAGAGCAGTGGCAATCATCGCAATGAGGCCACCTGTTTTTTGACTTTTTTTCATGACAAACTCCTTTCATCAGCTAGAAAGACGTAAAAAATAGAAAAGTAATAAATTTTTTGAGAGATGATTTATCTTCTGACATCCTTTTTTAGTCATTTCACTATTTTGGTGTTAGAAATATCTCACATCCTTTATGTTATAAATATATCACATCCGACCACAAAAGGCAAGAATTTATGTGCTATTTTGGAAAATTTTTTTAATTTCCGTAAACAAAAACCCCAGAATTCCTCTGGGGCTCTAAACTATTCTCTTCCGACACAGCATTCTTGGTGTTCCTGCAAGCTTTCATCAGTCTGAATGGTTACTTTGGCAATGCCGTAAGTGTGTAGCTTCCGGCGCAGGGTATCCTGCGTCTCAGCCAGCAAATTTGGATTTTCCAGACAGATATGGAGCATGGCAAATTTTTCTAAGCCATCTGTCGTCCAAACATTGAGCTGGGTAATGGCTCTCACATTTTCCAATGCTGCTATTTCCTGATAAAGCTGACTGAGATCCACATCGCTGGGTACATGGTCTAGGAAAATCTGGATATTTTCCCAGAATTTTGGCAGGGCCTGACTGAGAATAAAGCCTGCGATAAAGAGAGAAAGCAGCGGATCTAGGAAGTACCAGTCGGTGAAGCGCAAGATGAGGGAAACTATGATAACTGCTATCCAGCCCAAAATATCCTCAAGGAAATGCAGACTGAGAATGGATTCATTATGACTGTGTCCATGGCTGACCACTCTGCTGGCTGCTGTATTGACGACAATGGCAACAATCCCCAAAACCAACATGCCATCATAATTCACCTTCTCCGGAGCAAATAATTTCGGAATATTTTCCACGATAACCAGGGTCGAACCGACCAGCAAAATCACTGAGGTCAACATGGCTCCCAGCAAGCTGTAACGTTTATAACCCAAGGTATACTCTCGGTCTTCTTTTTTTGTGGAAATTTTTTCAAAAAGAGTCGATAGGCCAATAGCCAGAGC
This sequence comes from Streptococcus sp. DD04, assembly GCF_001578725.1. NCBI lineage: Bacteria > Bacillati > Bacillota > Bacilli > Lactobacillales > Streptococcaceae > Streptococcus > Streptococcus sp. DD04. Next base: position 106,012 of record NZ_KQ968980.1, read on the forward strand.
ATCTCCGGTATCATGAACCGAATCCGCTAAGACAGCGCTGGAATTAAAGAGAAGGCCAAAGATAAATTCAATAATGGCAAAAGAAAAGTTTAACAGAAAGGCAATTGTCATATTTCTACTGGATTTCATGTGAACCTCCTTATTTATTTTCCTAAACGAATAATACTTATGGTATAATGTAATCAATACCGAACACTCTGTTCAATTATATTATCTACTATTATTAGGAAGGAAACAAGAGGCAGTTCATATCCTTTGTCTGTTAGCAGACAAAAAGCTCTTTTTGTACGGAATTTCCATGGATAGACGAGTAAAAAAATCACGCGCAGCCATTTACCAAGCCTTTATCAGCCTGCTCAATCAGAAAAGCTACGAAAGCATCACCGTTCAGGAAATCATTGACCTGGCAGATGTGGGGCGCTCTACCTTCTATAGTCACTTCGAGACCAAGGAAGCTCTGCTAGAGGAACTCTGCCAAGAGCTCTTTCAGCACACCTTTATCGAGCGCTCGGAGGGTCGGGATTTGTTTGAAGCGACAGCCCATATTTTCCATCACTTTCGGAAAAATCAGGATCGGATAGCCACCCTCCTCCTCGCTAAAAATACTTATTTCATTAACCGCCTGAAAATTGAGCTGGAACACTATCTCTTTCCCATGATTCAGCAGAAATTATTGCAGGAAAAGAGCCATCTACCAGAGCATTTTCTAAAAAATTATGTGACGTCAACTTTTGTGGATACGGTCAGCTGGTGGCTGCAGCAAAGAAAGCAGGTGGACGAAGACACGATTTCCCACTATTTTCTGGACTTGATGAGCTAATCTGCAATTTACCTATCATTTTCAGGGAAGATGTGGTATAATCGTTCCTTGACGCACGAAAGGAGATTGATAACTTATGAAAAAAGAACACTCCCCATTTTTAATTCCAGGTATTATCATGATCGGAGTTGCCTTGCGGGCACCTTTTGCTGTTTTGCCTGTCGTTTTGACGGACATTGCAGATGGACTTCAGGTTCCAGTTAGCTCCATGGGTCTCTTGACCAGTCTGCCTCTGATTATGTTTGCCCTCTGCTCGGTCTTTGCTCCGCGCTTGGCGCAAAAGATGAGCTTGGAAAAACTGTTTGCTCTTGTTTTACTCGTGCTAACTCTAGGCTCGCTGATTCGCGTATTTAATCTTCCCTTACTTTATACAGGAACTATTATTTTAGGAGCGGCTATTGCTGTCTTAAACGTCCTTCTTCCGAGCTTGATTCAGGCCAATCAGCCGCATCGTGTCGGTCTTTTGACAACTCTCTATATCACATCGATGGGACTGTCGATCACGATTCTGTCTGCTGTGGCTGTTCCCATCGTTCAAATGAGTTCCTGGCAAGGTCTCATCTGGGTATCAACCCTAATCTGCCTCATAATCCTCTTGGTTTGGCTGCCCAATATCAAATACAGCCATCACTTGGCCAGTAAACATCAGAAAAAGCAACACCTAGGCGCTCTTCTGAAAAATCCAAGAGTCTGGGCCTTGATTTTATTTGGTGGTTTACAGTCACTGGTCTTTTATACCACTATGACTTGGTTGCCGACCTTGGCGCAGCAAGCTGGACTTTCTACGGATACGACAGGCTTACTAGCAGCCATATTTTCTCTAATTAGCCTGCCCTTTTCGATGACAATTCCTAGTTTGACAGCCCGCTTGAAAGCTCGTCAACGTCTGGTCATGATTAGCTTGGTTTCCGCAGCAGGCCTGATTGGTATTGCCATGCTCTTGATTCGGACAGATTCCTTTGCTTACTGGTTAGTTCTTAATCTCCTCATTGGCATGTCTGTCAGTGCCCTCTTCCCCTATCTCATGGTGACCTTCTCCCTCAAGACCTCTACGCCTGCGCAAACGGCCCAACTATCCGGACTGGCTCAAACTGGAGGATACATCCTAGCTGCCTTCGGCCCTAGCCTCTTTGGCTACAGCTTTGATTTATTCCATTCTTGGACGCCAGCCATTTTGATTCTCTTTGGTCTGACCCTCATTATGGCCTTGAGTGTCTTCTACATAGAAAAATTTGACAAGATTTTATAAAACTTCTGATTCTCCATCAGGAGTTTTTTGCTGCCAAGTTTCTTGGTCGGCCAGTAAATTTTTCTTAGCAATTTTAGAAACATGCCGATTGCCCGCAACATAAAAACCCAAGGGCTCTTGCCGCCATGCGTCTATGCAGGTGACACCAATCCGCGACCGACTTTCGATTTGAACCGGTTTACAATCCTCGTCTAGCTGCAAACTTCCTCCTAAACTCTGACCGTCAAAACGCTTATCAATTCCTGCATACCTAGTCAGCTTCCCCGGACCATTGGCCAAAAGGCGCCCATCTGGCAATTCCAAAGCTCGAATCAGAACAGCCTCGGCGATATTTTCACTCTTAGTCACCAGATTCAGCATCTGATGGCCGTGAATCTGATAGACATACCAATGGCCGGCAGTCAGATACATGGATTCATTTTTAGGGGAGCGGCGCCCACCAGCAGAATGACAGGCACTGTCCTGCTGTCCCAGATAAGCTTCTGTTTCAACAATTCGTCCCAAAACTTGGCCGTCCAAAATTAACTGCATGCCTAAAAGAGCCTTGGCAGTTGCAACTGTGTCTTCTGCCATCAGTCTCCGAAATTCACTTGAAATCATCTTTCCCTCATCTTATCCGCTTGATTTTTTTGATTATAACATAATTTCAAAAGAACTTTTCTTATTTTTGATAAAAATACTTAAAAATCATTAAAAAAACTTTTAAAAACTTAAAATGTGTGTTATGATTGTCTTAGAAATATGAAGAAAGGATAAAGAAGATGTATCAGGAGCAGCGGCTTTCAAAAATACTGGAACTTTTGGAGGACAAAGGACAGCTGGCAGCCAAGGACATGGTGGACCATTTTCAGGTTTCCAAGGATACCATTCGCCGCGATTTCTTGATTTTGAGCGAGCGAAAGCTGGTTCAGCGTACCCATGGCGGGATTATTCCTTTAGAAAATAGTCGGCAAATCCCTTCTTTCAACGACCGCGTCGGCCAACTCAACCAAGAAAAAAAAACCATCGCTCAGAAGGCTCTGGACTTTCTCAAACCCAATCAGGTCAATTTCTTTGATGTGTCAACGGTGGTTCTTAAGCTGGCTCAGCAAGTTCAGCAACCAATGACGATTTTTTCTCATTCTTTGGATAATGCCATCATGCTGAGTGACCAAGAGCAGGTTGCTTTCCATCTTTTAGGTGGAAAGTTCTATCCGAGAAATCGCTTTTACTACGCCCTCAATGAAGCCGAGCTGCTCAGAAGTATTTCTTTCGATCTGGCCTTCATCGGAGCTGCAGGGCTAAAAAATGGCCAAGTTAGCTTTGAAGACCAAGAAGATGCCTATCTGAAGAAGCTCGCTCTCAAGCAGGCTAAGACAAAGATTCTGCTGGCCGAGCAGGCCAAAGTTAAGAAAGAAGCAACCTATATTTTAGGAAATATCAGTGATTTTGACTACTGGATCACGGATCAAAAACCCAGCCCTGAGATAGAAGCTCTTCTGGCTGGAAAAGTCATCATCATTTACTAGCTCGACAAGATTTCATTTTATAGCTTACGGAGGAAGCGACCATGACCAAACAACATATTCGTTTGATTATCAGCGACATTGACGGCACAATTCTTGATGACCAGCACCAAGTAGATTCGCAACTGAGGGAGCAGATTCCCTTGCTGAAAAAAGAAAACATTCCCTTTGTCCTAGCTTCTGCCCGCTCTCCTCTGGGAATGGAGCCAATTGCGCGTGAGCTGGGACTGGGTGATAATCCTCTAGCCTGCTACAACGGTGCCCTGATTATCAAAGGAGATCCAAATCAGTACGAAACGATTATCGAGCATCCATTGGATAAAAAAGAAATCCACACTTTTCTGGAACTTGTCAAGGCCGAGTTTCCTAGTGTTTCCATCAATCTCTACTCTGGTAAAGATTGGATTACTGAACGTTTGGACAAATGGGTTCAAATTGAAGCTGAGATTACAGGTGAGCATCCTCTTATTCAAAATGTTCTGCTACCCGTTCTGGATGCTCTCATTCCAGTCCATAAGCTGCTTTTAATTGATGAAGCAGCTGTTATCCAGCAACTGCATGCTTACTTGCAGACCTTGGATTTCCCCAATACATCCTTCTACCTGTCCAAGGATAACTACATGGAAGTCACACATCAACAGGTGTCAAAAGAGCACGCCCTTCTGGAAATGGCTAACCACTATCAGATTCCGCTGGAGAAAGTCATGACGATTGGGGACAACTTCAACGATCTTCCGATGCTGCGACTGGCCGGTCTGGGAGTTGCCATGGGCAATGCCCCTCAGGAAGTAAAAGCGGACGCTCGGACAGAGACCTATAGCAACAACCAGCACGGTGTCGCAAAAGCTATTGAAAAGTATGTTTTAATCTAATGAAAAAAATCTGCCCTTGAGCAGATTTTTTCATTGATGATAATCATAGGCAAGCCGAGGGCTGCCATCTGGCAAATAGATCGTGCCACACTGACTAAAGCCATAGTGGCGAATGGCTGCCTGCATAGGATGGTTATCCGCATGCGTATCGATGCGGAGGTAGGGAATCTGCTGCAAGCAAAAGTCAAAACACCGATGAGCAAAGCCCTTGACCTGTCCATTAGAAGCAAGACGGTGAATCGTACCATAAGGCTCTGTGAAGTGCCAAGCGCCTTCAATCTCTTGGTAGGTAGGGTCTGGTCCAATGATGAGGGCAAAGGTTCCAACAATTTGTCCAGCTTCTTCGCAGACATAGCAAGTTCCAGTCTGGATATCTCTCTCCACCAGCTGACGATTCGGATAGGAAGCTGGCCACTGACTCGGATTCCCCATAGTCCGCATGAACTCCCTAGCCTGATCAAAAATTGCTAAAATTGCTGGGACATCCTGCATTTCCGCCAAACGAATCATGTTTTCTCCTTCCAGCTGCAGTTTCTTATTTGACAAATTCCTCGTAGTTACCCGTATAGTTGGCCCACTCCTTGCTGAAGAATTTTTCATTAATCTCATAGTTTGGAGCCGGTTGAGGGTTGGACACAAAAGGATCTACGGCCTTGTCGAAGGCCAGCCAGCCATTCCAGCCCATGTGGATCGTATCCTGCATAAAATATGGCTTGTCCCCATCTTTGGAAAAGTCGGCAATATGCGTAAAGCCCTGACTTTCCAGCTGGAATTTAATCTTATCGACCGTCCGCTGATACATGTCTGCATTCAAGCCCGTGTAGGCCATCCATTTGGCGTTGACCGGCGGGATAACAAAGATAACATTCGTATGAGATTTGGCAAACTGTTCCAAAACTAGCTGCAAATCATTGTACTCTGGAGATTTTTCATAAGACTGCTTGGATTGGAAACCTTTGAATTTCTTGATTTTGCTGGCCAAACGTTTCTTATAAAAACCATTGTCAATACCCAAATCATTATTGCCAGTTCGTTTAATAGCGTCTGCTGTAGCAACCTTCTCCAAGGCTTCATAAGAAAATTCGTCCGGAAGGCGCGAAAGCTGAGGCAAAATTTTAGTCTCATAGTTCTCATTATTGCCAGCCGCAAGAGTGCTGAAAAGGGCATCCTCCCGCTGATAGAACTGGTACATCGTATAGATATACTGTTGCTCAAAAGAAGTCAGCTGACTACCATCTGATACTTTCTTAACAATGTCTCCCATGGCAATATTAGGATAGAGCTGCAGGAGCCGTTGGGCTGCATACTGAGAGCCTACTCCGCCGTCCTGCTGACTGAGAAAACCAGTCAGCTGATCGCTGTTGAAATACTGCTGAAAGGCCGAAGCATCGTAGCCTGTCTTGGTAAACCACTGGGGAGAAACGACATAAACCGCTGTCTTATTCTCCAGCTCAGAAGCCATCTGCTGCATCCCAAAATACTGATTGAGCGAAGCGGCCCCCCGCTGCCCCAGAAAATAAGGTCGGTAATTGCGGTCATACTTCTCAGCCAAAACAGCTGGATGCATGCTGTCAAAGCGCAGCCATTCGCTGGAGCCAAAGAAGGGAACAAAGCGGGTGTCTTGATCTGTCAGGGCCGTCATTTTTTTGCTACGGCTCTTGAAAGTTTCTGCTGTCAGTGTTACAGCTGAACGCTTCTCTGTTTCCACATCATGCTTTTTCTCAATCGGATAGAAGAAAAAGAGCAGGGCGACCATGATCAAGGCGCAGAAGACCGGCCCTAGAATCAGCCAGAGTCGTTTAAGCATTACGAAGCTCCATTACGCCTTCAACGATTTTATTGGCTGTATTCCAGTCATCGCGGCCAAACTCTGATACTGGCACGCGGATGTCAAAACGGTTTTCCAGCTCAACAATCAGCTCCACCGTTCCCATGCTGTCCAAAACGCCAGCATCAAACAAATCTTCGTCCATCATATCTGACACATCTTCCATAAATAATTCGTCAATAATTTCAATTACTTCTGCTTTTACATCCATTATAGTTTCCTCGTTTTACATTTTATTTTTTAAACCAAAGGTCATTCAAGAATCCTGAGAAGATCAAGAATGAGAACATGACAACATGGAAGGTGATAACAACCCCCAGCGCTTGGGTCCACTTGTTGTCAGGCAGGGTTGGTAACCCCTTGCTTTTGCGCTCTTTATTGATGGTCTTTTTCTTACGGAGCCAAGCGTCATTGACCACCAAGCCCAGACCGTGGAAAAGACCATAGGCGATATAGTACCAGGTCACACCATGCCAGAAGCCCATAATCAGCATGTTGATCAGATAGGCCACACTAGAGGTCGTGTTGCGGTTTTTAAAGACCTTGTTGCGCATCAGCACCATGACCAGGCGCATAAAGACAAAGTCACGGAACCAAAAGGACAGGCTCATGTGCCAGCGATTCCAGAATTCCTTCAAATCGCGTGAAACAAAAGGCTTGTCAAAGTTGATAGGGCTCTTGATGCCCATAAGATTGGAAATAGCCACCGCAAACATCGAATAACCGGCAAAGTCAAAGAAGAGATCCAGACCAAAGACATACATGACGCCTAGCGTTCCTAGATTGAAGAAACCGCCAGTATAGAGGGCATAGGTCTTGACATGCCCTAAAATCATGTGGCCAAAGATATGAGCCAGGACAAACTTATAGAGAAAGCCCAGCATGATATACTTGACCGACTGCTCCAGCATATCCAAGAGCTCATCACGCTCTGGTATTTGGAGATAATTTTCATTGAAACGCTTGAAACGATCAATGGGGCCACTAGAAAAAGTGGGCATAAAGAGCATAAAGCGGAGAAATTCCCAGAGGCTGAAATCAGTCAGCATGCCATCCCTCAGCTCAATAATCATACCAACTGAACGGAAGGTCAGATAGGAAATTCCCAGAAAGCCAAATAGCGATTGATGGCCACTGATAGCTGGCTCGACCTTGACCCAGAATAGGGGCAAGACCGCCAGTGCTGTATGCAAATAAAATATCCACTTGCTGTCCCGCTTTTTGCGGTAGAATTTATAAGAATAAACCCAGACCGTCTGCCAGACGACATAAAAGAGCAGGGCATAGAGCTGCGCCAGACTAGGGCCGGTCAACATCAAAACGATGAAAGCCAAGCTGACCAAGGCTTCGTAGATTGGGAAGCGTTTTTTAAAGAAAAGTCCGATAAAAATTGGCAAAACAGCCAAGATAAGATAAAGGAAATACTGTGGGTCTCCGTAAGGCTCCAGATGAGGAAGCTGTTTCAAGAAATCCATCATGACTTGTTGACCTCACTAATCAGCCCCTTGATATCAATCTTGCCGTTTGGTGTTAGGGGCAGAGATTCCCGATAGAGGAACTTAGACGGCATCATATAAGACATCATGATATCCTGTAAATCCTCTTTGATAGCCTTGGTAATATCGATTTCGCGGTCAAATTGCTCTGCAACACCGTCTTTCAAAATAACGTAGGCCAATAAGTTTTGAACCTTGTGGTCCTTATTATAACGTGGCACTGCTACTGCCGCCTCGATATACTTGGATTTGTTGAGGTTTTGAGACACATCCTCTAGCTCGATGCGATAGCCGTTAAACTTAATCTGGAAGTCCATACGACCGCCGTAGAGTAGGAGACCTTCATCAGTCATCGTACCTACATCACCTGTATGATAGGCTGGAAGCCCTTCAAATTCAAAGAAGGCTTCAGCTGTCTTTTCAGGATTGTTGAGGTAGCCCTTGGATACGGCTGGTCCGCAGACAATGATCTCGCCCTGCTGACCATTCGGCAATTTTTGCCCATTTTCATCGATGACAAAGGTTGGTGAATCCGCCTTGGTATAGCCAATTGGCAGACGCTTGAGGGTCGCTAGCATCTCATCCGTGATGGCAACTGCAGACAGAGCCACCGTTGCTTCGGTCGGGCCATAGGCATTGATAATACGAGCCTCAGGGAAACGCTCCCGCAATTTCTGAGCTGTCTTGACCGTCAGCTCCTCTCCATCAAAGTAAAAATGCGTAATACCTGGCATCTTTTGGCTATTAAAATCTTCCGAAAGCATGGCCATATCCGCAAAGGACGGTGTAGAAGTCCAGATTGCTACAGGCAGGCTGAGAATCGCTTCAAATAGCTGCTTGAAGTCCTGAGTCAGGCTAGACGGCAAGGCATAGAGAGTGCCTCCCAGTGCCAAAGTCGGTGCCCAGTACATAACTGACAAGTCGAAAGAATAAGGCGGTTGCGCCAGCATTTGCGGACGGCTCGGTGTCGCAAATTCCTTGTCTGTAATCATCCAGTTGGTAAAGCTGAGCAGGTTGTCATGGGAGATTTGCACGCCTTTAGGTTTGCCGGTCGTACCAGAAGTAAAGATGATGTAGTAATTATCATCGCCCTTGACTGGATGGCTAATCTCATAAGTAGTCTTCTCTGCATAAGCTGCTCGAACCTGATCCAGACTGAGGATAGCTGCATCTGTATCAGTCAGCGGAAAATCCGCAATGGCAATAATCAAGCTTGGTTCAGCTACTTCCACAATAGCAGTCACGCGCTCCAAGGCCGAATGGCTGTCAATAGGAATATAGGCATGACCTGACTTGGTCAGAGCCACAAAGGTAGCCAGCATTTCATATTCCTGACCACCGTAGACCACCACTGGTGACTTGGGAGCCAGCCCCAAGCTATCAATCTTCTCCGCTAGCGCATCTGAGTCAGCCTTTAGGTCTCCATAAGTATGGACTTCTCCGAGGACATTGTAGACAGGAAAATCCGGCTGCGTCTGAGCAAAGTGCTCAATCGCTTCAATCATATCTGTAATTGCTGTATTTGACATGTGTATAGTACTCTCTTACATTAAAATTCATTGTAGATAAAGCCACCCTGACCTTGGCCAAGATAACTAAAGAAATAAAGCAGGGCGACAAAAATCACAAAGTATAGCAGTGTCTGCCCTACAAACTTATAAATCGTCTTATATTTCATCATTTCATTCACTCTTATCTTCTTTTAGATAGACATAGATTATTTTACCATGTTATAGAGAAAGATTTCAATATAAAAGCTGTGGATTGTGTAAAGTTCTTGTAAGGAAATAAAGAGGAGAAAAGCTGATTCCCTTATTTTTCATGGATGAAATCCTTTTCAAAACATATATGTGAAATTTATATATATTGCTTGACTTTTAGTTTGAAAGGCATTATCCTATATGTAGAAAGTTTATATATAATATTTTTATATATAGGAGGTAGTACATGTATTTCCCTACATCTTCTACCCTGATAGAATTTCTGATTTTAGCGATTTTAGATAAAGAAGATTCCTACGGCTACGAGATTAGCCAGACCATCAAGCTCATTGCCGATATCAAGGAGTCCACGCTTTATCCTATCCTGAAAAAATTGGAAAAGAGTCAGTATTTAGAGACATACTCTCAGCAATATCAAGGTCGAAAACGAAAATATTACTCTCTGACCCCAACAGGTCAGAAACAACTGGTCAGCCTCAAAAAGGAATGGGAGCTTTATACCAGCACGATTAAGGGCATTATTGAAGGGAGTGTTCGCCATGACAAGAACTGAATATCTAGCTCAACTAGATAACTATTTGAAAAAGTTGCCAGCAAAAGACTATCAAGAAGCCATGGACTACTTTACTGAGTATTTTGACGAGGTCGGTCCAGAAGGCGAGGCAGCAGCTATGGCTGAGCTGGGCAGTCCCAAAGAAGCTGCTCACGAGATTATCATCAATCTTCTGGACAAGAAAGTAGAAGAAGACAGCCAAGACGCTGGCTCTGTCAAAAATAGCAAACAGATCGTCCAGATTGCCGTTCTGTCCATCTTAGCAGCACCGCTGGCAATTCCCCTCCTGATTTTGGCTTTGACCTTGGTCTTTACTTTTTTCCTCCTCATCAGTGTCTTTGCTTTTGTTATGGCCGTCTTTGCTTTTGCTATGTTTGCCATGGGGGCGAGTCTGATTTGGGACAGCCTGACTCTCGGCATGGTCACTTCTATTCCTGCTTTTGCCCTCAGTTTGGGAATGACCCTCTTAGCCTTAGGCTTAGCTGGACTCTTCTATCTCAGCATTGGTCCTATCCTTCGCTTTATCAAACTGAGTTTTGTCAAACTCGCCCAAGCCTTAGCACGGAAAGGAGGCCGTCATGTCTAAACTAAGAAAAAACATATTCAGCTTTGCTATTGCTGCCTGTCTGCTGGGTCTAGGCCTCATACTGGTAGGGCTAGCCAGTGGTGGGCTGCAGGATCTGGTGAGGAGCTCAGCCGCTAGCACCAAGATGACCAAGCAAGAAGAAACCTATGACAATATCCATTCCTTAAATCTAGAGCTGAGCAATCGCTCGGTTATTATCGAAGAATCACCTGATGATAAGGTTCACTTGACCTATTATCAAGGAGACGGCAAGACAACTGAAAAAATCAGTACCAAGGCTGAAAACGGAAGTTTATACATTATGGAATCCAGATTTTTTATCAACATTAACAGCGGCCTGCGCTCCTTACTGAGCTTGATAAATGGAGAACTGGAAAGGACTCAACAAATCACTCTAAGCCTACCTAAGGGAAGGAATTTGGAGCAGGTCAAGGCCAATTTAGCTAACGGCAGCCTATCGATCAATGACCTGACTATCCAACAATTAAACGCCGATCTCAGCAATGGATCTATCGAACTCAGTCAGAGCCAGATTGAGAGCGGCAACATTGAAAGTGCTAATGGCAGCATCGAGCTAGTCCAAACCAGCCTGACCGATACTCAAATCAGTCTCTCCAACGGTAGTATCACTAGTGATAAACTGACCCTCAAGGGCAATATCAACATGTCCAGCGGCAATGGCTCCATCGCTCTCCATCTCACCGAAGAGACCTACAAAGCCATCTCACTGGACCTGCAAACAGACTTAGGTGACATTGAAGTGCCCAAGGACATGCAGACGAGCCACGACCAAGAGGACTTTATCGGCGATCGGGTCATTCATACCAATGAACAGGCTCAAGCCAAGCTGACAGCCCGTACCAACACCGGCAGCATTGAGATTAGTTATTAAAGATAGAACGGAGCCTGATTGGTTCCGTTTTTTATAGTCATTTTCTTTAACCCCACCTTTACTTCCCATAGCCTTTATGTTATGATACTCTATAAAATTTACCACAAGGAGGTTCCTATGAAAAAACTCGCACCTGGTATGCACATTCGGGTCGTCAGCCCTTCGGCATCAATTGAACACATCGGTGGCTTTGAGGCCAATCTAGCCGCCAAGGAGCGCTTGGAAAAGCTAGGATTTACCGTGTTTTTTCGGAGCATTATCTGGAAAATGACATGCTAGGTTCTGCCTCCATCGAAAGCCGGGTAGTAGACATCCATGCTGCCTTCGCAGATGAGTCCGTTGATGCTATTCTGGCCACTATTGGCGGTTTCAACTGCAATGAGCTCCTGCCCTATCTGGACTTTGAATTGATTGCTAGAAATCCTAAGATTTTCTGCGGCTACTCGGACACAACAGCCTTGCTCAACGCCATCTATAGTAAGACCGGCATGAAAACTTATATGGGTCCCTCCTACTCTAGCTTTAAGATGGATGCCCTGCAGGACTATCAGAGCGAGAGCTGGCTCAAGGCCGTCAGCCAGACTTCTTATGAATTGACTCCTAGTGAAAAATGGGGCGACAATACTTGGTATCTACCAGATGCGCCACTGACCTTCCATGAGACAGAGTGGAAAGTCTACAACCATGGAAAATCTCAAGCCACTGCTATCGGCGGCAATCTCTCCACCTTCTTACTCCTACGTGGCACCCCCTATGCCCCGACAGATGAAAACTATGTCCTCTTTGTTGAAGAGGCGGAGGAAGATGATTATGTGGAGTTTGACCGCAATCTAGCAGCCCTCCTACAGGCCTATCCTAACCCACAGGCCCTTCTCATCGGCCGCTTTCCAAAAGAATGCCAGATGACAGAGGAGCTGCTCCTTTATATCTTGGACAAGCATCCGATTTTAAAGACTATCCCTGTCCTCTATGACTTGGACTTTGCTCATACTCAGCCACTCTTTACCATTACCATCGGTGCTCAGGTGACGGTTGATACGGAAAAGATGGCCATCAGAATTGATGAATAAACATGAAACGACCTCCAAACAAAAGGTCGTTTTTGATATCTAAAAGTCATGAATCATCTCTAAACAGCGCTCCAAATCCACATCCCGCTCCAGATGCTCAACTGTCCAAGGAATCAGGATGTCTGGTTCGATCCCCTTGTCTGTCATCCCCTGTCCCTTATCAAGTGCTAGAGCGCGTGAAGTTGGAAAGTTCAAACTATAGTCACCATAATCTACCTGACAGCAGTTGGAATAATCTAGTATTCCAAGAGTCGGGCGCCCCAGAACCGTCACCTTAGGAAACCATTTCATCATCTGGACAAAATTGTCTCCCGACGAAGCACAGTAGACATCTGCCAAGACAAAAATCTTCTCAGGATGGCTTCCTCCTTTCACATTAGGAAACATTTCCCTGTCCTCGCCTCCAAATTTGACATAGCCTTTGCCCCGATTGGCCTGCAGGTCTTGCATGATTATCTCCAACAAATCCTTCGTCTCCTGGTTAATCCCTTCCTGCTGCACGTAGGCTTCAAAATCTTTCAAACGCAGGTCGACATTCCGCTCTGTGTAGAGAATTTCCATCCCTTCATCAGTCCAGTCCAAGTCAGAATAGCTTTGCCCCTCAGAAAGAGCATAGTGGAGCAGGGGAAAATACAGCGAGTCCATCCCGCCAGTATTTTGACGGACATCAATCACCAGACAAGCAGCCCTCTTGATAGTATCTTGTGCTTCCTGATAGAGTTTGTTGATGGCTTTCTCGTTCCTAAAGTCATCCAAACGGAGATAAATAACACCCTTTTCTAACTCTTTCCATTCAAATCGGCTCTCTATAGGATTCTGGCTAGGTTCAACTGAAAGGATTTGCTCTGCTCCTGCTCGCAAAACAGTCACTTGCCCAGCTTTTGAAATCAACTCGCTCCACTCACGATAGTTTCGCTCGGGTGTTGAGCTGGTAAAATACGCTCGGTGCATCCTATAAAACTCTTCTAGATGCTGTCCATCCAGTTTCACAATTTGATCGCCCGCCTGCAAATTCGTATCTGCATTAGCCTGCTCAACATAAAGTCCTTGGATTGTTGAACGTAGAACAAAACCTTTTGGCTTAGCATGTTTCTCCCGAAAAGCTACGTGGCCGATAACTCCGAAGCTGGCTAGATAAGTCTGAACCTGATAAAGAAAGTCCTTTTCACTCATATCGTCTGAAATACATTTGCGAAAACCAGTCGGATCCGCACCGGCAATATCCTTTTTAGTTGCCGAATCTTGGGTCATAATCGAAACAACATCTTCAAAAATAGCCGTTTTTCTCATCGTATTGCTCCTCGTCATTATTGAGACTAGTATATCATTTTTGCACATTTTACGCCGATTTAAACAAAAAAATCTAAGCAAAATCTA
>NZ_KQ968980.1:120924-146750 GCF_001578725.1 Streptococcus sp. DD04
ATTTGGGGTGCGGTTCATTTTTGCTTAGATTTTTTCTAATCAATGTCCACCGGGACCGCCACCTTGTCCGCCTGGGGCACCGCCGCCACCAGGGCCATCTGCTGTGATTTCGGTTCGGGTTTGCCCATTAACCGTGATAGTCCCTCCCGTATAGGTAGCCTTGCCATCAAAGTCAAAGGCAGATACCGTGGATGTGATAGCTAGGTTTCCTCCTGTCATGATGATATCGCCGTTGGAGTCAAGGGCATCTGTATCGCCTTGGCCGACCTCAACCTTGATGTCGCCACCAGTAATCTTGATGAAAATCTCAGCCCCAGTCGCTGTACTAGCTGCATTGATCCCATCATCCGTCGCATAAAGATCAAGTGTACCGCCATTAATCGTGGCATTTGTTCCCTCTAAAGCTTCGACACTGGACTTGACTGTGATGGTGCCACCGTCAATCACTGCTGCATTGCTAGCATGAAGACCGTCATCTCCGGCATTAATCGTAATGGTACCGGACTGAATATAGAGATTTCCGAGCGAAGTATCCTCATCGTTATCCGCATGGATCGCATCCTCCGTCGCGGTAATATCCAAACTAGCCTCCTTGATATTGATGGCATCATTGGCTGATAAGCCATTCTTGTAGCCTTTAATCGTATAAGTCCCGCCTGTGATACGCAGATCATCATTAGACTCGACCGCGTTACCGTATTTTCCTTCAATGGTCAGACTGCCTGAGCCGTTGAAGGTCAAGTCGTCCTTACTGTAAATGGCCGCATCGTAGTCAGTATTGGTGTGATTGGCCGAGTCAGAAATGCTATTCTTGCTGCCTTCAGCTAGGGTAATAAAGGTTTTATCTGCATTTTCTACCACAATCGCTGCATCCGTCCCTGTCATAGTCACGCCATCCAAAATGATTTGCACCTTGTCTTGGTCGCCAGCCTTGACGACAATCTGCACATTTTCACTACTGCCAGAGAGGACATAAGTCCCAGCTGCCGTAATCATCACCGTTGAGCCAGAAACACTCGCTCCGTCACCGGATACCTTGGCTGTGGAGCCACTCAAGCTGATCTTGGTTGCTGTCGACTCATCATAAGAAGCATCTTGATCACGATCCGTGAAATAGCTAGATGTATCCGTCTTTGTCGTACTGGTAGCTGTTTGACTGGTACTGGTGCTAGTGCTCGTACTTGTGCTGGATTGGCTGGTCAAGCTACAAGCCCCCAAGCTAACGCTCATCAGCGCTAGGGACACCATTAGTTTTATTTTCTGAAATATTTTTTTCTTGCCTGTTTTCATGATTGGCCTCTTTCTAGTTATAATTCATTTTCTTTCGTGATGTAGCGGCTGATAGCAATCTCTAGGTTGCCATTGCGCGTGCGCAGGGCATCAATTAGTTCTTTTTCGGTCATTCGACCATTCAGCTGAATGATGTATTTAATCTTGAACAAACTTCCCATATCAGAGGTTTTGACATTGGCTAGTTCAACATGATTGGCAGCTTTGTTGAAAATATCATCAAAAATACTTTCATAGTCCAGACTTTCTGGTATGACGACAGTCAGCTGGCGCATGGAATGCTTCATCTGTCCAAAATTGACCACCTCAAGCAGCAGCATGACGAGCGACATGATGAGGGTAAAGACGGTCGCAAAGACCAGATAGCCCATTCCGATGGCAATCCCGATTGTCATAACTAGGAAAATGGACACCAGTTCCTTGGCTCCTCCAGGTGCGGAACGAAAACGAATCAAGCTGAAAGCCCCCATGACGGCAACCCCTGCTCCCAGACTTCCATTGACCAAGAAGATGACAATCGCAATCAAGGTCGGCAAGAGCGCCAAACTCATCACAAAGGATTTGCTGTAAACCGTCTTAAACTGGTAAACCTTGGCAACAACCAAGCCCAAAAGCAAGGACACTCCAATTGCCAGCATCATCATAGCCGGATCCACGGCCGTATCGGTGAAAACATCATAAAATAAGTGATTAAGCATGATTTACAACTCCTTTATAGTCTGTCGTTTTCTTGTAGGCAACGCCGTATTTGGAAAAGGAGCTTGGGAAGACCTGATGGCGATCCAAAATCTCACTTAGCCAGAGTGGATAGGCTCCTGGCACCTTGACTTCCATAATCACATGATGATCCGGCAGAAGATTTTCCCCGTAATGACCATGCAAAAGGCTCAAATCATAGTTGCGGTAAGTCAAATCGTGGTCAATGGTAATCCGAACATTTGGATCTTCGATCCCCTTCATAGAATAACGATTGTAGTAGATATACATCATGGGCTGTACGCCACCGTAACGCTGACTCAGCCAGTCGATTTCCTCACGAATCTGACAATCCTCAATCTTACTGTGATCGCCCTCCAAGTAAGCCTCTGCAGCCACTAGATCTATCGAAATGCGACGTTTGTAGACAATCTTGCGCACCTTTTTCTTGATTTCCAAAAAGACTTGACTGTCTTCTCTCGGCTTTTCATCGTAGGTCCGCACGCGCAATTTTTCTTTAAAATAGGGCTTTTCTAAAGACTCACGAATCATTTGATAGGTCGGGGTGTCGTAGTAAAGATTATTGATGGTCGAATAAGCATGCTCATCCTCCACCAGATGGCCTTCAAACTCGGTCAATAAATCGGCCAAAGTTTCTTTGGAAATAATGTATTTGGTTTCAAATCGTTGAAATTTATCTTTAAATGTTTTTTTAGCCATGGATTTTTCCTCTTTCTTGTAACTAGAGCCATTTTACGGATGAAAACTTAAAGCAAGAATAAAGAAAACTTAAAGAAAACAAAACATTCTGATTTTCATAACAAATAAAATAGACTTGTGAAGAAAATCTACAAAATCGATTATTCTGCTATTTAGCAACCGTTTCACGTGAAACTAAAAAAACTTGGTTCTCTTCACAAAACCAAGTTTTTCTTTTCACAAAGAAACCAGCCTACTCTATCTTAAATAATTTCTTTCTTATCAGGACGATAGGCTATTGTGCCTAAGGCCATGAAAAGTAGTAAAGTCGCGGTCAAGAAGGCTAGTTGGCCTCCGATTTGACCATTCATCGAGATTGTTTCCCGCAGTCCTGACACCGCATAGCTCATCGGTAAGATCGGATTGAGCACTTGGAAGATTTCCGCCGTCAGAGGCAGCGGATAAGTACCAGCGCTGGAAGCCAGCTGCAGGAGTAAGAGGATCAAGGAGACAAAGGCCCCGACCTTACTATCCCAAGTGACCAGAGTCGTCACAACCGCCATAAAGGCCATGCTGGCTAAAACGGTTAATGCTAACGTCGTCCATTCATAGTTGGCCTCAAGACCAATCAAATGAACCGCTCCATAGACCAAGATTCCTGCCAAAATAGAAATCAAACCATTGACCTCCAGACGAGCCTTGAGCCAAGCTTTACGGGAAGTTGGAACCTGACCAGAAGGCAGCGTACCGAAAATGACATTGGTCGAAATCGCCGCTACAAAAAGAGCAACAGAAATCATGTACGGAGCCATACCAACACCATTTTTACCAACCTGATCTTTGTCTGTTTTTTTCAGCTCAACAGGACCAGCCAAAGCAGCAGCATTGTCCTCTGTCACAGAAAGCTCGGATAATTGTCCCTTGGCATCCGTCAAGCTTGTATTTAGAGTCTGAGCACCGATTGACAAGTCTCCCAGCCCACCGCTCAAGGTTAAACCGCCAGCTGCTAACTGCTGAGAACCATCCGCCATTTGATTGGCACCTGTAGTTAATCTTTGCATGCCTGTGACCAAAATAGATGATTTATCATTTAGCTGAGCAAATCCTGAGCTAATCTGACCGATACCAGAAGTCACTTGGTCATTATGACTAGCTAGATTGGCTGCTCCTTGAGAAAGCTGATTGACCCCCGCTGTATAAGCTGTTACTCCCTGTGCAACCTGAGAAAGTCCGCCTGCATAGGCTGTCATGCCTTGAGAAAGGGTCGCTGAACCAGTGCTGGCAGAGGACAGAGCTTCATTTACCTGACCTAGACCACCGTAGAGACCACTAATCATAGCTGAAGCACCTGGCAGGACTTGATTGGCTGCTGCCGACAGCTGACTTGCCTGACTGCTAGCTGTTTGCAGTCCTTGCAGATTCGTTTGGATAGCTTGGACTTCCTGTACAATGGCTGCCGCCGCACTGCTGCTAGAATCCGTGCCACCTGCTAGAGCTACTTTTAGTTCTTCTTGCTCACTGGCAGAAAGCTTTTGGTAAGCAGCTGTTCCCTCCAAAGCCGCCACGGCTGCCGCCCGATCACTTTGCGCACTACTTGCCAAAGACTGGGCATTGGTCGCAATCGTCGTGAGAGAAGCCGTGATTGTTTCCGTTGGCAAGCTCGTTCCCGCCGCAGCATTCTGAATGGCTGTATTGAGCTGATCTAGACCCGCCGTCAACTGAGCAACCTTTTCCTGATTAGCAGTAACACTGCTATTGACGGATGATTGCAAGGCTGCCAAACCGTTGTTTAGTCGCTCCACACCTGCGACTAATTCCTGTGAATTGCCCGTCAGTTGGTTAGTTCCATTCAGTAAAGTTTCTGACTGAGCTGTTAATTGACTGGCACCAGCTGAAAGCTGCCCAACTCCATCTGTATATTCCATCATCTTGCTAGTAAAAGTTGGCAAGCCAGCATTGATCTGAGCCACTCCATTTGTGTATGCTACCAGACCAGTTGACAGCGCTGTGGCTCCATCTGAGAAAGTAAGGCTGGACTGAGCTAGACTTTCTAAGTTAGTAGAAAGCTTTTGACCGCCATTTGATAATTCCTGACTGCCTTCGGCCAATTTAGCTGTCCCATCTGCGGCTGTTCCAAGTCCACCTTTTAGCTTATCCATACTAGCAAAAAGGCTTGTCACATAGCTTTTCGTAATCTTCTGACTGACCGACTGCTTCATCGAAGTCATGGCAGAATCACTCATTTTACTAGCGATAAAACTATGGCCACTGGATGTTTGATAGTGAATCGTGACTTGCTTAGGCTGATTGCTCAAGATACTAGCCGCATTGGCTGATAGATCCTTGGGAAGAGTCACTACCATGTAATAGTCTCCCTTTTCCAGCCCCTTCTCTGCCTGATCCTCATCCACAAAATGAAAATCCAGCGCTGCATTTTTCTTCATATTTTGGACCATATCTGAACCAATGGACAGGTCTTGTCCATATAGGCTCGCCTTTTGATCCTGATTGACCACCGCTACTGGTAAATCAGAAAGTTTGCCATAAGGATCCCACATGGAGCTCAAAAAAATCACATTATACAAAGCCGGAATCAAGGAAATTCCCAGCATCACCACAATAACCTTCGATTTTTTGAAGATAGCTTTCCATTCTTTAAACATTTTTTCTCCCCTTTTTATACACCTTGTCTAAAAATTTGATATAATAGATTATACACAATAAAAAAATTAAGGCAAGTAGAAAATTTATTTTTTGAACACCTTGTCTAATTTTGTATAATTCACCAGCAAAGGAAAAATGCGGATGATAGAAAGTAATAAACGTAAAAAAACCAAGGCTATCATTGAGAAGGCCATGGTTGAATTGTTGCATAAGGAATCATTTGACCACATCACAACGGTCGAATTGGCCAGAGCTGCCGGTATCAGTCGCAGTAGCTTTTATACCCACTACAAAGATAAATATGATATGATTGAACGCTATCAGCAAGGGCTCTTTCATCAACTAGAACACATCTTTGAAAATAATCAAGAAGATATCGCGGTAGCTATCACGGAAGTCTTTCAATTCCTGACCCAAGAGCCCCTTCTGGCTGCCCTCTTGACGGAAAATGGCACCAGGGAAATCCAAAATTTCCTGCGTCATAAACTTCAAATCATGCTATCTGAAAGCTTGCAAGAGCGTTTTAGCAAAAAAGTCTATAGTCAAATTGAAAAGGAATATAGCACCGTCTACCTCTCCAATGCCTTCTTTGGAGTCTGCCAGATGTGGATTTCTCGGGGAAAAAAAGAAAGTCCCGAACAAATGGCTCATCTTCTTTTAAAGATGCTATAGTCCTCATAAACTATGCATAGCCTGAGATACTTGTGCTTCAGGCTCTTTTTGTTGGACTAATAAAAAAGAAGCCAAAATCGGCTTCTGAATAAATTTCCAATTGAAATTAAAGTTTTTGGTTGTAGAATTCGACGATAAGCGCTTCGTTGATTTCTGGGTTGATTTCATCGCGTTCTGGCAAGCGAGTCAATGAACCTTCCAATTTTTCAGCATCGAATGATACGAATGCTGGACGTCCAAGAGTTGCTTCAACTGCTTCAAGGATAGCTGGAACTTTCAATGATTTTTCACGAACTGAGATCACTTGACCTGGAGTTACGCGGTATGATGGAATATCAACACGTTTGCCGTCAACAAGAATGTGACCGTGGTTTACGAATTGACGAGCTTGACGACGAGTAGTCGCAAGACCAAGACGGTAAACTACGTTGTCCAAACGACGTTCAAGAAGAAGCATGAAGTTGAAACCAAGGATTCCTTCTTTGATTTTAGTAGCTTGTACGAACAAGTTACGGAATTGTTTTTCACCTACACCGTAAGTGAAACGAAGTTTTTGTTTTTCAGCCAATTGCAAACCGTATTCTGACAATTTAGAACGGTTGTTTGGTCCGTGTTGTCCTGGTACGTAGTTACGACGTGCCAATTCTTTACCTGTACCTGTAAGTGAAAGGCCAAGGCGACGAGCTTGTTTCCAAGATGGTCCTGTATAACGTGACATATGTATGTCCTCCTAATAATATTATTTCGGTGGAAATAGTCACTTAGAAAGCTCTGATTCGTGCAGAACATTTTCGCCCAAACAGCTAAGGCTACTTTTATAGCTGATGTTCTGTTGACGAGCTTCATGCTTTCCTGCTGCTATTTCACACAAAGGCTATTGTACCATGAAATATGAAGAATGTAAAGGGGTAAAATCAGAAAACAGCTGAAAGAAGGGCTATATCAGTCCACTTTGTCATTGGCATTCAACTACCATTCAGGCACACTTTTTAACTTTTGGGATTCAGTTGTTTTTGTAATGACAGTTTACATTATAATAGACTTATTCATTATATGAGGCTTCAATATACGATGCAAATTGTTAAAATGCAACAGAGCCTATATAACTGCAAAAAATATTTTCAAAAGGAGACTTCTATGAAATTTCGCCGTCGACACTACCGTCCTCAGGTGGACCAAATGGATTGCGGCGTGACATCTTTGGCCATGGTTTTTGGTTACTACGGCTCCTATTACTCACTAGCGCATCTACGAGAGTTAGCCAAAACTACCATGGAGGGCACGACAGCTTTTGGTTTGGTTAGGGTCGCTGAGAAGCTAAACTTTGAGACGCGAACCATAAGAGCAGATATGTCCCTCTTTGAGCACAATGACTTAACTTACCCTTTCGTAGCGCATGTAGTCAAAAATGGCAAATTGCTACACTACTATGTAGTGACTGGGCAAGATAAGAAATTTATCCATATTGCTGACCCTGACCCTACGGTCAAGATGACCAAGCTACCTAGGGAACATTTTGAGTCAGAATGGACAGGAGTGGCAATATTCATAGCACCGACGCCTGACTACAAACCGCACAAAGAGCAAAAGCAAGGACTTCTTTCTTTCCTTCCTATTTTGATTAGACAAAAGAGCTTGATGACCAATATCGTTCTTGCAACCTTTCTGGTGACCATCATCAACATTATTGGTTCCTACTATCTCCAGTCTATTATCGACACCTATGTACCTGACCAGATGCGGAGTACGCTAGGGATCATCTCGCTAGGCTTGGTCTTGGTGTATATTTTACAGCAAGTTTTGAGTTACGCTCAGGATTATTTACTTTTGGTTTTGGGACAACGTTTGTCTATTGATGTCATTTTGTCCTATATCAAGCATGTTTTTCACCTTCCAATGTCTTTCTTTGCAACACGGCGGACAGGAGAAATCGTTTCTCGTTTTACTGATGCCAATAGTATCATTGATGCTCTTGCAAGTACCATCTTATCTATATTTCTCGATGTTTCAATCGTACTAATCATCTCAGTAGTCCTGTTCTCACAAAATACCAACCTCTTTTTTATTAGTCTCTTGGCCCTACCTATCTACACACTCCTTATCTTTGCCTTTATGAAACCCTTTGAAAAGATGAACCGTGACACTATGGAGGCCAATGCTGTGCTATCCTCTTCCATTATTGAGGATATTAACGGCATGGAGACTATTAAGTCTCTTACCAGTGAAAAACTTCGCTATCAGAAGATTGATAGAGAATTTGTAGATTATTTAAAAAAGTCCTTTGTCTATAGTAGAGCAGAAAGTCAGCAAAAAGCGCTAAAAAAAGTAGCTCAGTTACTTCTGAATGTTGCTATCCTGTGGATGGGGGCGGGGCTGGTCATGAATAAGCAGATGACTCTGGGACAGCTCATCACCTACAACACTCTTTTAATCTATTTCACAAATCCGCTAGAAAACATCATCAATCTCCAAACCAAACTCCAAACAGCTCAGGTAGCTAATAATCGACTCAACGAGGTCTATTTAGTAGAATCTGAGTTTGAGGAGAAAAAGATCATATCTGATCTTAGTTTGATGACAGGCGACATTGAGTTTAAAAATGTTAGCTACAAATATGGGTATAGACGAGATGTTCTAGCCAATATCAACCTAACCATCAAGCAGAAATCAAAGGTTGCTTTTGTTGGGATTTCTGGTTCAGGTAAAACTACGCTGGCTAAAATGATGGTCAATTTTTACGACCCAAATTCTGGACAGATTAGTCTAGGTGGGGTTAAACTCAATCAGATTGACAAACATACGCTCCGCCAGCATATCAACTATCTTCCACAACAGCCCTATGTCTTTAACGGCACGATCATGGACAACCTGCTTTTGGGCGCCAAAGAAGGCACTACGCAAGAAGATGTTTTGCGTGCTGTCGAACTAGCAGAGATTCGTGCAGACATTGAAAATATGCCTCTAAGTTACCAGACTGAGCTAACCTCTGATGGAGCTGGAATTTCGGGCGGCCAACGTCAACGAATCGCCTTAGCAAGGGCTCTATTGACGGATGCTCCTATTTTGATTTTAGATGAGGCTACTAGCAGCTTGGATATTTTAACAGAAAAACGAATTGTTGATAATCTGCTAGCTTTGGATAAAACCTTGATTTTTATCGCCCATCGTCTGACAATTGCCGAGCGAACCGAGCATGTCGTAGTGATGGATCACGGCCGCATTGTAGAGCAGGGCAGCCATACAGATCTGCTAGATCAGGGCGGCTTCTATGCCAATCTGGTCAATAGCTAGAAAGGAGAACCTAGTGACCCAAGATTTTTTAGAAAGCGCTGAGTTTTACAACCGTCGCTATCACAATTTCTCTAGTAGGGTTATTATTCCTATTACTTTACTCTTTCTTTTTACCCTACTCTTCGGACTCTTTGCTCAAAAAGAGATTACTGTCTCATCAAGTGCCAGTCTGGAGCCTAGTCGCATCATTTCTAACATCCAGTCCACGAGTAATAATACAATCATTATGAATCATCTCGCAGAAAACAAGTGTGTCAAACAAGGTGACCTGCTCATTCAATATCAAAATGGAGCAGAAGAGCTACAGAAGGCTAGCTACTCTAACCAGCTAGATATGCTCCAAGATCAGAAAAAACAATTGGAGTATTTACAAGCTAGTCTCCAAACTGGGAATGATCAGTTCCCAGAAGCTGATAATTTTGGCTACCGGCAATCTTTTCGGGATTATCAAAGTCAGGCAGTCAGTCTCCGTAGTAATACCGACCAGCAAAACGCAGCTATCGCTTCACAAAATGCCGCTGCTAGCAGTGCACAGACAGAGATTGCAAAACTCATTTCTGAGACCCAAGCTAAAATTTCAGACTACAAGTCAGTCAAGGCAGCTATCCAAAATGACTCAGTAGTAGATGGTAGTAACGCGGGCTATTCCCTCTACCAAACCTATCAAGCACAAGTAAACATGGACACGCAAGACCAGCTAAAAAATCAAATACTGGCACAAGCAGATACACAGATTGCTCAATTAGAAGGAACACTGGCAAGCTACCGCATCCAATATGCAGGTTCAGGTGCTCGACAAGCCTACTCGAGTGGATTAAACAGTCAGCTAGAATCACTCAAAGCTCAGCAACTAACTAAGGTTGCTCAAGAATTAACTGATTTAGAGCAAAAAATTCTTGAAACAGAAACTGAAAGAAAGGTGCAAGATGGGATGATTCAAAAAACTGTCATTACAGCACCTGAAAATGGGATACTTCACCTCAATCCTGAGACTAGCCATTCTACCTTAGTATCCGAAGGAAGCCTCCTTGCCCAACTCTATCCTGTCCTAACCACGGAAAAGAAAATTAAGATTACCGCTTATATTTCTTCCAAGGATATCGCTCATCTTAAAGTCGGTAACCCTATTCGCTTCACAACCATAAACGATATTAACAAGCAAGAAACTCTGACTTCCAAGATTAGCAACATCGATACTACTGCAAGCAAGACAGAAAAAGGAAATTTTTTTAAATTAGAAGCAGAGACTACATTGACAGACCAAGAAGCTAAGCAACTCCGCTATGGTTTAGAAGGAAGAATTGTAATGATCACAGGTAAAAAAACTTACTTCCAATATTATAGAGATAAATTTTTGAAAAAAGACTAGTTAAAAAAGCTAAAAATCCGTAACTCTTATGAGAAACGGATTTTTCACCTACTTTTCTACTCCCAAAATCTTCAAAATCTCCTGCTTGTATCGTAGCTTCTGCAATTCTTTATCCTCGCTGTCTGACCAGCTTAGCTGAAGATCTGCCACGATTTGTCCAGGGCGATTTTTCAGAATATAGATGCGGTTGCTGAGAGCCAGAGCTTCCTCGATGCTATGAGTGATAAGGAGAGTCGTCAGACCCAGCCTACGATGAATATCCAGATACCAAGTGTGCAGCTCCATCTTGGTCAGCTCATCCAAAGCACTAAAGGCCTCGTCCAGAAGAAATAGCTTGTGCCCGAACATATAGGTCCTTAGCAGAGCCACGCGCTGCCGCATCCCTCCACTCAGCTCATGTGGATACTTATCAGCCACATCAAAGAGCCCGAACTCCTTCAAAATCTGAGTTGCCTGCTCCGTC
Organism: Streptococcus sp. DD04; assembly: GCF_001578725.1. Taxonomy (NCBI): domain Bacteria; kingdom Bacillati; phylum Bacillota; class Bacilli; order Lactobacillales; family Streptococcaceae; genus Streptococcus; species Streptococcus sp. DD04. The sequence goes on from NZ_KQ968980.1 coordinate 132,069, forward strand.
GCTTCTTTTTTTGATACCTTTCGGATTAAGAGGGGCAAGATAACATTCCCCAGCACTGTCTTGTGCCCCAGCAGCAAGTCCTTCTGCAGCATATAACTCACCCGGCCCTTGGGATTTTCCTGCCCGTCTAGGATAATCCTGCCTGACTGCACCTCCAAAATCCCCGCAATCAGATTAAAGAGGGTCGTTTTCCCGACTCCACTAGGCCCCAAAATCGCTACGACCTGGCCTGCTTCTACCTGTAGGCTGATGTTCTTCAAAATCTGCTGCTCATCATAAGCATAACTTACATTTTCAAGTTTAATTTCTGTCATTATTTTATATAATCGTTGCTAAATCCTTTATCGCTCAAGTCATTTTTTACAAGGTCATTATCCTTGGCCCATTTGTAAAAGGCATTCCAACGGCTAGCCTCAAACTGACCCCACTTTTCTTTATCCGATGCATATTGATCAGACAGATATTTTTGAGAAGCCAAGACAAAGTCACGCTTGCTTTTCAGCTCTGGCGCATGCTTGATTAAAATATCCGCTGCTTCTTCAGGGTGCTCCATGGCATATTGATAACCCTTCTTGATAGCCTGCAGGACCTTTTTCGCCTCGTCCGGATTCTTCTTGAGATAATCATTATTGGCAATGATGACTGGAGAATAATAGTCAAACTCCTTGACATAGTCCTTCATATAAAAGAAATTTGTATCCATGCCCTGAGTTTGAGCCATGATGCCGTCCCAACCATGGTAAATCCACGCCGCATCGAACAAACCATTTTCAATCGGCGTAATAGAATTAGAATCATTGTTAGGGACCTTTTCTACCTCATCAAACTGGCCGCCTTGGCTTTCGACCAAGGTTTTGAGCATGCCCAGCTCCACCGGATCATTCCAGGTGCCGTATTTCTTCCCAGCCAGATCCTTAGGACTTGTAATCCCTGCAGACTTCTTGGAAATAATGCCCGAAGTATTATGCTCTACAATGGCTGCGACAGCTGTGATTTCTGCACCCTTATCCAGTTTTTTAGCCATGGAGTCCTGGAAGTAAATACCAAAAGGTGCCTTGCCGTTGATAATCAAATCCGAACTGCTATCTTCAGGCGGTAACTTGATATCCACATCCACGCCTGCTTCCTTGAAGTAGCCCTTTTCCTGAGCCACATAAAGGCCAGTATGGTTGGTGTTAGGTGACCAGTCTAGGATAAAATCAATCTTTTTATCCTTGCTAGCAGACTCTGAGCCTGACTTACCACAAGCCGCTAGGCCAAAGATAGACACGGCAGCCAAACCTGCCAGCAACATTTTATAAGTTTTTTTCATCATAATCCTCTTTTCTTCTTTTGGAAAATAGCAGAGCTGAGCCCCTATTTCCATTTAATGACATATTTTTCACTAACAGCCACCACCTTCATCCCCACGAGGCTGATAACCGAAACCAATATGATAATAGCAAACATGGTGTCGTACTGGAAAAGTTTCTTGGATTGAATCATATAAACACCCAAGCCTTCGAAACCGCCCAGCCATTCGGAAACCACGGTCGTGATAAAGGCATAGGAAACACTGACGCGCAAGCCCGCATAGAAATAAGGCAGACTAGCTGGAATCTTAAAATGCCAGAGAATCTGCCAGCGATTGGCCTGCATAAGCTCAAAGAGAGTCAGAGTATCCCGATCACAATGCCGAAAACCATCCAGAATACTGACGATAATCGGAAAAGTCGTCGTCAGAATAATCAGCACAATCTTAGGCAAAATCCCATACCCCAGCCAGAGAACCAGAATTGGCGCCAAAGCAATGGTCGGAATAGTCTGGACCACGACCATCATTGGGTAAATCAAATCATTGAGCCAGCTCATGCTATCCATGAGTACAGCTAGTATACAGGCCAAGATGACACCCAAGACTAAACCCAGCAAGGCTACTTTTAAGGTCGCCCAACTATGACCTGCTAGAAAGCCTGCATCTCTGATAAAGGCCTGACCGATTTCCAGAGGTGTCGGAAGGATAAACTTGGGTAAGAGCTTGAGCCAGCCCATGACCTGCCAGATGACAAGAATTCCCAGCATACCAAAAAGGCTAATCTGCTGTCGCAGGATATTTTTCAAGTTTTTCATCAATACTTAAAATCTTTCCATAATTTATTTTCACATTAGCAAAGACATTGTCTGCCTGAGTGCCTGCAAGCTCAATCGCCTGCTGCAGAATAGGAAATAAGGTCTCCCATTCCCCTTCTAGAACTGTCTCAAAAGGCGTCACGACCATCTTCACTGGCTGTTTTTGCAAAAACTCAATCACTTCCTCTATGACTGCCAAACGATTCACATCATGTGACAAAGGAAGGATCTGTAAAGCGATGCTGCCCTGCATTCTCCTATCTCCTTTTCTACTAATAACAAAAAAACTTTTCCATATATGGAAAAGTGCGCGAAAATACCTCTGATTTCTCTTGCATAATTCCCTACGCTGGCATTACCCAGATCAGGTGCGGTCGAAGCTTACACTTCCTCTCAGACTGTACACAGACTCCCATATATAGGACTATGATAGCGCAATCATCAGCAATTGTCAAGGTTGGAGCTTGGTTTCACCACTTCCAATTGCAGATGAATATGAAATCTCATAGTTTAGTCAAACTTTCCTTTCGCAGCTAGCAAAGCCTCCAAAGCCCTTATATTGTCTGTCTCGCTTGTGGATAAGATGGTTTCAAAACCCAGTTCAGCTGCCGTATCTAAGTTAGCCTGAATATCATCAATGAAGACGGATTCCACTGGATCCAGATTGTACTTTTTTAGCAGTTTTTGATAAATCTCTGACTCTGGCTTGACAACCCCGACCTCTGATGAGAGGATATAGCCCGAAAGCAGTGGATAGATTGGTAACAAACCAGCTTTTTCAATATGGTAAAAAATCTCGCAAGTGGTTGACAAGATGTAAATGCGATAGCCCTGATTAGCCCATATCCGAATCTTCTCCTGTAAACCACTGTAAACTTGCACGACCTCATACCAATGGTAAAAGGTGTTCTTAATTGCAGAATGATAGGAAGCATCTAGCTGAGCCAGTGCTTCCTCACAGGCTTCTTTCAAACTCCGCTCTCCCTTGTCCGTCTTATGCCAGATACCCGACTCAAAAATGGACTTTCTAAGGACCTGGCGCCGCTCATTTTCAGGTTCAAAATACGTTAAGATTTTCTCAGAATTCCATTCAATCAGAACATTTCCTAAATCAAAAACCAAATTTTTAATCATTTCTTTTACCAACCTTTTTCTTTACAAAAGCCATTCTCAGTTCTCTTAAAACTTGTTTCTATGATTGATACTAAGCACTGGATTCCGACAAAGAATCCTCCCCTTGCTGAAATATAATTATTGTCAGCCAATCAGCCAGTCCAGCCCTCATTTGCTATCTTTAGCAAAACATGTTCAGGCTAAGAAAAAATCCCAGAAATGAACTGTTCCTTAAAGTTGGGACTTTTTACCCAACTCTAGAAAGCAATACAAAGTTCTGGAATTACATGTTATTCTTGGTCAAAATAACGAATTAAATTTTTCTCTGTCAAAATATCTGAATAAGTGTAAGATTCCACATAGGTGTTCGTAATTTCACCTGGTTGTCCCCCTTCATTTGCATATTCAACGATAAATAAAGAAGGGTAAACTTCAATCAAGCGGCCCTGTTTACTTTTTTGGCGCTTGCGGCCATTTTCTAGAGTCATTTCTACTATCTGCCCCTCATGTGCCTTGATGTCCTCCTTGATTTTCTTCATTTTTGCTACATCCGTAAATGCATCACTCATACTATACATCCTCTCTTTTAGAAATACTTGAAAACTTATTATATTCTTTTTGGAAAATCAGCTCAACTGTTCCACGTGCTCCGCTCCGGTTTTTCTCAATAATAACTTCGACTTTATTATTCGGAATGCCTTCCTCTTCCTCGCCGGCCCGCTCATAGTAGTCATCCCGGTAAAGGAAGGCAACGATATCCGCATCCTGCTCAATGGAACCTGATTCCCGAATATCAGACAGCACTGGTCGCTTATCCTGCCGCTGCTCCACGCCACGCGAGAGCTGACTCAGGGCAATCACTGGCACCTTGAGCTCCTTAGCCAAAATCTTAAGCTGACGGGAAATTTCCGAAACTTCCTGCTGGCGGTTTTCACGCCCCGTTCCCGTAATCAGCTGCAGGTAGTCAATCAAAATCAACCCGAGATTCCCTGTCTCCTGAGACAGCTTGCGAGCCCGCGAACGAATCTCAGTAATCCGAATCCCTGGCGTGTCATCAATATAAATACTAGCATTAGCCAGATTCGCCGTTGCAATGGTATACTTCTGCCACTCTTCATCTGTCAGTTGCCCAGTACGAATGGAATGAGAATTAATCACTCCTTCTGAAGCTAGCATCCGGTCAACCAAACTCTCTGCCCCCATTTCTAGGGAGAAGATAGCCACCGTCTTATCCAGCTTGGTTCCGATATTCTGGGCGATATTGAGGGCAAAGGCCGTCTTTCCGACCGCAGGACGAGCAGCTAGGATGATTAACTCTTCTTCGTGCAAGCCCGTCGTCATCTTATCCAACTCACGGTAACCCGTCGCAATCCCTGTAATATCAGTAGTTTGCTGAGAACGTGCTTCTAGATTAGCAAAGTTAAGATTGAGAATATCTTGGATGTTTTTAAAACCGCTGCGATTGGCCGTTTCGCTGACATCAATCAAGGCTTTTTCTGCACCCGCAATGATTTCCTCTGACAGTTTCTCGCCATCATAGGCTTGGTTGATGGATTCCGTCAAACGCGAAATCAGCCGGCGCAAAATTGCTTTCTCGGAGACGATTTTAGCATAATACTCTGCATTGGCAGAGGTCGGCACAGAATTAACGACTTCAACTAGATAGCTCAAGCCGCCAATATTCTGCAAGTCTCCTTGGCTGTCCAAAATATTGCGAACGGTGGTCGCATCGATGGCGTCCCCTCGATCCGCCAAGTCAATCATCGCCTTAAAAATCAAACGATTGGCATATTTAAAGAAATCTCCAGGCTCAATATATTCACGGACAAAGACCAGTTTGCTCTCATCGATGAAAATGGCGCCCAATACAGACTGTTCTGCTAAAATATCTTGAGGCTGAGCTCGCAATTCATCAATCTCTGCCATAGGTGAATCCTTCCTTCAATAACTTTTTACCCTTCCGTAACCCGCAGGCGAATTACGCTCGTCACATCTTGGTAAATTTTTACAGGAACATCAATCAAACCAATCAAACGAATTGGAGAGTCAACTTTGATATTCCGTTTGTCAATTTTCAGACCAAATTGCTTTTGTAGTTCATCAGCAATTTTTTTGTTGGTAATAGAACCAAAAGTCCGTCCGTCTGGTCCGACCTTCTCAGTAAAAGCAACAACAGTAGCTTCCTCTTCCAGCTTGGCTTTAATAGCCTGAGCCTCTGCCACCATCTCTGCATGAGCCTTTTCTTGAGATTTTTGCTTTCCTCTCAACTCCCCAATAGCTTGTGCAGTTGCTTCCTTAGCCAAGTTTTTCTTGATTAAGAAATTTTGAGCGTAGCCCGTAGGCATTTCCTTAATCTCACCCTTTTTCCCTTTTCCCTTCACATCTGCTAAAAAAATAACTTTCATTTCAATTCCCCTTTTCAATTATTTCTTCATTTTTTATAACTTGATCCATGATCTCTTGGTTTAAGCGTTGGGTAACTTCAGAAATAGACTGATCACTAACTTGCGCAGCTGCAAGATTAAAGTGCCCACCACCGCCCATTTTCTCCATAATCCGCTGAACATTAATTTTGCTGCGACTGCGAGCTGAAATGGATACATAACCTTCGGTATTTTTACTCACTACAAACGTTGCCTCAATTCCCGACATGGCTAGCATCGTATCAGCCGCCTTACTAATCACAACTGTATCATAGCTAGTATTATCAGGCCCAGATGCTACAATCACATTTGGCAAAATCTTCTTACCGTTGAGAATCAGCTCATTGACTGCTCGATATTCTTCAAAATTTGTCGCAGAAATATCCTGAATGACGACACTATCACTACCACGATTTCGCAAATAGCTGGCCACATCAAAGGTTCGACTCGTCACTCTCGAAGTGAATTTCTTGGTGTCCAGCATTATGCCAGCCATAAGAATGCTAGCCTGAATCTTATTCAAGCGGTTCTTCTTGGAATTTTGAAACTGAATCAGCTCCGTCACCAACTCGCTGGCACTACTAGCACCACTTTCAATATAAGCAATAACTGCATTCTCAGGAAAATCCTCATCCCGACGGTGATGGTCCACCACGATTGTTTGGCTAAATCGGTCAAAAAACTCTTTGGAGAGAGTTAGAGCCAACTTAGAATGGTCCACCATAATCAAGAGCGAGCGACTAGTCACCCTATTCATAGCTTCAGAGAGTGTCAGCAGATAATCCGCACCTTCTAGACTCAATTTTTTGATTGCCCGCTGAATATCTGACGCCATCTGCTGGTCGTCGTAGACAACGTAAGCTTGGTCAATAATATTACTAGCAAAGAGCTGCATCCCAAGCGAGGAACCCAAGGCATCCATATCAAGATTTCTATGACCAACTACAAAAACCTGATCCACACTTTTTATTTTATCTGAGATAGCTGTCATCATGGCTCTGGTTCGGGTTCGAGTACGTTTCACTGACGCAGCTGTTCCGCCACCAAAATAGACTGGATTCTTCGTTTCATTATTTTCTTTGACAACCGCCTGGTCTCCGCCTCGTACCTCAGCTAAGTTAAGATTAAGGAGAGCAGTTTTACCAATCTCATCATGCTTACCATCCCCATAAGAAAAGCCCATACTAAGCGTCAAGGGAAGTTGCCGATTCTTGGCCTCTGCACGAAATTGATCAATAATCGAAAATTTATTATCCATCAGCTGCTCCAAAACCGTATAATCCGTAAATAGATAATAACGATCCATCCCCACCCGACGATAAAACATATGAAATTGCTCAGAAAATTCCGCAACAAAGTTAGCAACAAAACTATTGATATGGCTAATATCTGAGTCTGAAACCACATCTTCCAAGTCATCATAATTGTCGACTGAGACAATCCCAATAACCGGACGGGTTGTCACTAAACCAACAGTTGCTTCATACTCGTTAGAAGCATCAAAAAAATAAATTACATTCGAAACCGAATCTAAATAAACAGAGTATTTCTTATCACCTACTGTTGCGTAGTGTCCCGTACCTGAATAAGCTGCTTGTAAAATAGTTTGCAGCAGTGCTGTATCAAAATTCCCGTCTTCTTTTATAAAAATTAATTCAGCATAGGGATTAAACCATTCAACATCCTCATTCTCTTCGTTAAACTTGATAACTCCCACAGGCATCTTATCTAGTAATGCAGTCAAACTAGCTTCTGCCTGATGATTGACAAAATGAATCTGTTCAATTTCATCCAATTTAGAGATTCTCTGTTGTTGAATAAAAAGGATAGTTAAGGCTGATAATACAGCAAAAAGCGCAACAATCATTGAAAAACTGTCACCAAACAAGCGTAAACAGATAGTTAATATTATAAAAGAAATGATTCCTGTTATCGCTAGATTCACAGGGGTAAAACGATTTTTTTTCCATCACAGACCTCTTATTCCGCCATTTTACCATAAATCCAAGAAAAAAGCGAGTTTACATCATACTTTCATTGTAGAAATCAACTAAAATTGAGATAGTCAGATAAAGAAAATAAACTTTCAAAAAAGATATTCGACATGATTATGATTGTAAAAACTTTAAAATGCTAAACTAGACACTGCTTGTTTACTTTTTCGTTGTCAAAATTGTAAACTTAATTGACAAAAGAGTGAGATTTTAAAAGAAAATTCTGATTCTTTTTGCATCATCTGTATACTATTTTTATCATTTCAAGCATTGATAATAACCTTCATTTATTAATTGTTGAGACTAGATTGTTATATCCTATTTTTTTATCATTTGAGCACATAGCGTTTTCATTTATTGCATCTTCATTTACAAACCAAAATAGAAATTGACGATTTATTTACAACGGTGTCAATCTTTCCATGACAAGAAATCAGGTTTAAACTTTCAAACGTGATTTTGTTTTTCTTTATTTTTTGAAATACTCCTAGACTTACCTTCTAAGTAGACCATCAAAATAGAAATATCTGCTGGATTGACACCAGAAATCCGACTAGCCTGACCAATCGTTTCTGGATTGATTTTCTTAAACTTCTGCCGTGCTTCTGTCGCAATCGAATCAATGTCATCCCAGTCAATATTGGCTGGAATACGCTTCTCTTCCATACGCTTCATCTTCTCAACCTGATCCAGAGCTTTAGAAATATAACCTTCATACTTAATTTCTGTCTCAATTAGCTCAATAATCTTTTCATCAAGCTCCTCTGCCGCTGGACCAATGAACTGAATCACATCTTGATAAGACACTTCCGGACGCCGCATAAATTCTTTAGCAGTCACTGCATCTGTCAGAGCTTTAAACCCAAGCTCTTCTACCTTGGCATTGGTTTCCTTGACAGGCTTCAGTTTAATAGATTCCAACCGTTTCATCTCGTTGTCGAATTGATTCTTTTTAACCTTAAAACGCGCCCAACGCTCGTCATCTACCAGACCGATTTCTCGTCCCAGCTCTGTCAAACGCATATCTGCATTGTCATGGCGGAGAATCAGACGGTACTCCGCTCGGCTAGTCAAGAGTCGATATGGTTCTACGGTTCCCTTGGTCACCAAATCATCAATCATGACTCCAATGTAACCATCACTGCGCTTCAGGATCAACTCTGGCCTACCTTGGATTTTCAAAGCAGCATTAATCCCAGCGATAATTCCTTGACCTGCTGCTTCTTCATATCCGGATGTTCCATTGGTCTGACCTGCTGTAAAGAGGCCTGAAATTTTCTTGGTTTCCAAAGTTGCTCGCAACTGGTGGGGCATAATCATATCGTATTCAATGGCATAGCCTGTCCGCATCATCTCAGCGTTTTCTAGACCTTTGATAGAGTGAACCAAGTCTTTCTGTACATCTTCTGGCAAACTAGTTGACAGCCCCTGCACATAAACTTCTTCTGTATCGCGGCCCTCAGGCTCTAAGAAAAGCTGATGGCGTTCCTTGTCCGCAAAACGAACAATCTTATCCTCAATAGACGGACAATAACGTGGACCTACTCCCTTAACGACACCTGAAAACATAGGTGCCCGATGAAGATTGTTTTGGATGATTTCATGACTTTCTGCATTGGTATAAGTCAGCCAGCAAGGCACTTGATCTTTGACATAGTCCTCATCACGAGACGTATAAGAGAAATGATTGGCTTTTTCATCACCTGGCTGAATCTCGGTCGCATCATAGTTAATGGATGCCGCCTTGACACGCGGAGGCGTTCCTGTCTTAAAACGGCCAACTTCAAAACCTAGATCACGTAGATTATCCGCCAGCGGAATCGCTGCCAGACTGTGGTTGGGACCAGATGAATATTTGAGATCGCCAATAATAATCTCTCCCCGCAGAGCTGTTCCTGTTGTGACAATAACGGCTTTAGCTGCATACTCCTGAGATGTTGCTGTCTTGACTCCGATTACCTTGCCATCTTCTACCAAGATTTCATTAATCATGGTTTGGCGCAGGGTCAGATTTTCTTGATTTTCAACCGTCTTCCGCATTTCCCTAGAGTAGAGCTCCTTATCCGCCTGCGCTCGGAGAGCCCGAACTGCTGGTCCCTTACCCGTGTTGAGCATCTTCATCTGGATGTAGCTCTTGTCAATATTCTTAGCCATCTCACCGCCCAAAGCATCTACTTCACGGACAACAATGCCTTTAGCAGATCCTCCGATAGATGGATTGCAAGGCATAAAGGCTAACATATCAATACTAATGGTAGCTAATAGAACCTTACAACCCATGCGACTAGCAGCCAGAGACGCCTCAACTCCGGCGTGGCCTGCTCCAATCACGACGATATCATAACTTTCAGTAAAATTGTGTGTCATTTCTTTTTCCTTCATTTTTTCACCAAAAAAGGCCAAGTCTCTAGAAGCGCAGGACAAAAAGCCTGCAACATCCATGAGCTTTGACCATCATAGGTATTGCTTATTTTATTGTAGCAAATTGAGCGAAATTGTCAATCTAAAGCAACTAAGATTGGCGAATCGCTTCAAAGCTTCTTTATCAATCTCGACAGATTCAGAGAAAACATCCAAAACAATCACTCTTACTGCAAATCTCCCTCTGCCCTTAGCTGCAAACAAACAATCTGTGACAGGTAGTTGCAACCAAGAAAAGCGATCATAGTATTCTTTTGGAATCTCTTGTTAGTTTGAGAAACAGGGATAGAAATAATCATCTCCCTTCTGTAGAATACCGGTTTTTAGGCGAACACCCTCTTGACCTTCACTCTCATCCATTAGATAAGCATTGAAGGGAAGCCAAACTTTAGATTGCTTTAATACCTTAATTAATGCTTCTATAGATTCTGTCGTTTTCTCATCCAAATACTGCTTCTTATAGTCAGAAAGAGTTTCAAGTTCTTCCTTCTTATCACTTTTCTTCTTAAAAAAGTGAAACATTCTCGTTCCTCTTGTAGTTACTTAAATGTACTGTAATACTTGACCATTCTTATAAGCTCTGTCAATCAAGCCTCCACCTAGGCACTCATCCCCATCATAGAAAACAACTGCTTGACCTGGAGTAATAGCCCTTTGCGGTTTATTAAAGTTGACAACAGCCTTGTCACCCTTTACAGTAACTGTTACCTTGGAATCCGGCTGACGATAACGGAACTTAGCTGTACATTCCATAGTAAATTCTTCTGGCATTTCTTTTGTGAAATGAACCTGACTAGCGTCAAGGCTAGTTGACATTAAGTTGTCATGATAAAATCCTTGACCGACATAAAGAATATTTTGGCTAAGGTCTTTTCCGACCACAAACCAAGGCTCGTTGTCACCGCCCTGCTGACCACCAATTCCAAGACCACCTCGCTGGCCAATGGTATAATACATCAACCCAGCATGCTGGCCCATATCTCTGCCTTCCAAGGTCATCATGCGACCAGGCTGGGCTGGTAAATATTGACTCAGAAATTCTTTAAAATTCTTCTCACCAATGAAGCAAATACCTGTCGAGTCTTTTTTCTTAGCTGTAGCTAAACCAGCTCTTTCAGCAATTGCTCGAACTTCTGGCTTTTCTAAATGACCCAGAGGAAACATAGTCTTTTGCAGTTGTTCCTGTGACAGTTGGCTTAGGAAGTAAGTCTGATCCTTATTGTTGTCCTTGCCACGTAACATATGTACTAGGCCATCTTGGTCTCTCTTCACCTGAGCATAGTGACCTGTTGCAACGTAATCTGCACCCAGTGTCAAGGCATAGTCAAGGAAGGCTTTAAACTTGATTTCCTTGTTACACATGACATCTGGATTTGGAGTCCTACCAGCTCGGTATTCCGCCAAGAAGTATTCAAAAACGCGATTCCAGTACTCTTTCTCAAAGTTGACAGAGTAGTAAGGAATGCCAATCTGATCTGCAACAGCTGCTACATCCTTGTAGTCTTCTGTGGCTGTGCAGAAACCAAATTCATTTGTATCGTCCCAGTTTTTCATGAAGATGCCAATTACATCGTAACCTTGCTCTTTCAAGAGCAAAGCAGTTACTGATGAATCTACACCCCCGCTCATACCAACAACGACACGAATCTTAGAGTTATCACTCATTGTGTTCTCCCATCTTTTCGTTATTTCACGATTGAAGGTCGTGCTGTGCTTTCAACGATTGAAGGTCGTTTGAGCAAAGTCTATTATATCACGATTTAACAAGTAGGACAACGGATAGAATTTCCTCAAATTTTAAGATTTTCCACGATGTAAATTACGTTGACAATCTTGTAAACCAACAACTTGATCATCTTTTTTTAGCTGCAAAAGAGAAGCTTGTAAAACAAAAGGCTAGGAGAAATGTCCTAGCCTAACTCCAGTCTAAAGATTAACCTTTTTAATACCAGCCATTGGCTAACCAGAAATTTTTAGCAGCTGACCATGAACCATAGCGATTCGTTACATATTCATTCGCCACTTTCTCTTGGTTTTCTGGTGATAAATCTCCATTTAGATAGGTAATGGTTAATTGATAGCGACCATAGTATTGCCCATTTTGTGCTGTATAACTGCCGCTGGACTCTTTTTGAGCAATCCATTCCTTAGCTTCAGCGTCCTCGTTGTTCAAACCAGAATTTGAATTTACTGACGTTTCTTCAGTCTTAGCTGATTTCTCAGCAGTTACTTGCTCAGATGCAGCTTCGTCCAATTCTAAAATCTGCCCAACACTAATTAAATTAATATTGCTAATCTTATTTTTTTCAGCAATCTTCTCAACGATCGTCTGATGTGAAGCAGCAATTGATGACAAGGTATCGCCTGATTTGACCGTATAGCTTTCTGCATTGGCCACAACTGGAAGAAAAACAGCAGCACATGCAATTACACCGAGAAAACCTGCCTTTAGCATTTTATTTTGTTTTTTAAAATATAAATTCATAGATAGAATTCTCCTTTTCAATGATATTTCTATCTTATCTTTTCTTTGTTACGGGTATTTATTGCTTGAGTTAAATTTATTACAGCCATATTGACAAACGAATAAAAACACCTTATTTATATTTGTTTGAATAGATTGTAAAAAAATGATGAGAAATCAATAAAAATAGAAGTTCAATTATATTTTTTTATACGACTCCCTTAAATTACTCAACTATTCCCAGAAACATTTGAAGATCTCTTCTGAAAACACATTCAAAAATCCGAGCTAAATTGCTATTACTTTGGTATAATGAAAAAGAATAGATGAAGCAAGGAGAAAAGGATGAAATCATTAAAATTTCAGTCTGTTTTTGATATTATCGGACCTGTGATGATTGGCCCTTCAAGCAGTCATACAGCAGGCGCAGTCCGTATCGGAAAAATCGTCTCCTCCATTTTTAACGACGAACCAACGGAAGTAGAGTTCCAGCTCTTTAACTCTTTTGCCAAAACTTACCGAGGCCACGGGACTGACTTGGCTCTTGTCGCAGGGATTTTAGGCATGGAGACAGATGACCCTGAGATTCCTAACAGCCTTGAAATTGCCCATAAACGCGGTATCAAGATTGTCTGGACGATTCAAAAGGATAGCAATGCTCCCCACCCCAATACGACAAAGATTACAGTCAAAAATGACCGTAAAACAATCAGTGTGACTGGAGTCTCTATCGGTGGTGGCAACATTCAAGTAACAGAGCTGAATGGCTTTTCAGTATCTCTGAGCATGAATACTCCGACCATCATTATTGTCCACCAGGATGTCCCAGGTATGATTGCCCATGTCACCGAAGCTCTGTCACGCTACAATATTAATATAGCTCAGATGAATGTTACCCGTGAGAAAGCTGGAGAAAAAGCGATTATGATTATTGAAGTTGACAGCCGCAGCTGTGAGGAAGCCATTGATGAAATTCGCAATATTCCTCATCTGCATAATGTGAATTTCTTTAAATAGGAGAAAGTATGTTTTATTCCATCAAAGAATTGGTTGAGCAAGCTGACTTGGATTACCAAGGAAATGTTGCTGAATTGATGATTGCTACCGAGTATGAATTAACTGGTCGTGAAAGAGAGGAAGTCCTGCGACTGATGGGCCGCAATCTGGAAGTCATGAAAGCTTCTGTCCTTCTTGGACTTGACGAGAGCAAGTCTCGCAGCGGATTGACTGGCGGAGACGCAGCAAAACTTGACCACTATATCCAGTCAGGAAAAGCTTTGTCAGACCACACTGTTCTGACTGCGGCAAAAAACGCTATTGCTGTTAATGAACACAATGCTAAAATGGGACTGGTTTGTGCCACACCAACGGCCGGCAGTGCTGGTTGTCTGCCAGCCGTTCTGACATCCGCTATTGAAAAATTAGGCCTCTCAGAAGAAGAACAGCTAAACTTTCTATTATCCGCAGGCGCTTTTGGCCTAGTTATTGCCAATAACGCCTCAATTTCGGGTGCTGAAGGTGGCTGTCAAGCTGAGGTTGGCTCCGCTTCTGCTATGAGTGCAGCTGCTTTAGTTCTAGCTGCTGGAGGTTCACCTTTTCAAGCCAGTCAAGCTATTTGTTTTGTCATCAAAAACATGCTGGGTTTGATTTGCGATCCAGTAGCTGGTCTGGTCGAAGTGCCTTGTGTCAAGCGAAATGCTATGGGAGCCAGTTACGCCTTTATTGCAGCTGACATGGCTCTTGCGGGAATCGAATCTAAAATTCCTGTTGACGAAGTCATTGACGCCATGTATCAAGTCGGGTCAAGTCTGCCTACTGCTTTCAGAGAAACAGCTGAAGGTGGTCTAGCTACAACACCGACAGGTCGCAGACTTTCAAAAGAGATTTTTGGCCAATAAATACTATCTAAAAGTGCTAGTATAAAATGGCTCTATAATTTCTGTAGTGGGTAAATCCACCGCAGGGATTATGGAGCCTTTCGATTGTAGAAAAAAAGTCCCATAAGACCTATAATGAAAAGCGATCAAAGCATCATTAGAAAGAATCTTATGGAACAATTAAATTTTATCACAAACTTACTGGAAATCAAAGATCCTAACATTACGATTTTGGATGTTCTAGATGCCGGAACGCATAAAGAAATCCTCGCTAAGCTAGA
>NZ_KQ968980.1:147626-186049 GCF_001578725.1 Streptococcus sp. DD04
AAAGTCATCAAGCGCAACGCTTTTGGATTTCGGAACTTTGACAACTTTAGAACTAGAATCCTCATCGCTTTGAATATCAAAAAGGAGAGAACCAATCCGGTCCTCTCCAGATGTTAGCTGACATCGACCCACTACAGTTGACAAAGAGCCAAAATAACACCCCAAATGTTAGATTTTTCTGTCTAACTTTTGGGGTGCGGTTCAGTCTTTCCTAACGGGTTTTCAAAATAAAGTAGGATTCAAACCTACGACATAGTTCTGCGTCGCTGCTAATCAGGGCATGATAAAAATATAGTCCGTACGGGATTCGAACCCGTGTTACCGCCGTGAAAAGGCGGTGTCTTAACCCCTTGACCAACGGACCATTTAATCTTTTTTTAGAACACGTTCTATTATATCAATTTTTTCTCTCTTGTCAATAATTAATTAAACAAAAGAAGCTAGAATTTTTCTAACTTCTTTCATTCTTAATTTTTTTCTTCCATTTTTGATTTAATTTCATCATAGGAAAGGGCATGTGCTTCTCGATCTAAGTCTTTTTCTGATTCCTCAGGCATTCGACCTTTCTCATATAAAGATTTAATTTGAGTACTGTCGAGTGTTTCATATTTGAGAAGTGCCTCAGCAATCAATTTGTGAGTCTTACGATTTGATTGGATAATATCTGCTGCTTTGTTTCGTGCCTCATTTAGAAGATTTCTGACTTCTTCATCAATTTCATAAGCCGTTTGTTCTGAAATTGTTTTTTGCGGGCTTGCTGCACCAAACATGGCGTGATTTCCTTCGTATTGAACCGGTCCAAGTTTATCACTCATTCCGTATTCTGTGACCATACTGCGAGCCATCTGAGTTGCCTGTTCAAAGTCATTAGATGCACCCGTAGTTTGAACATTAAAGATAATCTCTTCAGCCACACGACCACCCATAAGTCCAGCCAGTTGTTCTTTCATATCTTCTTTAGACAGAAGCATTTGGTCTTCCTTAGGTAGGGCAATCATATAGCCACCAGCACGACCACGGGGAACGATGGTTACCTTATGAACAACACGAGCATTTGACAAGACTAAACCAACAATTGTATGTCCAGCCTCATGGTAAGCAACCAATTCCCGTTCTTTTTGTGATACTGTTTTGTCTTTCTTGGATGGCCCAGCAATGACGCGATCTTCTGCCTCATCAATATCAGAAGCATCAATAACAGTTTTGTTACGACGTGCCGCAACTAAGGCAGCTTCATTAAGAACATTCTCAAGATCAGCACCGACAAATCCTGGTGTTTGTTGAGCAACTAGCTTCAAATCAACATTTTTCGCCAGCGGTTTATTTTTAGCATGAACACGAAGAATGGCTTCACGGCCTTTAACGTCAGGACGACCAACCAAAACTTTTCTATCAAAACGGCCAGCACGTAGCAGGGCTGGATCCAATACATCTGAACGGTTGGTAGCAGCAATGATAATGATGCCTTCATTGCCTTCAAAACCATCCATTTCAATCAAGAGCTGATTAAGGGTTTGCTCACGTTCATCGTTTCCGCCACCAAGGCCAACACCACGCTGACGTCCAACTGCATCAATCTCATCAATAAAAATAATAGCTGGCGCTGCTTTTTTAGCATCCTCAAATAGAGAACGCACACGACTAGCACCGACACCAACAAACATCTCTACAAAGTCTGAACCAGAGATACTAAAGAAAGGAACGCCTGCTTCGCCCGCAACAGCTTTAGCAAGAAGGGTTTTACCTGTTCCTGGAGGCCCCTCAAGGAGAACACCTGCCGGAATACGAGCTCCCAACTTGGTATAACGTTTTGGATCTTTTAAAAATTCAACAACTTCAACAAGCTCTTGCTTTTCTTCTTCAGCTCCGGCAACATCTGAGAAGCGTACTTTGATATCTTCTTTATTAGTAGCGCGAGCTTTGTTGCGTCCAAAATTCATGGCTCCACGAGCACCGCCGCCACCACCTTGATTCATCATTGACATTAGGAAGAAAGCAATGAACATAAATGGAACAATGGAAATAAAAATATTAATCCACATACCACTTGAGCTCTCGCGCTTAATTGTAATCTCTGTTTTATGTTCAGAAGCTAACTTTTGAAGATCAGAGACAGTCGTGTCTGAGGGTAAAATGACACTAGTAAATCTGCTGACTTTTGAGATTTCTGGAGTAAAAAACTGGATCCCTGTTGTATCTTTTGATTCTTTGGCAGATTTATAAGTACCTGATACTTCAATGACACTACCGTTTGGTTGGTAGCTTATCTCTTTGACATTATCATCCGTAATCTCTTTAACTAACTGAGTGTAGTTAATTTGCTGACTGCGTCCTGCAGCATTTCCTGTAAAGAAATACTGAAATCCTGTAACTAGAATTACAATGATCAGAATATAGAGAAAAGGATTTTTTATAAAGCCATTATTTTGTTTATTTTTCATTTATATTTAGTAAACCTTTATTTTGTATACACTTCTTCTTTTAAGACACCGACATAAGGAATATTACGATAATATTCTTCATAATCCAGTCCATAACCAACTACAAATTCATTTGGAATTGTAAAGCAAGTATAGTCTGCATTGATATCAACAACACGTCCTTCAGGTTTATCCAGCAAAGTCGCAATTTTTACAGATGCTGCATTTCTTTCTTTAAATAAATTACAAAGATTTTTTAAAGTTTGCCCAGTATCTATAATATCTTCGATAAAAAGAACATCACGTCCAGCAATATCCTGATCAATATCTTTGATAATATTAATCACTCCGCTGCTAGCTGTGCCGCCATGGTAGCTAGATACCAGCATAAAATCCAACTCTATATGTGTGTCTATATGCTTAATCAATTCAGCCATAAAAGGAACGGAACCTTTTAAAATTCCTACGAATATAGGCTTCTTATCTTGATAATCCACTGTCAGCTGTTTCCCTAACTTTTTAGCCGCAGTTACGATTTCTTCGTGAGTAATTAATATTTTTTTAATATCTTGTTCTAGCATAATTTTACCTATCTAATTTCTGAATATAAAGTACAGTACCCATTATATCACTTTTTAATTCCTTACTCAAATCACTGATAGCAATATTTACAATTGCCAGAATCTGTTGATTCTGTTCTATAATAATCGCTTTTTCTCGTTCTTCAAATGGGATTTTTTGATCAATGAATAATCGCCGAAGTTTTTTATGGTGCCCCTTTAAACAAAGCAAGTCACCTGGTTTTCTATAACGCAAGATAAGAGGTGTTTCACGTGAAACAGAAATTTCTTGAACATTTTCGCCATTCAAAGGAAAGCCAAATGAGAATTGATACTCCCCAAATTGAAGTAGATTACCACATTCTAACAGAATTGAGTCCACTTTCAAATCAGACTTACGACTGATTTTTCTGATTTCAAAGTGCTTATAATCCTTGACTAATTTGTAGTTATTCTTTAAGTGGTGAATATAATTGGCTTTTGTTCGTAAAATTCTTAGTATTTCTGCAAATTGTTTTTTATTTAGATTTAAAGTAGGAAATTTCTTTAAATATTCCTGCAGAAGAAAACTCTGAACCTCAGGAATCTGTTGCTTAAAAACCTCCAGATTCGTAACTTCCAGTCCTTGCGTCAGATGAGACAAGGCTGTTTGCAAATCCTGCACCTCTTTTCCTAAAGAAATCAAGGAATCCTGAAATCGAGGATTTTCTTTTTCTAGACTAGGAAGATAGAGATTACGGATGCGATTTCTAAGATAATCATTTTGAAAATTGCTCTCATCTTCAAAATGCAAAATTTCAGGAAAGTATTGCTTATGAAAATAAAGAAGAGGCCGAATTAATTCACCATTTGCAAAAGGTTGAATTTCTTTCATACCTGACAAATGGCAAATCCTTGCTCCTCTTAGCAGTCTCATAAACACCGTTTCAGCCTGGTCCTCGGCATGATGGGCTGTGACTAAAGCTGTGTATCCTTCTGTCAGCATGATTTCTTCAAAAAAATGATAACGAAAATATCGAGCTTTTTCCTCGGTAAAATCACCTGAAAAATTTGAGCTGAAAAATTTCACTCCAAGTTGATGGGCAAAATTTGACAGCTCTTGTTCTTCCATATCAGACTCCAGACGTTGCTTATGATTAATATGCGCAATTCCCAGTTCAATCTCAAGCTCTTCCCTGTTTTGGTGCAAAAGATGGAACAAAGTCATCGAATCTAGACCGCCAGAAACTGCTACGAGCACTTTCTGATGGTTTTGAAAATACTGTTTTTCCTGCATTTTCTTTCGAAATTCCTGATTCATCATTTCAGAACTCCATACACATCATCTGCGATTTTTGAAATTGTATCGTAATCTGAATTATTAGTAAAAATAGCAATAATAAATGGCGAGTCAGCATACACAATAGCAACATCATGCTTAAAATCATAAGCATCCCCAATTTTATGAGCGACTTTTACATTGATATTTTTAGAAATCCGCTGATCATCAAAATTAGTCTGAGATAAGGCATCAACAATCATACCATTTTGCTCATAAATAGCTTCCATAACGTTCCCAGCCATTCGAGCAGATGCCTGCCTGCCTTCGACATCCCACTTTTTACCCGCAATTTTTTCAACAGTCTTTTGAAATTTGCTGTCAGATTGATTGCTTGTATAGTAAGCTAAGATATTATGAGCCACATTATCTGATTCTTTTGCTACACCATTAATTAAGTCTTGAACAGAATATTCCTTGTCGTCCGATGACTTAGAAATACTTCCACTCCCTTCAGGATTATAAGCACCAGCAAAATCATTAACCGCTGCAGTATATTTCAATTTTTTATCCAAGGAAAGTGTATGATTGGTCAGTTCCTCCTGAGCATAATAAAGGTAAGCAAGCTTCGTTACACTGGCTGAATACATCTGCTGATCTGGATTAATACCAGCTTCTCTGCCTGTATCTAACTGTTTTACATAGATAGAAAAATCGTTCTTTTTATATTTAGATGTTAAAATCTCCTGAACCTTCTCCATCCGATTGTCCTCCTCGGAAAGAAAATCGACAGACACCCAACCCTGCCCTTCAATTTGCGCATATTCTCCCTTAGCCGTTTGAGCAACTTGAACCACCTTTACTTTACTATAAGGAAGCACTTTCGCTGCAATTTTTTTAGAACCGTTGATAGGCACAGTAGCATAGAGAGCATAGTTAGGAGACAGCCACATATTCTGACTGACACTTGTAACAGACTGAACCGTATCTTCATAAATCATGTTTTTATCAGCAATAACAAACTGATCATTCTTTAATTTAAAGATTGGAGTTCCATCTTCATTGACATGAAATTCTGTCAACTGTATCGGCTGGTCTGGAAGAAGTTTTCCAGCTACAGTAGTCAAAGTAGCATCTGTAAATGTTGGAGTTTCCTCATAAACATTAGGATTAGTCGGAATACTGGTATAGTATCGGCCATAAACTGTACTTGTAAGCTGATATTTTTCTTCTTCATTTAAACTAATCTCTTTTTCAGTACTGATGACTGTAAAACTGCTAGATAATGCTGGCAGTAAAAATAGCAGCAAAAGTAACTTACGCATGACCTCCCCTTTCCTTTGTTTTTTCTTGAAGTTTTAAAGCTTGATTTTTTTCGGATAATTCTGTTAATTTTTCATCCGAAAAAGATAAAAATTGCTCTATTTTTTGAAGTACATTTTCCATAATTATTGTGGTAACAAATCTGGTATCGTATAAATGTATTCTCCTTCTTTTGAAAAAGAATACTTAGCACGGGCGTATTTGGCAGCATAGCTGTCATCTTTTAACTTGGTCGCAATATCAGACTGATAAGTTTTCTCCTCACTTAGCTTTTCATATTTCTTTTGCAACTCTGTATATTGAACACGACGATTGAGCAAAGTCTGATAGTTTTGGTATAAATTATAAGTTGGTAGAATAAAGAGCAGAATCACTAGAATTAAAACCCACCCCATAAAGCGATTCCTTTTTCGACGTTCTTCGTCAAGATATCTACGACGCTGATTTTCATCTTGGATAAAGCGATTATTTATCTGAACAATATTTCTAGGCATTTTCTTCAATCCTTGTTTCACTGATAATTTCATACATTTTCGCAGCATCTTCTTTTTTAGTACTGTCTTTCATCTCAAGAACCCGCACTGTTAGTAGTTTATTGCCAAAACGAACTTCAATTTGATCATTGATTTTCAAATCTGTCGAACTTTTTGCCAAGATTCCATTTACCTTGATACGGCCTTTATCTGCTACCTCTTTAGCTACAGGGCGCCGCTTGATAATGCGTGATACCTTTAAATATTTGTCTAATCTCATAGTCTTTTCCTCAATTTTCTCTTAATATTCTATCATGCTTTTGAAAGAAACAAAGCCAAAAAACTGAAATTTTACCGAATTGTAATGTTTATTGAGCTTTTCGATTCTTGATTTCTACCAATTTTTCACCAAAGTTCAGCAAGTTTTCCAAAATCTCGAAATCTTTTTTGTGTCGAACATCAAAAACAACTTCAATCAAGCCTTTCTGCTCACCAATTCGAGCCTTTAGGTTTGTCATTGACAAGGCTTCAAAATAATCCTGAGTCAGATAGATTTGCTGAGAGATTTTTTCAAAACGAATGCTAACAGATTCTTGCTTCCGCTCAGCAAGTGCTACAAAAGCCTGATCAAGATAGGACTTGACTAAGCCAATCTCTAGTAAATAAGCCACTACGTCCGGATATTCTCCAAAGCGGTCAATCAATTCATCTTGCAAATGTTCATAATTTACACGATTGTCAATCTCACGAATTCTCTTGTAAACCTCAATTTTTTGACGTTCATCAGAAATATAATCACTTGGAAGATAGGCATCAATTTGAAGATTGATTTCAGCATTGCTTTTTTGGCGCTTGGTTTCCTTACCTTGCTTCTTAGCAATGGCCTCTTCCAAAAGCTGAGAATACATTTCAAATCCTACAGAATCAATGAAACCAGACTGTAAACTTCCTAAAATATTTCCTGCTCCTCGGATAGACAAATCCCTCATAGCAATCTTAAATCCAGATCCCAACTCGGTAAATCCTTTAATGGCTTCTAGTCTTTTTTCTGAAACTTCAGTTAGAGTTTTATCTGGCCGATACATAAGATAAGCATAGGCGATTCGATTGCTGCGGCCAACCCGACCACGAAGTTGATACAAGGTTGACAGACCCATATGGTCAGCATTTTCGATAAAGAGAGTATTTGCATTTGGAATATCGACGCCTGTTTCAATAATCGTTGTTGTGACTAAAATATCGTACTCACCATTAACAAAGTCTAATAAGGTATTTTCTAAACGCATCTCAGTCATCTGTCCATGAACATAACCAATTGAAGCCTCTGGAATCAACTCTTTTAATTCAGAAACTTTTTGCTCAATGGTGTCAACTTTATTGTAAAGGTAGTAAACCTGTCCGCCTCGGTCTATTTCACGTAAAACCGCAGCCCGAATAACTGTACTATTATTCTCTAAAACATAGGTTTGGACTGGATAACGATTTGTCGGTGGGGTTTCAATTACCGATAAATCTCGAATCCCTAACATCGACATGTGTAGGGTTCTTGGAATAGGGGTAGCCGTCAAGGTCAGAACATCAACCTTCTTTTTTAGTTCCTTTAACTTTTCCTTATGCTTGACACCGAAGCGCTGCTCTTCATCTATCACAAGTAGCCCCAAATCAGAAAATATCACATCTGCTGATAGAAGGCGATGGGTACCGATAATAATATCAATCCGCCCTTTTTCCAACTTTTCCAGAGTCTCTTTTTGCTCCCCTTTGCTTCTAAAACGACTGAGAACATCGACACTCACGGCAAAATCGTTGAAACGTTCTTTAAAGTTTGTGTAGTGTTGCTGAGCCAAAACAGTGGTCGGAACCAAGATAGCCACCTGCTTATGATCGCTGACAGCCTTAAAAGCAGCCCGCATGGCTACCTCAGTCTTCCCAAAACCAACATCTCCAACCAAGAGTCGGTCCATAGGACGGTCGCTTTCCATATCTCTCTTGATTTCTTGGATACTTCTGAGCTGATCATCTGTTTCCACATACGGAAAGGCATTGTCAAACTCTACTTGATACTGGTCGTCACTAGAAAATTGGAAACCTTTTAATTGACTACGCTCCGCATATAATTTAATAAGGTCATCAGCAATATCTTCAACCTGATGTTGTACTTTTTGCTTCGTTTTTTGGAAACGCCCATCATTTAACTTGTTAATTTTAGGTGCTTTTCCATCGCTGGCTACATATTTAGACAAAAGATTGATTTGATCCACTGGAATGGAGATACGATCTTCATTTTGATACTGAATCGTCAAATAATCCCGATGAACTCCTGAAACTTCAATCGTTTCAATTCCTAAATAGCGACCAATACCGTGGATATTATGAACCACATAATCGCCTTTTTCTAGTTCATTATAATCTTTCAGCCTTTCAGCATTGGAAATATTTTGACGACGAATCCTACGTTTGATTTTTTTCTGAATCATCTCATGTTCAGTAATCAAAACGATTTTTTCATCGACAAAATTAAATCCTTGACCTAAGTCTCCTTCTATCAGCTGTACAGCTTTTTCATGGATTGATTTTTCCTTGATATAGTCTAAATGAATCTCATAATCCTGTAAATTTTTATGTAAACTTTGTAAACTTGAAGATGAATTCGCCTGCAAAACTACTGTATAATCTGATTTTCTATAGCGATTGATTTCTTCTTTTACTAGAGGAAACTGACTAAAAAATTCCTGCATCGGATATTGATTAAATTGATAAAGTGCATCAAATTTTAAATTCCCCAATCCTTTATGAAAGTTAGAAAAAAATGTAGCAGGTTTATATTTACGATAGTCTTGATAACTATTTGCAAAGTATTTTTGGTTTGATAATGCTTTACTGTTTTGTAAATCATCTGTCAAGATATTTGCAACCTCTAACTCAAACTGGGCATGCTTGTCCATTATCTTTTGAAAATCATCAAAAAATATAGGAGTGTGCGTTGGCAAATAGTCTAAAATAGTCCATTCTTTCTGATAGAATAAAGAAAGAAATTTGCGAATATCGGCATGATGAAATTGCTCTCTAGCAGAGCTCAACACTTCTTCTAAATAGGATTTCAAAGAAGGATCAAGAACCGTAGAAAGAGCTGCTTCTAGATTTTTATGTCCCCTTGCATAATCTTCTTCTGTCAATAGAAGATCTGTGACAGGCTCTATTAAAATCTGTTCCACATTTTCAAGAGAAAGTTGATTTTCAGGATTAAAAATTCTTATGCCATCAATCTCATCGCCAAAAAATTCTATCCGATAAGGATATTGAGCCGAGCATTCAAAAATATCTAGAATATCCCCTCTCAGACTGTACTCTCCTTGGCTGAGAACTTGCGAAACTTTTTTATAACCATTCCTTGACAAAGACTTTACTAGCTTGTCAAGATTATATTCTTTACTAACAGAAAGGATAAGCTCAGATTTTTTAAAAATATCAGGCTGGGGCAATAATAAGCGACTGGCTACAACGTTGATGATTAGAATACCATTTTTCTCTTTGTCCGATAAAAAATTCATGGCCTCTAATCGGGCAAAGATTTTTTCTTGAGATGAAAAAACAAACTCAGCCAAAGGTGTATCATCTGCGAAGAAAGTGTAGACCTTTTCTTCTCCCAACAAAGAAATCAAATCACTAGCCAGACGCTCTGCTTCATTTTGACTCGAAGTGATGACTAGGATTTTCTCCTGCTCTTCTAAGCTACTGGCAATCGCCAAAGCTTTTGTTGAAGCTGAAAGTCCCATTACTAACTGCCGGGTCTTCTTTTGTAATTGTTTCTTCCAGTCTACAATTTGTCGATTTCGACCAAATATATCAAGTAGTGTCATTGTCTTATCCATTATATTGTTGCATGGTTTGCTTAAAATTATCAGTTTGTAAATAATGATTTACAGCACTGTCAACCCTATCTAATGTATTTAAAACACTGATATAATCTTCTTGATCAAATTTTCCTAAAACATGATGAATAACTGACATATTATTTTTAGGTCTTCCTATGCCAATTTTTACTCGCTTGAATTCCTGTGTTCCAATATGTTTAATGATGGACTTAATACCATTGTGCCCACCAGCCGAACCCTTGGTACGAAGACGAATTTTTCCAACTTCCATATCTAGATCATCATAGATAACGAGTAAGTCATCTATATCCAAGCCGTAGTAAGTGAGCAAGGCATGGACTGCTTTTCCACTTTCATTCATAAAAGTAGTCGGTTTTACAAAATAGACTTTTTCTTCATTCAAGAAAGTTGAAGCAATTTCCGCTTGAAAAATCTTATCTGCTGTAAACTTTAGATTTAATTCTTTACACATCTTGTCAACTAACATAAAACCAATATTGTGTTTTGTTTCGAAATATTTATCTCCTGGATTTCCCAATCCAACAATTAATTTTGTCATTTTACTCCTTTATAAAAGCCAAAAGGGCTGGAAATTTCTTTCCAACCTATGTATTTTAAATTTACACTTAATTTACACGTTAAAGCGGAATTCCATAATATCGCCATCTTGAACGATATATTCTTTTCCTTCTTCACGTAAGCGTCCAGCTTCTTTTACCGCCTTTTCAGATCCATATTTCACTAAATCATCATAAGACATCGTCACTGCACGGATGAAACCTTTCTCAAAGTCTGAGTGAATGATACCAGCTGCCTGAGGAGCTTTCATGCCACGTTTGAAGGTCCAAGCCCGGACTTCCTTTTCACCAGCGGTAAAGTAGGTTCCAAGTCCCAATAGATGATAGGCTGCACGTGTCAATTTGTCTACCCCTGACTCTGTCAAGCCAATAGCTTCTAGAAATTCAGCCTTATCTTCATCATCCAATTCAGAAATTTCTTCCTCTGCACGCGCTGAAATGACAACAACCTCAGCATTTTCTGTAGCAGCAAATTCGCGAATCTGCTTCACATAGTCAATATTATCTGGATCTCCAACTTCATCTTCACTGACATTGGCCACATAAAGAACTGGCTTAGTCGTTAAGAGAAAGAGACCTTTGACGATTTTTTGTTCTTCTTCTGTAAACTCAATTGTGCGAGCTGACAGACCATCTTCCAGAACTGGCTTGATTTTTTGTAAAACATTGAATTCTGCAACTGAGTCTTTGTCTTTCTGAGTTCGAGCCATTTTCTCAACACGTGCATAGCGTTTGTTAATGCTTTCCAGATCGGCCAAAATAAGCTCTAGATTGATGGTCTCAATATCAGCCATAGGGTCGACAAAATCAGACTCACGGCCCTGTTCCCGCATGACATTTTCATCATCAAAGGCACGGACTACATGAACGATAGCATCCACTTCGCGGATATTGGCCAAGAATTTATTTCCCAGACCTTCACCTTTCGAAGCTCCCTTTACAATACCTGCAATATCTGTAAACTCAAATGTAGTGGGAACCTTCTTTTGAGGTTTAATCAATTCTGTTAATTTGTCCAAACGAGCATCTGGCACTTCTACCCGACCGACATTTGGATCAATTGTCGCAAAAGGGTAGTTGGCAGCTTCTGCCCCTGCTTTTGTAATTGCATTAAATAAAGTTGACTTACCAACATTCGGCAAACCAACGATTCCTGCTGTTAAAGCCATATTTTATCATTCTCCGTTCACATTTCAATCCCTAACATTATAGCACAAAAAGTAAAAACATGTGAAGTCTTTTTAACCAGAATTAAAACAAGGAAAAAGTCTTGATAATGGCTATAATGAGGATTTAGATAATCATCCACGAAATTTAAAAAATCTTTGAGAAGCTATTCTTTCAATATTTTCAAAGAAACCATCCTAGAATCTAATCTAGAATCTTCTTCATTTTCCTCTCAAAATCATGGCGACTCATCATGACGACATGATTGCAGTTGCTGCATTTAATTTTAATATCAGCGCCCAAGCGTGTAATTTCCCAGCGATTAGCCTTCTTGCCAGTTGACTTAATTGTACAAGCATGAGGTTTTTTCATTTCTACAAAAGTTCCAAGTTCGTACATATGCTGCTCCTTTTAATAATATTATTTTTCCATTTCTTTTTTCAGTCCTCTATGTAGACTGATCAGTATATAATCATACCCGTATTATATCACATCTTTTGAGTCTACTTACTTGAAAATTATTGAAATAAAACAAGGTGGACGTATCCAACCTTGTCTTAAATATTATCTTCTAATTGGTACGGACTGGAGTGATGAGCTGGATAAAGTTTTCAGCATCTTCGCTTGGTACCAAGGTGAAAGGCCGAACAGCTGAAATAAAGCTGATGGTCACCTGCTCGCTATCAACTGCCTTTAGAGCTTCAATCAAATAGGTGGGATTGAAACTAATAGTCAAATCTTCTCCTGACACACTTTCTGTATCAATTTCTTCATTTACGCGTCCAACTTCTGGTGAATGTACATGAGCGCTGACAATTCCTTTCACAATCTCCAATTTCACTGTTCCATTTTGGGTCGCATTGGATAGAAGGCGCGACCGTTCCATGGCATGACGTAAATTATTGGTATTAAAGGTCACAACGCTTGAAAATTCTGTCGGAATCAAGCGGTCTGTGTCAGGATAGTTCCCTTCCAGCAGGCGCGTATAAAAACTGATATTTTCACTTCTAAAGAGAAGTTGATTATTGGCAAAGAAAACCTCTACTGTTTCAATATCATCTATGAAAACAGCCGTAAATTCACGCAGAGAACGGCTAGGAATCACCACATCAAAGTTATCTCCGTTTTTGTCCAAAGTAATCTTCTTTTGACTCATCCGGTGAGAATCTGTCGCAACTGTTTTGAGCGATTTATTTTCTGTCAAAACAAAATGAACACCCGTTAAAATCGGACGACTTTCTTGCGTGCTGGCAGCAAAAGCTGTCTCATTGATGATATTTTTGAGAATTTTTGTTTCCAGAACTAGCGGATTATTGGTAGAAACTTCTTGGATGCGTGGGTATTGATCAGCATCTTTTCCTTTCAGCGTAATTTCTGACTTACCACTAGTAAGGACGATTTGTTTCTGCTCAATTTCTTTAAAATCAAGCACAATATCAGGCAAACTAGAAATAACATTAATAAAGAAAGTTGCTTCTAGTAAGATAGAACCTGGTGAAGTAATTAAAAGTCCAGCATTCTCATTTTGAACTGAAATGAAGTTTTCAATGGAAATTTGACCATTGGAACCAATCAAGGTAATGCCTTCTTTCGTTACATCAATTTTAACTGTTGATAAAATTGGAATTGCATTTTTATTACTGATGGCTCTTTTTGTAGTATTTAAAGCTTGCAGGAATAAATTTTTATTAATAGAGAAGTGAATCATAGGGACTCCTTTTATTATTTATGATTATTAAGTTAATAGTAATAGTAGTTCTTGTGGAACTTGTGGAAAAATGATTTGAAGTTGCTAAAATCAAGTTTTGAGACTTGTTCACAACTTGTGGAAAAAGCCTCAGGTAAATTAAATGTTATCCACACCTTTATTTTATCTTGTTTTTGATATTCTCAATTTCAAGGCGTAAGCTGTCGTCCGTTTCAAGTCTAGTTTTGATTTTTCCATGCGCATGTATAACTGTTGTATGGTCTTTGCCGCCAAATTCTCGTCCAATTTTTGGTAGGCTGTTATCTGTTAGTTCACGAGCTAGATACATGGCTACTTGTCTGGCTAAAACAATATTTTGGACTCGACGGCTTCCCTTCATTTCCTTGACACTGACGCCATAGAAATTACCTACCTCAGACTGGATTTTTTCAATCGGAATGACTGTCACTTGACTGGAGTCTTGCTTGCGAGCACGAATAGCTTCAGCAGCGATGTCAATCGTAATTTCTTTTAAATTGCGAACTCTTGCAATGAGCGTAATATCATTTAGAGCTCCTTCTAAATCTCGAACATTTGAGTCAAATTGTCCGGCGAGGTATTCCAAAGTATCATTAGGGAAAATATAGTCAAGATTTTCGATCTTATTTCTGAGGATAGCAATCCGAGTTTCAAAATCGGGCGGAGTAATATTTTGAGTAAGCCCCCATTTGAAGCGTGTGACCAAACGTTCTTCCAAATTATCAAGATGATCTGGACTACGGTCGCTGGTCAGCACAATCTGCTTGTTATCTCCGTGAAGTGCATTGAAAGTGTTAAAAAATTCTTCCTGAGTAGAGACTTTTTTTCCTCCAAGGGATTGGATATCATCAATTAAAAGCAAATCCAAACTGCGATAGATTTTTTTGAAATTATCCATATCACCGAGCCTCAGATGCTCCAGAAAATCATTGATAAAAGTTTCTGCTGGAATATATTTAACACGCGCATCAGGAATATTTTCCAAAATTTGATTGCCGATAGCATTGAGTAAGTGAGTTTTTCCTAGCCCTGGACCGCCATAAATAAAGAGTGGGTTATAAGTTGTTGCTAAATTTTCAGAAACAGCCAAGGCTGCTGCTTTAGCCCAGATATTTCCATCTCCCTGTACAAAATTATCAAATGTATATTTAGCTTTTAATCCAGTATCAATCGGCGGTAAACTTGGTCGAAATGAAACTTTTTCAGTGCATTCTTCCAGCGGATGTTTCGACAACTCTTCGTTTCCTGCATCTTCAAAGACATATTTTCCAGTGATTTGATCGTTGAAAATCTCAAATCCAGCTGTAAGAATCACGCCAACTAAATTTTGTTCCCAAAATAGTTGTTTTACGGGGCTGTCAAGAAAGATTGTGGCTTGATTATTATCAATTTTTATTAACTGAGCTTCAGCTACAAAAAAGTCATAAGTTGTTTGTTTTAACTGAGCGGCTGAAAGCTCTAAAATTCTCTGCCAAAATTCTTGCTCTTTGGTCATTTCACTCCTCCTTTTCACAAAATTTTTCTCTATATCGAATTTCATTTTAACATAAAATCAGATAGTTTTCCACAAGATGTGAAGAAAAAATAACAATGTTTATAAAAGTTATCCACAGTTTGTGAATTACTAGACTATTCCTTATTTTTCAAGGTTTTATAAGGATTTTTTAGTGGACAAGTCTGTTAGTTTTAAAAAAGAAAATAACAGCTCTATTTCAAGCTGTTTATAATTCGTTGGTATTCTTCCTCATTTTCAAAAGGAAGAATTATTTTTCCTTTTGAATGACCTTTTAATTGAATAATGACATCCAAACCAAGGATTTTTTTCAGTTTTTCTTCTTCAGAATGAGCAAAAATTTCTTTCGTCTTTTTCTTCTTTAACTTTTTTGTTTTCTGTAATGAATGTTCAAGAGCACGCACGGATAGATTGTCTTGAACAATTTTTTCAAGCCAGAAGGATTGTTCTTCTTTCTTAAGGGGAATCAAGAGGCGAGCATGTCCTTGAGAAATGACTTCCTCTTTGATAGCATTAAGGATGAAAGTGGGCAGATGTAACAAACGTACAAGATTACTGATATAAGGCCTGGATTTTCCCATAATTGTCGCAATTTCTTCGTGAGTCAAGCCCCTGTCAATCAGATGCTGATAAGATTCAGCTTCCTCAATTGGATTTAGATCCTCTCTTTGCAAATTTTCAATAATGGCTTGCTTCATCATGTCATCGTCAGATAGGTCTTTAATGAGGGCAGGAATGTTTTCTAAGCCAGCAATCTTAGCAGCTCGGAATCGTCTTTCACCTGCTAAAATTTCGTAACCAAATAAGGAAGATTTTCTCAAAATAATAGGCTGAATAATTCCATTTTCTTTAATAGAAGCCGCTAACTCATTCATCTTTTCTTGAGAAAAATTTTTTCTAGGTTGATAAGGGTTTGTTCGAATGTCTTTTAGTGATATATATTGATAATTTTCCATTTGTATATAGAATAACACACCTTTACGATCGTGTAAAGGTGTGTTGACAATTCTGTAAATGATTTAATTGCCGCCCAAATCTTGAGTTGATTTAGTCAGTTTAATGGTTGTTGTTGCTTCTTTACCATCACGATAGTAAGTAACTTTTATCTCATCTCCGATAGCATGCTTGTAGAGTGCAGATTGTAAATCACTGGTTGATTCAACTTCTTTATCGTCAATTTTTGTGATGATATCGTATTTCTGAAGCTTATTTTCAGCAGGCATACCTTCTTGAACAGAGCGAACAAGGACACCTGATTTTACAGATGAAGGAAGATTCAATTTTGCTAAGTCAGTGGTGGTAATATTAGCCAAATCGAGCATTTGGATTCCTAGAGCAGGGCGTGTAACTGTACCACTTTGTTCCAATTGATTGATGATATTGACAACGTCATTAGATGGAATCGCAAATCCCATACCTTCTACAGAGGTTTGGTCATTGTTTGAGATTTTACTAGATGTAATGCCAATTACTTGTCCTTGAATGTTGATGAGTGGGCCGCCAGAGTTACCAGGGTTGATAGCAGCATCTGTTTGAAGTGCAGTTGTTGAAATATTTTGACCGTCTTCAGATTGAAGTGTCACATTTCTACCCAGACTGGAAATGATTCCTTGTGTTACAGAGTTGGCATATTCTGTTCCAAGAGGGCTTCCGATTGCAATAGCAGTTTCTCCTACTGTCAGGGAGCTAGAATCCCCGAATTCGGCTACATCAGTTACTTTTTCAGAGCTAATCTTTACTACAGAAATATCAGAATAAACATCTGAACCAACAACTTCTCCTGGAACCTTGCTACCATCTGCTAAAAGTATATCAACATTTGTTGCACCATTCAGAACATGAGTGTTGGTAACAAGGTAGGCATATTTTCCTTCCTTCTTATAAATCACTCCAGATCCTTCACTAGCGACCTGAGGCTCATCATTTGATTCATTATTGATAATTTCTTGTTTATTGGAATCTGCGTAAGTGATAACAGATACAACTGCATTTTGGACCTTTTTAACGGCCTTTGTGGTGTCGGTTGAGTTTTTATAAGCAGTTGATATTGTGGTTTTAGAATTAGAAGAGCTGATACTAGCTAATTTAGCAGTAAAAAATGTAGTAGCTAAATTTCCTAGGCTTCCGCCAATAAAGCCCACAACTAAAACAATAAAAAGCAACAAAAACTTTTTGAAGAAGTTTGAAGCGTTTTTCATATTTTCCTCCTTGGATTACAATTGATGAAATTATAAAAATCTATTCTTAATTATAACTTAAAATCCACAAGTTTTCCACAACTTGTGGAAAACTTAGAAAAAATGTTGATAGAGGTTAGAAAATCCATAGATAAATCAAGTAGTACATAAAAAAGTTTTGTGAATAAAGTGTGAAATTTATGTGGATATGATAGAATATAAATATGAAAATAAAAATTGTAACCGTTGGAAAATTAAAAGAAAAGTATCTCAAAGATGGAATTGCTGAATACGCCAAGCGTCTTAGCCGATTTTGTAAGTTAGAAATTTTGGAATTAGTAGATGAAAAAACGCCGGATAGAGCTAGTGATTTGGAGAATCAGCAAATTCTCGAAAAAGAAGGAAATCGCATTTTATCAAAAGTGGCTGAGCGAGAATTTGTGATTGCTTTGGCTATTGAAGGGAAACAATTTCCTTCAGAAGAGTTTAGCTCTATTATAAACGGTATCACAGTCCGTGGTTTTTCTGATATTACTTTTGTTATTGGTGGAAGCTTGGGTCTGCATTCTGCTGTTAAAAAAAGAGCCAATCTACTGATGAGTTTTGGAAAATTGACGCTCCCTCATCAACTGATGCGTCTTGTCCTGGTAGAACAGATTTACCGTGCTTTTATGATTCAGCAGGGGAGTCCTTATCATAAGTGAATCTTGACGATAGAAGATTTTTCTGATAGAATGAAATGGTATTGGTCTCATAGCTCAGCTGGATAGAGCATTCGCCTTCTAAGCGAACGGTCGCAGGTTCGAATCCTGCTGGGATCATTTTATTTTATATAGTAGCACAGCACGAAAAACTTCGTGTTTTTTTGTTGTTTTTTTGATAAAATAACATTTCAGGAATAAAAAAATACATTTTAGATGAGTTTGGACGATGATTTAAGAATTTATTTATAATAGTTTTTGTAAGGTAAAACTTACAAAAAAATTTTTAGGAGATTATGATGAAAAAAACTCAAGAAAACTTCAAAGCGCTGACTCAATTTACAAATTTAAATGAGAAAGAACTAAAAAAAGTTATTGGAGGAGACAGCAGACGCTTAAATTTTGGAGGTTTCATTAAATTTTTTGGTAAATAAATTTATATCATGAGATAAGTAATTTGGGAGAGAGGAAGAATGTTAGAATTAGTATTATGGGGTAGTGTTCAATTAATAGAAGTTTTTGCAATTATAAAAATTTATAAAAAAATAACAAATAAAGTAAAATCTAGGTTTTACTTTACTTTTCTATGTATTGGAATTTTAATTCCTTTACCCTTATTGATATTAAACTTTGAAACTATTTTTGTTTTATTAAGATATATTTTATACTATTCTGGAATATTAATTCAACCTCTTTTTTTCTATTGGTATTTTTACAAAAAAGAAAAATTATCTACTCCCTTTGCTTTATTTCTATCCTTTTTCCTTTACCTAGCAGTGTATACTTCTTCGACTTTTTTTTGCAGTCATTATTTCGTCTGCTACTGGAGATCAATTTGTAGAGACTAATTGGGGTACTTTTTATATTTTTATTGAACTTATTTCCCTTTTCTTTATGTTAAAATCTATTGACTACTTTGACTTTCGACTTAGAGATTTTAAGGAACAGGT
The DNA here is from genome assembly GCF_001578725.1 of Streptococcus sp. DD04. Lineage (NCBI taxonomy): Bacteria > Bacillati > Bacillota > Bacilli > Lactobacillales > Streptococcaceae > Streptococcus > Streptococcus sp. DD04. The sequence goes on from NZ_KQ968980.1 coordinate 166,348, forward strand.
CTTTAAAAATACAATTAATAGAATCAATCTATTTTATTTTATAGATATCTTCCTATTAAATATTTCTCATTGGCTAAGTGAAGTCAAACATTTTAATAGTCTCAGCAGCATGCTGGCAACTATTTGTTTTTTAATGTTTATGTCCACGCTTTTTTATTTAAAAGCAGTTCGAGAAAAATATGAAAAAGAAGAGGAAATAAAACAAAAAGAGTTGGAACAGCTTCAACTGCAACAATACACTGACGAAATAGTTTCTCTGTATAATGAGATTCGAGGTTTTCGTCATGATTATGCAGGAATGCTGACTAGCTTTCAGATGGCTATCAATACTCAAGATATCAAGGAAATTGAAAAAATCTATCAAGAGGTTTTAGTTGATGCAAATTTAAAATTACGTTCGGATAAATATACTTATTTTGATTTGAATAATGTTGGAGATTCTGCTCTGCGGAGTGTTATGACGGAAACTTTATTTAAGGCGCGTGATAATCAGATTGATTTGACCTTTGAAGTAAAGGATCCTGTTGAGAGATTGCCTATTAAGCTGTTAGATGTTGTGAGGATAGCCAGTATTTTATTAAATAATGCTGTTGAGGGAGCTATCGAAAGCTATGAGAAAATGATTCATGTGACCCTAGTTCAGTTGGATACAGAAATCATTTTTGTTGTAAAAAATTCCCGCAAGCAAAGAAAATTAGACTTAGAAGAAATTTATGAACCAGAGTTTTCAACTAAAGGTTATAGAAGAGGTTTAGGTTTAAATAATCTGAAAGAAATTTTAGAGAATTATGAATATATCATGCTTGACACAGAAATAAATAAGCATGATTTCACCCAAGTATTAACAATAAAAAGAAGGAATAGCCTATGAGAATTTTAGCGTTAGAAGATACATTATCCCATCAGGTCCGTATGGAGACAATATTAGCAGAAATTGCTGATGAAATGGGTCTAGATATCCAAGTAAAAATTACAGGAAAAATTCAAGAATTTAAAGAATATGTTGAGAATGAGGATGTAAATCAGATTTATTTTCTGGATATAGATATTAAAGGGGAAGAAACAAAAGGATTGGAGGTTGCTCGCTTTATTCGTCATCACAACCCATATGCAATCATCGTCTTTGTAACCTCAAAATCAGAGTTTGCTACTATGACGTTTAAATATAAGGTATCCGCTCTCGATTTTATTGATAAAGATATAAATGATACTTCCTTTAAAAAACGTATAAAAGACTGTATTATTTATACGAAAAATACTTTGATTGCAAATACCAACATGGTTGACTACTTTGAATATAGTTATCGTGGGAATGACGTGCGCGTGCCATTTAATGATATTTTATATATTGAAACTTCGGGCTCTTCTCATAAACTGCGGATTGTTGGAAAAAATTTTATCAAAGAATTTTATGGAACCATTTCCAGTGTTCAGGAGCAGGATGAGAAAACCAAACGTTTCTTTTCTTCTCATAAATCTTTTTTAGCAAATATTGATAATATTCGTGATTATGATAAGAAAACAAAAGAAATTGTGTTTTATGAAGGCCATCGCTGTCCAGTTTCTCGTCTAAGAATTAAATATTTAAAAGAAATTTTAAAAAATAAATCAAAAAAATAGTTGACAAAGGATAAAAAGCTGATATAATAGAATATGTTCTGAAAAAGAACATATCAATGGTCCGTTGGTCAAGGGGTTAAGACACCGCCTTTTCACGGCGGTAACACGGGTTCGAATCCCGTACGGACTATATTTTCCGCCATAGCTCAGTTGGTAGTAGCGCATGACTGTTAATCATGATGTCGTAGGTTCGAGTCCTACTGGCGGAGCTAGTAAGCACTTTATAAGTGCTTTTTATTTTATAAAGATTGTATTTAAAAAGCGAGATGTTGAACCGCACCCCGAAAGTCTAACTTTCGGGGTGTTTTGTTATGTCTTAACATATGAGAATAAAGTTCAGATCTATGAACTCAGAAAACAAGGATATAGCTACAAGCAACTTTCAAATAGATAAGGGGGAAATATTTCTAATCTTTAGATACTTGTTTAAGTTAATCAATCGTTTTGGATTAGAGAGTGTTAAGAAAAGGAAAAATTTTTAGTATTCCCCTGAATTAAAACAAGAAATAATTGATAAACTCTTACTTGAAGTTTGTCCTCAAGAAAGTGTATCCCTCGACTATGTTCTTCCAAATCGTGGAATGCTTCCTAATTGGCTCGTAAAATACAAGAAAAATGGGTCTACTATTATTGAGAAAATCAGAGGGAGACCGTCTAAAATGGGATGCAAGCCAAAGAAAAACTGGAAACAAATGACTAAACTAGAGTCCTTCAAGAAGAGAATGAACGCTTTCGTACTGAAGTAACTTACCTAAAAAAATTAAGAGAGCTTGAAGCCAAGGAAGAAGCCTTACGACACGAAAGACAGAGACAGTTAGAGAAATGGTATCAGGAGGATTTCGACTAGATTTCCTTCTTGAAACGGCTGGCTTGCCTCGTTCAACTGATGATTATCAGCTGAAACAACTTGATAAAGAGATTAAAGAAGAAATTCAAGCAATTATCGTCGCATCCATTTAGAACTAAAGAATCGTAGATTTCCGGTTAATCACAAAAAGGTTCAACGTTTGATGAAAGTTATGGGTCTAAGCGCTCGTATTCGTCGTAAACGGAAGTACTCTTTTTATAAGGGGGAGATTGCTAAGAAAGCTGAACATCTCATACAACGCCAGTTTAAAGGATCTAAGCCATATGAAAAATGTTATACAGATGTAACTGTGAATTTTCTTTGCCACATGTTAAAGGGAGGCTCTATTTAGCCCCTATTCTTGATGGATATAACGTGAAATTACAGCTTATAATCTTTCTTGTTCGCCTAACTTAGAGCAGGTGAAAACAATATTAGAACAGGCATTTACAGACAAACAACATGACATACCATTCTACACAGTAGCCAAGGTCGGCAGTATCAACACGCATCTTATCACCAGTTTCTGCAGTTCAAGGGCATTAAGCCTTCAATGTCACGAAAGTGGAAAACTCCAGATACTGGCATGATAGAATCCTTCTTTGGCATTTAAAAAGCAGAGATTTTTTATGGCTTTGAACATCAGTTTAGGTCATTATAAGACCTTAAAAAAGCCATTATAGACTACATTGATTACTACAACAACAAATGAATTAAAGTCAAACTAAAAGGATTTAGTCCTGTCCAATACAGAACTAAATCCTTTACTTAAATTATTTGTCTAACTTTTTTTTGGCATTACAAGTTTATTCTCGCTTTTTTAGTATTATGATTTTTTCCTGATGCGTTGATAGAGAAGAAAGAGTAAAATACCTGACAGGGAAGCTATACAACCTTCTTTCAAGCCGCGAGGTATAAAGGTTAGTGTAGCTTGTCCTTTTCCTTTTGGAACATCAATTTTCATAAAACCATTTTGAGCTTGCTGTAAGTTAACTGGTTTGCCGTTTAACTGAGCTGTCCATCCTTTATCATATGGAATGGTAAAAAATAAAGAAGTATCTTTATTAGCCTGATAATGAGCTGAAACAGTATTCAAATTATTTTTTACAGTAACAGGTTGTGCTTTTAAGTTCTCAAAAACCTTTTTATATTGTTCAATATTGACAGCAAAGAATTCCGGACTATTAAAAGAAATAGTAGAATTTTGTGGAAAAGTGAATCGTACAGAGATGGTTTGAGCCTGATTGAAGTAGCCAATATTAAAAAAAGGAAAAACATTATTTGTTGAGTAACGGGTTGTCACGTTGTTTACTGTAATGTCAACATCTGTTTGTTCGTCATTTGAAAATTGGATATCTGGAAGATTGACATAAACTTGACTACTAGAAGACACCTCGATTGAGTAATCAACACTAGCATATGTTGCATCATTATTTTTATCAATAGTAACAGAAATTTTATTATCTTTAATTTCTAGATTTTCATTTTTGGGTATTGCTGATAATCTCTGATAATATTTAAAATCAAATCCTGACAATTGATTTAAAAAAGTTGTCTGATTATCAAGTGTCAAATTTGTAAACTTGACATTCTTGTAAACATCATTTGTCAAGAAAGCTAACCCCAAAGCATACTTATTTTCATAGAGGGTCATTGAATTTTCAGTATTCTCAGCAGAAAAACCAAATTTCTGTGGGGATGTCTCTGACAAATTGTACTTTACAGCAAAGAGACTATCCATTAAAATACTATTATTTTGATAACGAAGATTGAGATTTGTTCCCGCTGATTTAAAACCTAATTTATCTAGAGTCGAACTAGCCTGTGTATTTCTGACAGACGAAAATTGAGAAATTCCGTTGTAGTTGAATTTCATGCTGTCATTTCCCGTTTGAGGATCAAGTCTCTCTGTTCGAAAGAAATCCTTACTTTTTTCCTTGCTATATTTGACCAACTTGTCAATCTCATTCATTTTTTTTGAATAGGATGAACGACTAGCGAATACCCATTCCTTAGCAATTCCATTAACTTGATAATAGGAATTTAGAGAAAGCTCAAAAGTAACAAAAAATAGTAAAGATAGAGTAAACATACTTTGCCGAATATGAGAACGAGTAAAAGCGAAAGTTATCAAGAGATAAGATAAGAAAAATTCTAAGGTTAAAATATAGTTTTCTGGACCAAGAAAATCATAATGTTGACTGTAGAATAGTGTAGCTAGAAAACCTGAAAAAATAATAATAAAGCCAACAAGTGCTTGTTTCCATTTAATTTTATCTAAACGATTGAGAGTTTCTGCAGCCATCAAAATGATAAAAAGCGAAAAGAGCCAAGAATAACGATGAAGAAACATATTGGGAGCATGCATTCCTTGCCAAAGCAAGTCTAAATACTGTAGTCGGAAACTTGCTATAAAAATGACAATTAGAAAAAGATAGGAAAGTTTCACGTGAAACTTGATACTTTTTAAAGTGAAAAATATGATACTCAAAATGAGGGGAAAAATTCCAACGTAAATCATAGGAATAGATCCATACTTTGTTGTATCAAAACTTCCTATAAAATTCTTCGCAAAAATATCCAAATACCAACTTTTTTCAGTGAGCAAGCTTTCAACCTTTGTCAATTTTTCGCCATGTGAACTTAGATCTAAATAGGTTGGCAAAATCATAATCAGACTAGTGAGGCCTGACAATACTGAAACAATACAAAAATCAGGGACAGACTTAAGCCTTGCCTTGAAGTTCCAGGAAAGCTGTACTAGATACCAAAGTACTAAAAATAAGGCCATCATGTAACCAAAATAATAGTTTTGGATAAAGAGAATTGACAAGCTTGTAAAGTATAAAACTCTCCCTTGTCCATTCATCAACTTGTGTAAACCTAATATAATGAGAGGGACTAAAATAAATACATCTAACCAAGTTTTAATTTCTAGTTGACTGACTGAGAAACTCATCAAGGCAAATGAAGTTGACAGAATCAAAATCAGTGTATCTGGAATCTTTTTAAAGATCCCTTTGATACTAATGAATGTTGTCAATCCTATCAAGCCAAATTTAATAAGTGTAAACAAGTAGACTGCATCTGGCATTGATTTTAAATCAAAAAAGTAAAGGAAGGGTGAAAGAAAACTTCCTAGATAATAGCTAGATAAAGCATAAAAATTTTGTCCTAATCCACTTGAAAATGTGTAAAAAAGACTATCCGTTCCATGAAGGATATTCCTCAATGTCGTATCAAAAACGACATACTGATGGAAGCCGTCTCCAAGTAAAGGTGAAGTATCGCTTCCCCAGTAAATTCCTTGACTCATATAAACAAAACACATGATGAGAAAAGGTAAGATGAAGGAAGCAAAATAAAGCCAATTTTTCTTTAAAAAATATATGATTTTTTCCATGTTTCTTATAGAGAAAGAGGCCGAAACGTTGTTTCATGCCCCTGTAAACTTATGTCAACTAAAGTTGACAACTTATTAATCTTTCCAAAGTTCTTTAACTTTTGCTTGAACTTCTTGATTTTCCAAAAATTCGTCATAGGTTTCGTCAATGCGGTCAATAACACCGTTTTTTGATAAAACAATGATATGATTAGCCAATGTTTGAATAAATTCGTGGTCATGGCTGGCGAAAATAATAGATTCTTTGAAATTTTTGAGGCCATCATTGAGACTGGAAATAGATTCTAGGTCCAAGTGGTTTGTTGGATCGTCTAAAATCAAAACATTTGACTTGAGAAGCATGAGCTTAGATAGCATGACGCGAACTTTTTCTCCACCTGACAAGACGTTGACAGACTTGTTAACTTCATCGCCAGAGAAAAGCATCCGACCCAAGAAACCTCGAAGGAAGGTGTTATCATCTTCTTCCTTGCTAGCAAATTGACGGAGCCAATCAAGAATAGATTCACCACCCGCAAAGTCACGAGAATTATCTTTTGGCAAATAAGAACGACTGGTTGTAATGCCCCACTTGACAGTTCCTTCATAGTCAATATCTCCCATCAAGGCACGGATTAGTGCAGTTGTCTGAATATCATTTTGCCCAATCAAGGCTGTTTTATCTCCGGGACGCAAGATAAAGCTGATATTGTCAAGGATGGTCTCGCCGTCAATCTTGACAGAAAGATTTTCTACTGTCAAGAGATCGTTCCCAATTTCACGCTCCGCTTTAAAGCTGATAAATGGATATTTCCGGCTTGACGGAACAATTTCTTCCAATTCAATCTTATCCAACATCTTTTTACGAGAGGTTGCCTGTTTGGACTTGGAAGCATTGGCTGAGAAGCGAGCAACAAACTCTTGCAATTGCTTAATTTTTTCTTCCGCCTTAGCATTTCGGTCAGCGAGCAACTTAGCTGCCAATTCACTTGATTCTTTCCAGAAATCATAATTTCCGACATAAAGTTTGATCTTACCAAAATCAAGGTCGGCCATATGGGTACAAACTTTATTTAAAAAGTGCCGGTCATGAGATACAACGATAACTGTATTTTCAAAATCAATCAGGAAATCTTCTAGCCAAGTAATTGATTGAATGTCCAAACCATTCGTAGGCTCATCCAAAAGCAATACATCTGGTTTGCCAAAAAGAGCCTTAGCAAGAAGGACCTTAACCTTGTCACCATTAGCCAATTCACTCATATTTTGGTAATGCAAGTCTTCTGGAATGTTGAGGTTTTGCAGCAATTGGGATGCTTCACTTTCAGCTTCCCAGCCACCTAACTCAGCAAATTCACCTTCTAGCTCAGCCGCTCGAACCCCATCCTCATCAGAAAAGTCAGGCTTCATATAAATAGCGTCTTTTTCTTTCATGATGCTGTAAAGGTGCTCATTTCCCATAATCACGACATCAATAGCTCGCTCTTCCTCATAGTCAAAGTGATTTTGACGCAAGACAGAAAGCCGCTCATCTGGACCTAAAGAAATATGGCCTGTTGTTGGCTCAATATCCCCAGCTAAAATTTTCAAGAAAGTAGACTTACCCGCACCATTTGCCCCAATCAGGCCATAGGTGTTTCCTTCTGTAAATTTAATATTTACGTCATCAAATAATTTTCTATCACTGAAACGTAGTGATACATCAGATACTGTAAGCAATGATTTTCTCCTATATATATAATCTCTTTCATTTTACTAGAAAATTCTTCTTTTTTCAAATTATTATGAGATAAAATGTCATATTTGAAAGTGAAAGTTATAATAAGTCTGTAAAATTATTGTAAACCTATTGTCAATTAGTTATTCTTTTAAATGAGAACTCTGATTTTTCTCCTATCTTCTTCCGCATTCTCTTTGAAAATGATATAATGAAAACAATACAAATTGAGGAGCAGCAAATGACAAAACCGATTATTTTAACTGGAGACCGTCCAACTGGAAAATTACATATTGGTCATTATGTAGGAAGTTTACGCAATCGCGTTCTTTTACAGGATCAAGGCAAGTATGATATGTTTGTTTTTCTGGCGGATCAACAAGCTCTGACAGACCACGCGAAAGATCCACAAACGATTGTAGAATCCATTGGAAATGTAGCCTTGGATTATCTGGCAGCTGGATTAGATCCTAAAAAAGTGACCATTTTTATCCAGAGTCAGATTCCAGAGTTGGCAGAGCTGTCAATGTACTATATGAATTTGGTGTCTTTAGCTCGTTTAGAGCGCAATCCGACTGTCAAGACAGAAATTGCTCAGAAAGGATTTGGTGAAAGTATTCCAACTGGATTTTTGGTTTATCCTATCTCTCAAGCTGCCGATATTACAGCCTTTAAGGCCAATTATGTACCTGTGGGAAATGATCAAAAACCAATGATTGAGCAGACACGAGAAATTGTTCGTTCCTTCAATCATGCTTATGATTGTGATATTTTAGTTGAGCCAGAAGGCATCTATCCAGAAAATGAAGCGGCTGGCCGTCTGCCAGGGCTTGATGGCAATGCTAAAATGTCCAAATCATTGAACAATGGAATTTATCTAGCTGATGACGTGGATACACTCAAGAAAAAGGTCATGAGTATGTATACAGATCCTGATCATATCAAAGTTGAAGATCCAGGAAAAATTGAAGGCAATATGGTTTTCCACTATCTGGATGTTTTTGGTCGGCCAGAAGATGCTGCTGAAATTGCAGCTATGAAAGAGCATTACCAACGTGGTGGACTGGGGGATGTCAAAACTAAACGCTATCTCTTAGATATTTTAGAGCGGGAATTAGGGCCAATCAGAGAGCGTCGTCTTGAGTTTGCGAAAGATATGGGGCAAGTCTATGCTATGCTGAAAGAAGGCAGTGATCGTGCTCGTCAGGTAGCTAGCCAAACTCTTTCAGAAGTCAAGGATGCAATGGGAATTAATTACTTTAAATAACGAACAATAAAGTCTTCATTCTATCAAAACCATCGTCTTTTATTTAAAAAAGACATGGTTTTTAAATTTTGTGCAATAATGATTGACAAATGTCTATAGAATGGTATGATATTAACAATAAAAAAACGAGCACGGCTCAATTTTATATGAAAAGAGGAAACTGTGGATGTCTAACTGGGACACTAAATTTTTGAAAAAAGGTTTTACCTTTGATGACGTATTGCTTATTCCAGCTGAAAGTCACGTGTTGCCAAATGATGCTGATTTAAGTACAAAACTTGCTGAGAATTTAAAATTAAATATCCCAATTATTACTGCGGCTATGGATACAGTTACCGAAAGTCAAATGGCGATTGCTATTGCCCGAGCCGGCGGTTTAGGTGTCATCCACAAAAATATGTCTATTGCACATCAGGCTGATGAAGTACGCAAGGTAAAACGTTCTGAAAACGGTGTTATTATTGACCCATTCTTTTTGACTCCTAACCATACGATTGCTGAAGCAGATGAATTGATGGGACGCTACCGCATCAGTGGTGTGCCAGTTGTTGAAACGATGGAAAATCGTAAATTAGTTGGTATTTTGACTAACCGCGATTTGCGTTTTATTTCAGACTATACTCAACCAATTTCTAATCACATGACTAGTGAAAATCTAGTCACAGCTCCAGTTGGAACTGATTTGAGAACAGCTGAAAGAATTTTGCAGGAACACCGGATTGAAAAGCTGCCTCTGATAGATGAAAATGGCTGTTTGTCTGGTCTGATTACCATCAAGGATATTGAAAAGGTTATTGAATTTCCAAATGCTGCCAAAGATGAATTTGGTCGTCTACTGGTAGCAGGTGCTGTTGGCGTTACTTCTGATACTTTTGAACGTGCAGAAGCTCTATTTGAGGCTGGTGCAGATGCCATTGTTATTGATACAGCTCACGGTCATTCAGCTGGTGTGTTGCGTAAAATTGCCGAAATTCGCGCTCATTTCCCTGACCGTACTTTGATTGCTGGTAATATTGCAACTGGCGAAGGAGCACGCGCACTTTACGACGCTGGTGTTGATGTTGTTAAAGTGGGAATTGGCCCAGGGTCCATTTGCACAACTCGTGTTATTGCAGGTGTAGGCGTTCCTCAAGTCACTGCCATTTATGATGCAGCTGCTGTAGCGCGTGAATACGGAAAAACTATCATTGCTGATGGCGGTATCAAGTATTCAGGAGATATTGTCAAAGCTCTTGCTGCAGGTGGGAATGCTGTTATGCTTGGCTCCATGTTTGCAGGAACAGACGAAGCCCCAGGCGAAACAGAAATCTTCCAAGGTCGTAAATTTAAAACCTATCGTGGTATGGGATCTATCGCTGCTATGAAGAAAGGTTCTAGTGATCGATATTTCCAAGGTTCTGTCAATGAAGCCAATAAGTTGGTTCCAGAAGGAATTGAAGGTCGTGTGGCTTATAAGGGAGCTGCTGCAGATATTGTCTTCCAGATGCTCGGTGGTATCCGTTCTGGAATGGGCTATGTTGGCGCTGCGAATCTACAAGAACTTCATGATAATGCCCAGTTTATTGAGATGAGTGGTGCTGGATTAAAGGAAAGCCACCCTCATGATGTGCAAATTACGAATGAAGCTCCAAACTATTCAGTACAATAAAGTTATAAAGAAGAACAGCCTTGTCACTGATTGACAAGGCTGTTTAAGTCGCTGAGACTATGATTTATGATGTTTTACAAAGTTGTAAACAAAATTTACAGATGATTGTCTAATCTGTAAATGATGAATTTTCTGCTTTTTCAACCACCCCTTGCCTTATATAAAAGACTTTAATATCTCTTGGTAGGTTTTGAAGGTGGTCTAAGCTGGTAGTTGTAATGAAAGTTTGAATATTTTGAGAAATTGTCTCTAGTAATTTCAATTGACGCATGTTGTCAAGTTCACTCATAACATCGTCAAGAAGTAGTATAGGTGTTTCTTTTGTAAGACTTTCGATTAGTTTAATTTCAGCTAATTTGAGAGATAGGACAACACTACGATGCTGACCTTGGCTGCCAAAGCTAGCATCCATTTCATTTATGAAAAAGCTGATGTCATCACGATGGGGACCAACTCCTGTATTTTTTTTGAAAAGGTCACGTTTCCGACTTGTTAATAAGGAATTTCGGAAGGAATTTTCCAACTCGTCAAGAGAAGGAAACGGAACAGATGACAGATACTTGATCGTCAATCTCTCTTTTTTTTGGGAGATATCGCTATGGCTTTCCTGAGCAAATTCTTCCAGCTTTTTAATAAAGTCCAAGCGGTGTTGCATAACACGACAGCCAAAATCAACCAACTGTTCATCCAAAACAGAGAGAAAAGTTTCATCTATCTTATCATTAGCTTTGAGATAGGCATTTCGTTGTTTGAGTACATGATTGTAGCTGGATAAGTCCGCAAGGTAGATGGGCTTGATTTGACCGAGCTCAATGTCAATAAATTTTCGGCGTAAAGCAGGTGCACCTTTAATGAGTTGTAAATCTTCTGGAGCAAACAAGACAACGTTGACAGCACCTATATAATCTGATAATTTCGCTTGTTTTAAATGATTTATCTTGGTTATCCTACCTTTTGGTGTCAATTCGATGTCAAGTGGAATTTTACCTGCTTGTCTTTCAACTATTCCTGAAACAAGCAGTTTTTTTTCTTGGAAATGAATCAAATCCTTATCTGTTCGGGTTCGGTGACTGCGAGTGAGAGCTAAAAAATAAATGGCTTCAAGGATATTGGTTTTCCCCTGCGCATTTTGCCCTAGAAAAATATTAAGGCTAGGATGAAAATCAATCTCTGTAGCCTGGTAATTACGAAAATTTTTGATTTTCAGCGTTTTTAACCACATGGCTTAGGTTCCTGGAAAACGAACAGCTGATTTTTTACCTGTCTGTTCGGACTTTCTTGTCTTTTGTTCTTTTTTAGCTGGTTTTGATTTTTTAAAATCCTTATTCATCGCTTTAACCAAGTCCGCCACTCTTTTTTTCTCTGCTTGTTCTTCTTGATGTTCAAGGATTTCCTCTTGACTTGGTGCAAGCAGAACAATCTCTAGTTGCTGAGCTGGAAGAGAGATGACATCGTCAATTCTAAGCTTTTTACCTCGTCTATTTTCCAACTCCCCGTTAAAAAAGACCTGATTATCTGCTAAAAAGGACTTAATTGCTCCGCCACTCTGGATGATACCGACTTCTTTTAAAAGAGCCTGTAGGGTAATGTATTCGTCAAATAATTTGTATTCCATAGTTCACCTCAATCCTTGTCATTATATCATAATTCAAGCAGAAAGAGTGCCGAGATAGTTTAATTTAATGCCAAGTTTAAAAAAATATAAAACGTTTTAATCATTAAAAAGCTAGTCGTGACAAAGCATTAAAAAGTATTTCGTGTTATAATAGAAGTCTATATTATTCGGTATGAGGGGCGTAATGGAAATCACAAAAGGAGTACATCTTCATTTTATTCAGTCAGAAAAATTCAAAACAAATAAAATAAAAGTGCGATTTTCAGCTCCTATGTCTGAAAAAACAATAGCTGGACGGGTTCTTACTGCTAGTATGTTGGAGACTTCAAATGCTCTTTACCCAACATCGCAATCTTTTCGGGAAAAATTAGCTAACTTATACGGAGCCAATTTTTCGACAAGTCTTTCAAGACGGGGGTTGGTGCATTACTTAGATATTAATCTTTCTTTTGTACGGGATCAATTTCTGAGTCGGAAAAATGTTTTGACAGATGAAATGCTAGAATTTTTGAAAGCCAGTCTATTTTCTCCTCTGTCAAATGGAGATGCTTTTGACGGTAAAACCTTCGAAATTGAAAAGAAAAATGTTTTAACAGACTTAGAGGCTGAAATTGAGAATCATTTTTACCATGCTCATAGGAAGCTGAACGATTTGTTCTATGATTTATCAGAAATGCGGATTCCCCGTGTTGGAACCGTGGAGTTGGTAGAAAAAGAAACAGCTGAAAGTAGTTTTGCTACTTTTCAACAAATGCTGAAAGAAGATCAGATAGATTTTTTCTTCATCGGTAACTTTAATGAAATTGCTGTCCGAGATAAAATCCAAGATTTTCATTTTGCTGAAAGAGAACAGCCTTTAGAACTCATGTACCAGCAGAACTATTCAAATGTGACTCGGGAAAATCTAGAGCAGAGAGAGGTTCATCAATCAATTATTGAGTTGGCTTACCATTTTTCTGCTCAATATGGGGATAGCGAACACCTGCCTCTTATTGTTTTGAATGGGTTACTGGGTGGATTTGCCCACTCTAAACTTTTTGTTAACGTTCGTGAAAAGGAGAGTCTGGCCTACACGATTTCTAGTAATTTTGATATTTTTTCTGGCCTGTTGCGGATTTATGCAGGAATTGACAGAGCAAATCGGACAAAAACCATCGCTTTAATCAATCGGCAAATCTTGGATTTGAAGCGGGGGAATTTTACAGATGACGAGCTTGAGCAAACAAAAAAATGCTGAAAAATTCCATACTTCTGGCGCAAGATCGGCAAAACACATTGATTGAACGTGCTTACATGTCTGCTGTTCTAGGGAAAAAATTTCTGTCACTAGAAGCTTGGCTGGAATCATTAGAAAATGTTCGTAAAAACGAGGTTATCAAAGCAGCCCAGCAGTTAAAATTACAGGCGATTTACTTTATGGAAGGGAAATAATGCAGAATCTAGGTCTAGAAAAAATCAATTACGTAGCAGTGGGAGAAAGCGTCTATCGGGCGGAGCTAGCAAATGGACTGCAGGTTTACTTACTCCCTAAAAATGATTTTAATGAAACCTATGGCATCATTTCAATCAATTTTGGATCTGTGGATACTAAAGTTGTTTCACGTGAAACAAAGCAAGTCCATCACTACCCAGCAGGAATCGCTCATTTTCTGGAACATAAATTATTTGAGGGAGAAAACGGGGAAGATTTGCTGCAGGAATTTACTAAATTCGGGGCAGAGAGCAACGCTTTTACAAGCTTTACACGAACCAGCTATCTGTTTTCTACAACAGATTGTGTAGCAGAAAATCTGAAGCTGTTGCAGGAACTCGTTCATCAAGCCAATTTCTCGGAGGCATCTGTTCAGCGTGAGCAAGGAATCATTCAGCAAGAAATCGAAATGTACCAAGATGATCCAGATTATCGACTTTTCTTTGGTGCTTTGAGCAATCTCTACCCTCAAACTCCACTAGCAGAAGATATTGCCGGAACGACAGAGTCAATCATGGATATTACTGTGGAAAATCTAACAGAGAACTTTGAGCTTTTCTACCGTCCGTCCAACATGACTTTATTTGTCATTGGAAATTTTGATTTGGAATCCACTTTTGAAGATATCGTCAAGACACAAGAGACTTTATATCCTCAATCATTAACTGCAGCAATTGAAAAAGAGCCTATCAGGTTACAGCCAGTGATTCCAACAGCTACTAGTCGGATGGAGGTTGCCAGTCCTAAGTTGGCTATTGGCATTCGTGGAAAAGATGCGATAAAGGATACAGCGCTTTATCGGTACAAAATTGCTCTAAAATTGCTTTTTGCCATGATGTTTGGTTGGACTTCTAAACGTTTCCAGACTTTGTATGAAAATGGAAAGATTGACAATTCTCTTACTCTTGAAGTAGAGGTGGAAAAGGATTTCCATTTTGTCCTGCTGACCATGGATACTCAGGAACCAGTCGGTCTTTCTCACCAATTCCGCACGGCAATTAGAAAATTTGCTCAAGATTCAGATGTTACAGAGGAGCATTTGGATACGATTAAAAGTGAAATGTTTGGAGATTTTCTGCATGGTCTGAATTCTCTTGAATATATGGCAACTCAGTATGAGCCACATCTAAGAGGTGAAAATATTTTTGATTTACCTAAAATTTTACAGGATATCACTTTAAATGATGTGTTAAAAGTCGGACATCGTTTTATTGACCATTGTGATATGACAGATTTTACTATTTTTCCAAAATAATTCTAAAGTTTATTTCAAAATTTTGTTAGAATAATGTCTAAGAGAAAAGGACTATCCGTATGAGAAAAAAAACGATAGGAGAGGTACTCAGACTTGCTCGAGTAAATCAAAAGCTTACTTTAGCAGATCTAGCCAAAAAAACAGATATAAAAACTGACTACCTAAAGGCTCTTGAAAACAATCAATACGAAAAATTTCCAAATGCCTTTTACATCCGTAGCCTGCTGAGAAAATACGCTTGGGCCTTGGATTTAAATGAACAAATTTTGTTAGATGCTCATGAAACAGATAACACTGTTATCTATAATGAAATTGAATTAGCTGACAACGAGGATTTTCGAAGTAGAAAATATAAAAATCGCACTTTTTCACTTCCGCTCTTTTACTTTCTGATGTTAGTTTTGCTAATACTTACATTTGTCACTTATTGCGTATGGAATTACACTAGAACCAATGATTTGAGCTTCAAGGCGTCAGACAGTTATAGTGTCATTTCTGAGGCAGGAACCAGCTTATCAACTATTCAGTCTAGTTCATTGTCTGATAGTTCTGAAGCGTCTTCTACACTGGGAAAACTTGAGGTAAGTGGCGGTGGTCAGCAGTTGGCCGTACAATATAGCGGAATCAACCGTCCTATTGATGTAACTTTTTCAGCAACAAATACAACTAGTTGGCTCAGTGTTAGTGATTCTGAATTGGCTAATGGCATTACTTTATCAGCTGATAAGCCAAGTCAGACGGTCACCCTCTCTCCAAATACTACTTATACGATTACTCTAGGTGTTGTTAAAGGTATTTCTGTCACTGTGGACAATCAGAAATTAGACCTATCGTCCTTGACCAGTGATAATGCTACAATCACACTTACCATTAAAGAATCATAAAGGAACAATAATGAAAAAAGAAAATATTCCCAACGCTTTAACGCTTGCAAGAA
The DNA here is from genome assembly GCF_001578725.1 of Streptococcus sp. DD04. NCBI lineage: Bacteria > Bacillati > Bacillota > Bacilli > Lactobacillales > Streptococcaceae > Streptococcus > Streptococcus sp. DD04. The sequence continues at coordinate 182,107 of NZ_KQ968980.1, forward strand.
TTGCCTTAATTCCAATCTTTATTTTGATTTTGACTTTTGGTCATTCGCCAGCTCTGCATATCCTGGCTGGCATCATTTTCGCCCTTGCCAGCATCACAGACTACCTAGATGGATATCTGGCTCGCAAGTGGCATGTCGTGACTAATTTTGGAAAATTCGCCGATCCTATGGCTGATAAACTGCTAGTCATGTCTGCTTTTATCATGCTGATTGAGATGAAAATGGCTCCTGCTTGGGTGGTAGCTATCATTATTTGCCGAGAGCTTGCGGTGACGGGACTGAGACTTCTCTTGGTAGAGACTGGCGGAACAGTTCTAGCGGCTGCTATGCCAGGGAAAATCAAGACTTTCACGCAGATGTTTGCTATTCTCTTTCTCCTTTTTCATTGGACTTTACTAGGCCAGATTCTCCTGTACATAGCTCTGATTTTCACTATTTATTCTGGCTATGATTATTTCAAGGGCAGTGCCTATCTCTTTAAAGATACATTTAAATAATATGGAAAATATCATTGAAGTAAAAAATCTTAGTTATCGCTATGACAATAAGTCTGAAGATTATATTTTAAAAGACGTCTCGTTTCACGTGAAACAAGGAGAATGGTTATCTATTGTCGGTCACAATGGCAGTGGGAAATCGACTACGGTTCGTTTGATTGACGGTCTTTTGGAGGCTGAGAGTGGCGATATTATCATTTCTGGAGATAAATTGACGGCTGATAATGTCTGGGAAAAGCGTCGCCAAATCGGCATGGTCTTTCAGAATCCTGATAATCAGTTTGTTGGGGCGACTGTTGAGGATGACGTTGCATTTGGTCTGGAAAATCAAGGTATGGATTATCCGATGATGGTGAAACGTGTTCATGAGGCTCTGGAGCTAGTCGGCATGCAGAATTTTAAAGAGAGAGAACCTGCTCGACTTTCTGGCGGGCAGAAGCAAAGAGTCGCTATTGCTGGCGTAGTCGCGCTCCAGCCAGATATTATCATCTTGGATGAAGCAACCAGTATGTTAGACCCAGAAGGACGACTGGAATTGATTCGGACTGTCAAGGAAATTAAGGATAAGAATCATTTAACAGTCATCTCCATTACTCACGATCTAGACGAGATTTCGCTGAGTGACCGTGTACTCGTTATGAAAAATGGTCAGGTTGAGTCCACTGCTACACCAAGAGAACTCTTTTCTAGACCTGATTTGGAAGACTTGGGCTTGGATCAACCCTTTGTCAATCAGGTCAAATCTGCCATGATTCAAACTGGACTAACTCTGCCAGAAACCTATTTAACTGAAAAAGAATTGCAGGAACAATTATGGGAATTACTCTAAATAAAGTCAGTTATACCTATCAGGCTGGAACTCCATTTGAGGGTCCAGCGCTTTTTGAAGTTGATTTGGAAATTAAAGATGGCAGTTATACAGCTTTGATTGGACACACTGGCAGCGGAAAATCAACCATTTTACAGCTCTTGAATGGCTTACTGACCCCTAGTGAGGGCAGCGTGCAAGTCAACCATGTCACCATCACTTCAAATTCCGTCAACAAGAACATCAAACAAGTTCGTAGACAGGTTGGTTTGGTGTTTCAGTTTGCTGAAAGTCAAGTTTTTGATGAGACTGTTCTGAAAGACGTGGCCTTTGGCCCGCAAAATTTTGGTGTTTCTAAAGAAGAAGCTGAGTCTTTAGCACGTGAAAAATTAAGCCTTGTTGGCATTTCTGAAGAATTGTTTGGCCGCAGTCCTTTTGAACTTTCTGGCGGGCAGATGAGAAGGGTCGCTATTGCTGGAATTCTAGCAATGGAGCCTGATATCTTGGTTCTGGATGAGCCAACGGCTGGACTTGATCCAGCAGGGCGCAAGGAATTGATGAGCCTCTTTAAGAAACTGCATCAAGCTGGAATGACCATTGTTCTTGTAACCCATTTAATGGATGATGTAGCGAATTTTGCTGATACAGTCTATGTTTTGGAGAAGGGTCGCGTTGTCAAAAGCGGTCAGCCTGCTCAGGTTTTTCAAGATATTGATTTTATGGAAAAGATTCAGCTAGGAGTGCCTAAAATCACAAAATTTGCTCAAGAATTAGCTGAAAAAGGAATGAAATTTTCTCGTTATCCGATTACGATTGAGGAATTTAAGGAGATGATACATGGATAAATTGATTTTAGGACGGTATATTCCAGGAAATTCAGTCATCCATCGATTGGATCCACGAAGTAAATTATTGACCATGTTCTGCTTTATTTTATTGATTTTTTGGGCCAACAATCTTATCACTAATGTGCTGCTGTTTGTTTTCGTTTTTACTCTGATTTTTCTCTCAAAAGTTCCTTTGACATTCTTCCTAAAGGGAATTCAATCAATGGTTTTCATTATTGCCTTTACCACCCTCTTCCAGCTATTTCTGACGGGGGGAGGCAAGGTACTTTTCCAGTTGGGTTTCATTAAAATTACAGAATTTGGGCTTTCACAAGCTGGTATTATCTTCAGCCGTTTTGTTTTGATTATTTTCTTTTCAACCCTGTTGACCCTAACCACGACACCGCTCAGCCTTTCAGATGCGGTAGAATCTCTGTTGAAACCACTCAAATTTTTTAAAGTTCCGACGCATGAAATTGGCCTCATGCTTTCCATGAGTCTGCGCTTTGTACCAACTTTAATGGACGATACAATGCGGATTATGAATGCTCAGAGGGCTCGGGGAGTTGATTTTGGCGAAGGAACGATTGTACAAAAAGTTAAGTCGATTATTCCAATCTTGATTCCCTTGTTTGCTTCTAGTTTCAAGCGAGCAGATGCCTTAGCTATCGCAATGGAAGCGCGTGGCTATAGTGGTGGTGAAGGAAGAAGCCGCTATCGCCAGCTTTCTTGGAAAATGATTGATAATTTAGCTCTTATCTCCATTTGTCTTATCGGAATCGTGCTCTTTTTCTTAAAAAATGATTGATTAATTAAACTATTTTTTAAAGAATAGTATAAGTGAAAAATTGATATTTTTTACTTATATTTTGGAAAATAAGCTAGAATTCCTTTCAAAATAAGTTTTTTGTGTTTAATTTCAATGTTTTTGTAACCTTTGTATTTTTGCTGTAACTCTATAGTAATATTTAATGTGTAATATAGTATTATATCTTAAAGGAGAAATATTTTTTAATGAACACAAAAACATCAAAATTAACTTTAGCCCTGATCACTGCAGCCGCTACTTTGTTTGCTACAGGAATTGTTGCAAAGGCTGAATCTTACACTGTCAAAGCTGGAGACACTTTGTCCTCTATTGCTGAAGAAAAATCAACAACAGTAGATCACTTAGTTAAGTTGAATAAAATTGCTAATCCAGATCATATTGTGGCTGGACAGATTTTGGAATTAGACGGAACAGTAGAATCTAAGGAAGTTACCTCAGAACCTTCTGCTCAACCTGCAGCTGCACCAACTGAAGCTTATGTAAATGCAGTTGAATATTATAACTACCCAGTTTATACTACTTCTACTACTACATCTTCAAATGTCGTTCTTTCAAATGGAAATACTGCTGGAGAGACTGGTTCTTATGCGGCTGCTCGTATGGCTGAATTGACAGGGGTATCAGCAACCACTTGGGAAAATATCATTGCTCGTGAATCTAATGGACAAGTCAATGCTTATAATCCATCAGGGGCGAGCGGTCTTTTCCAAACAATGCCAGGTTGGGGATCTACTGTAACTGTTGAGGATCAAATCCAATCAGCCTACAATGCTTATAATGCGCAAGGGCTTTCTGCTTGGGGTTACTAAAATAAATATAAGAAAACGACTGGTTCATCCCAGTCGGTTTTTTTATAGGCTCTTTGTCAACTGTAGTGGGTTGATGTCAGCTAACATCTGGAGAGGACAAAATTGGTCCTCTCCTTTTTGATATTCAAAGTGATGAGAATTCTAGTTCTAAAGTTGTCAAAGTTCCGAAAGCT
>NZ_KQ968981.1:0-1418 GCF_001578725.1 Streptococcus sp. DD04
GAAACTTTTTTCCAAACCAACTTTGCGATAACCTTGAAAGTTCCTTAAAGGACTAGGGTTTAGCACTAAAATGAAACACTTAAAACATTATTAGAATTCCAAAGGGAGTCTATTAATACAAAGATATGAGATACTTTTCTTCATGCATTTTCCGTTTTTGCAAGCCTTTGATAGCAAGTTGAAGAAGATCGTATGAAAATTTTTGAATGTTTTTTTCCTCGTTCTGTGTAAGTTTGTTTTTCGAATACTGTCGGCGCAAATGTTTATAATCCCGCCCTTCCAGCCTGAAAAACTCACAAGCTTTAAGATAGGCCTCTGTTTCCTCTAGATTCACTAACAATCCTAAATGAAAGGCTGCTGGTGCAAATGTCTTAGCGAGAGGCTGAACACAAGTGCTTCTAAATTCAACAGTGCCTCTTGTCGTTAAATCCTGATATTGGTAGCTTCTGTGATGACTAAAATCTTCTACGCACGGAATGAGAAATCTTTCATCCCCCCTCAAATTATAGGCCTTGATTTGCACCTGCTTTAGATATTCTCCAACCGATATAGGAGGAAAATAGTAGGCATCTCCCTCTCGATCAGCATTAAAAATAGCTGTGTGATTTAAATAATTGAAAAAATCTTCTTCATCTGTGAAATCATAGGGATTGACACCGACATTTTCTACTAACAAGCCATGCATGGATTCTTCCCAGAAGCGGTCTCTGGAGATTCTAGTGTTGAAATCTTCTGCTGTCAATTCCGAATTGGCAAAAAGATAGGCTTTAGCAGCCTCGATTTGATTGAAGGTATTGATTACCTGTATAAAATTTGCCCGTGAGACATCCAGCTGGACTTGACTTCCACAGATATAGCCGCCATAATCAGGATAGCGATGGAAGAAATCTCCTCCAATTTCCTCACTCAAAGCTAGATACTGCATCAACATTTGATAGCGGGGATATTTCACAGGGGCATTATCATTCTCCTTCCAGAATGGATGTAAACCCTGGCCCTGAAGCTCATGATGGTCTTTGTGTAAAATCTTTTGAATAGTGTCTAAGTAGTGATTGAAGCGTCTTTCAACTTCCTGAATTGTTTTCGCTTTTTCGAATGCGAACTCTAAAATATTGTAAGATACTTCAAAGAGAATACGATCTTCGCTATCTGGAGCTTTTAACTGAATAGGATTGCCATCTAAATCCCTGCGTTCTACAATAAAACCATAGTTTGAATTTAGCCTTGACAAGAGCTCTTTTGTTACACGGGTATCTGTCGCCCCTCCCTGAAGATTCACAATTGGAAATTCTAACTCAATCCCGATATATAAGTCTGGATTTTCTTTTATATTGACTAAATAGCGCTCTTTCAAAATATCAATTGAATCTTGCATTATTCTCTCCCTAATTTCAGAAAGTTTCTCATTTGTTTATTTA
>NZ_KQ968981.1:3094-18348 GCF_001578725.1 Streptococcus sp. DD04
AAAACCTTTCTCAAGGACAAAGATAAAATTATCAACGCTCTTGAACTCCCTTACTCAAATGCAAAGCTAGAGGCTACAAACAACCTCATCAAGGTTATCAAGCGCAACGCTTTTGGCTTTCGGAACTTTGACAACTTTAGAACTAGAATCCTCATCGCTTTGAATATCAAAAAGGAGAGAACCAATTCGGTCCTCTCCAGAGTATGACTTTTCGTTAACCCACTACAGTTGACAAAGAGCCCAAAAACGCCTGCTTACGAAATTGTTTTTTCAATAAAAGCAATTTCGTAAACAAGCGTCTACCCTTTCATCATGATGATGAGTGTTCCCGCTAGGAAAATTCCTAGCGGTAGACCAGAGCTAGACTAAGAGCATAAGAACTCCACCATCATAACACTCAACAAAATTGATAAAAATTATACTAATTCAATAATTGCCATTGGCGCAGCATCCCCACGGCGTGGTTCAGTCTTAAGAATACGAGTGTATCCACCATTGCGCTCAGCATAGCGAGGTGCCAATTCAGAGAATAATTTTTGAAGAGCTGTAGTTGTAGTGTATTTGTTAGTCTCTTCATTATAGTTTTCTGATGCAATTTCGTTACGTACAAAAGCTGCTGCTTGACGACGAGCATGCAAGTCACCACGTTTACCAAGAGTAATCATTTTTTCAACTGTTTTACGGATTTCTTTAGCACGAGCTTCAGTTGTTACGATTGATTCATTGATAATCAAGTCAGTAGTCAAATCGCGAAGCATTGCTTTACGTTGTGAGCTAGTGCGTCCTAGTTTACGGTAAGCCATGTATTCCTCCTTTATTTATCATTTCTTAACCCAAGACCAAGGTCGGCAAGTTTAACTTTAACTTCTTCAAGACTCTTGCGGCCCAAGTTACGAACTTTCATCATTTCAGGCTCTGATTTTTCTGTCAAATCAAAGACGGTATTGATACCTGCACGTTTGAGACAGTTGTAAGAGCGAACTGATAGATCCAATTCCTCAATAGTGCGTTCCAAAACACGATCATCTGATGTTTTTTCTGCTTCTTTCATGACATCAGTCGCAATAGCAACTTCTGTCAAATTAGTGAACAGATTCAAATGTTCCGTTAAGATACGGGCTGAAAGTCCCAAAGCATCCTCTGGAATAATGGTTCCATTCGTCAAAATTTCAAGGGTTAGTTTGTCAAAACCATCGTTGCTACCAACACGAGCTGGCTCAACTTGGTAATTAACTTTTGTCACAGGCGTGTAGATAGAATCCACCGCAAGTGTGCCCACTGGAGCATCATCTTTTTTATTTTCGTCAGCTGGTACATAACCACGACCGCTATTTACAGCCATTTTTGCTTTAAAGCTAGCACCTTCACTAATTGTAAAGAGATAATGATCAGGGTTTATAATTTCGATATCACTGTCTGTCAAAATATCCCCAGCAGTCACTGCTGCAGGTCCTTCAACATCCAACTCAATCATCTTTTCGTCTTGGACGTAAGATTTTACAGCAATCCCTTTGATGTTCAGAATAATCTGCATCACATCTTCACGGACCCCAGAAATCGTATCAAATTCGTGCAATACTCCTTCAATATTGATAGAAGTCACTGCTGCACCTGGAAGTGAGGCGAGAAGTACACGACGAAGAGAATTTCCAAGTGTCGTACCATAACCGCGTTCTAACGGCTCTACTACAAACTTGCCATAATTTTTATTTTCATCAATTTTTGTTATATTTGGTTTTTCAAACTCAATCATTTATTATACTCCCTCTTAAACGAAAAGCAGTGTAATTGTTTGTGATTATACACGGCGACGTTTTGGAGGACGAGCACCATTGTGTGGTACAGGAGTCACATCACGAATTGCTGTTACTTCAAGACCAGCGGCAGCAAGAGCACGAATAGCTGACTCACGACCAGAACCTGGACCCTTAACAGTAACTTCAACTGATTTAAGACCGTGTTCTTGTGCAGATTTAGCAGCAGCTTCAGAAGCCATTTGGGCAGCAAATGGTGTAGATTTACGAGAACCTTTGAAACCAAGAGCACCAGCTGATGACCAAGAAATTGCATTACCATGCACATCAGTAATCATAACAATAGTGTTATTAAATGTAGCGTGAATATGAGCAATACCAGATTCGATATTCTTTTTCACACGACGTTTACGTGTTGGTTTAGCCAAGACTTTTTACCTCCTTATATTATTTTTTCTTACCTGCAATCGCAACGGCTTTCCCTTTACGAGTACGAGCATTGTTCTTAGTGTTTTGTCCACGGACAGGAAGTCCACGACGGTGACGGATACCGCGGTATGAACCGATTTCCATCAAACGCTTGATGTTCAGGTTTACTTCACGACGAAGGTCACCTTCAACCTTGATTGCATCAACTTCACGACGGATTGCGTCTTCTTGATCTGATGTCAAATCTTTGACACGGACATCTTCTGAGATTCCAGCAGCCGCCAAAATTTTCTTAGAAGTTGGAAGTCCGATACCGTACACGTAAGTAAGTGAAACGACTACACGTTTGTCATTTGGAATGTCAACTCCAGCAATACGAGCCATTTTTTCTCCTTTCTATCTTATCCTTGACGTTGTTTGTGTTTTGGATTTGCTGGGCAAATTACCATAACACGACCATTACGACGAATAACTTTGCAGTATTCGCAAATTGGTTTGACCGATGGTCTTACTTTCATTTCTTATCCCTCCAAGTTTTTCGATTATTTAAAGCGGTAAGTGATCCGTCCACGTGTCAAATCATAAGGACTCATCTCCACAGTAACACGATCTCCCGCTAAAATACGAATATAGTTTTTACGAATTTTACCAGAAACTGTTGCTAAAATCTGATGTCCATTTTCAAGTTCAACCGTAAACATTGCGTTCGGCATAGTATCGACTACCTTGCCTTCAACTTCAATCACATCGTCTTTTGCCACGCAAAAGCACCTCCCTAAATTTCGATAGATTCCTCTGAGCACAGAGGTAACAATTATAAGTCAGACTAACTCATTGTATCACTACTTGTCAAATATTGCAAGCAGGAAAAACGCTTTATTTCAAATTTGACAAGACTTTTTCAATATCTGAGAAAACAGCCTCGATCTCTTGATTACCCTGAATGTCATGAACGAGTCCTTGGGCACGGTAATGATCAATAATTGGTTGACCTTGAGCAATGTTGACATCCAAACGACGTTTCACGGTTTCAGGTTTGTCGTCTTCACGTTGGTAATAGTCTTCTTCTTTGTAATCCACCGGTGGATTGAATACTTTATGGAAAGTTTCCCCTGTTTCGCGGTGGATAATCCGACCGCTCAAACGTTCTAGCAAGCTATCTGGATTCACTTCGATATTGATCACACCTTCCAACTGAATACCGAGCTCAGCAAGGATTTGATCCAAAGCATGAGCTTGATCAATTGTCCGTGGATAACCATCCAACAAGAAACCAGTTTCTTTAATATCATCTTGTGCCAAGCGCTCTTTCACGATTCCGTTTGTCACTTCATCTGGCACCAACTCGCCTTTAGAAATGTAGGATTTCGCCAATACACCCATTTCTGTTTCATTAGCCATAGCAGCACGGAACATATCTCCTGTTGAAATATGCGCAACATGGAATTGTTCTACAATTTTGGCTGCTTGCGTTCCCTTGCCTGCCCCTGGCAAGCCCATAATCAAAAGATTCATGATCTGTCTCCTTTTTTTGTTTTTAAAGCAATCTATTAAACCACTTAATAAACTTTTTTAAAAACAAAATAGAAGGTTGACTAGGTCAACCTGTTTCTATTCTGTTGTAGTATCCATAAATCCGACATACTTCCGCTTCAGAAGATAGCCTTCCAACTGTTTCATTCCTTCAATACCAGTTGAAATGATGATGAGAAGACTAGTTCCTCCAAGAGCAACCGCATCGGTCAGGCCGAAAAGGTCTTTTGCTAAGATTGGAATAATCGTTACAAATCCTAGGAAGAGGGAGCCAACTGTTGCCAACCGGCGAAGCAGTTTAGACATATAATCTTCAGTCCCTTTACCCGGCCGAACACCTGGGATATATGCTCCACTCTTTTGTAAATTCTCTGCTGTCTTTTCAGGATTAATCTGTACAAATGTATAAAAGAACGTAAAGAGAATAATTAAGAGAGCATACATAAACATACCACTGATGGTAGTAGTCGCAAGAAGCGACTGAGCTGTCCGAACCCAACCAGCATCATAACCCATGGCACTCACAAATTGGAAGATGGCTGCCGGAGCAGCTGTAATCGAACTTGCAAAGATAACCGGAATCACTCCAGCAGGATTGACTTTCAATGGTAAGTAAGAACTGGATGGTGCCCCTTTTGCAATTTTTGTATATTGAATCGGGATCTTGTATTCAGCTTGCTGCACAAATGTTGTAAAGTAGATAATAATCAAAACTGCAACAATCAAAATCCCTACAAAAATCGATGATGAAGTCAGCCGTTCACTTGGAACATTGACAAAATAATCTTCATAGATTCCTTTAATCATTCCAGGAATTCCTGACACAATCCCTGCAAAGATAATCATGGATACACCGTTCCCATAACCCTTATCGGTAATTTGCTCACCAAGCCAGGTCACAATCATTGAACCTGTCGTAAGCAGTGCCCCAATTAAGAGATAGGTTTGCCAGTTTGGTGTTGCTACCAACTTGGTCCGTGATAAGGTTGCAAATCCGGCGGTTATCCCAATAGATTGAACAAAAGCCAAGATTAAAGAGATATAGCGGGTTGCCTGATTAAGCTTTCTCCGTCCCACTTCTCCTTGCTTGCCCCACTCCACAAATTTTGGAAGCAAGTCCATTTGCAAGAGTTGCACCACAATTGAAGCTGTGATGTACGGACTAACACCGAGTGCGAAAACAGAGAAATTTCTCATCGCATTCCCAGAAACCAAGCTAAGCATATTTAAGAAAGGCAAATCGCTCAGACTGTTCAAAGCTTTAGCATTAATTCCTGGGACGGTTATGGTTGTACCAATACGGAATACTAAGATGATGAAAATGGTGAACAAAATCTTAGACCGTACTTGTTTTATTTTAAATGCGTCTTTTAATAGCTTGAAAAACATAGGTCACCTCTCTTAGATGACTTCGACTGAACCACCTTTAGCAGTGATAGCTTCTTCAGCTGATTTAGAGAATTTAGCTGCTTTAACAGTCAACTTCTTAGTCAATTCTCCGTTGCCAAGAATCTTAACACCAGATTTTTCAGCTTTTACAATACCTGCTTCGATGAGAACCACTGGAGTTACTTCTGCACCATCTTCAAAAACATTTAATTGGTCAAGGTTAACAATCGCATATTCCTTGCGGTTTACGTTCAAGAAACCACGTTTTGGTACACGACGGAACAAAGGAGTTTGTCCACCTTCAAAACCAAGACGAACACCGCCACCGCTACGAGCTTTTTGACCTTTTTGACCGCGGCCAGATGTTTTACCGTTACCTGATGATGTACCGCGACCTACACGGTTGCGAACTTTACGTGAACCTGCAGCAGGTTGTAATTCATGAAGTTTCATTATATTATTTCTCCTCTTTTGTAAAATGCTAGCGCTCATATAGGAGAAAAGGTGTCTCCTATATAAACTCGCCTATACATATATTTAGTTTTAGGGGCTGAGAAAGTTCTCAAATCCCCTAATGTATCTTAATAAAAGTTTTTCAGCTAAGGCTTACTTAACTTCTTCAACAGTTACCAAGTGAGATACAGCAGTAATCATACCGCGTACCGCTGCGTTATCTTCTTTGATTACTGAGCTGTTCAATTTGCCAAGTCCAAGTGCTACAACAGTTTTACGTTGTGACGGAATGCGTCCGATTGGAGACTTAGTCAAAGTAATTTTAATTTGAGCCATGAGTTCCCCTTTCTTAAGCCAAGTCAGAAACTGAAATACCACGAAGGGCAGCAACTTCTTCAGCGCGTTTAAGTTGTTTCAAACCTTCAACAGTTGCGCGAACGATGTTGACTGGAGTGTTTGAACCAAGTGATTTAGATGTAATATCTGCCACACCTGCCAATTCGATGACGGCACGAACAGCACCACCAGCAGCAACTCCAGAACCTTCAACAGCTGGCTTAAGCAATACTTTCGCTCCACCAAATTCTGAAAGAACTTCGTGAGGAATAGTTGTACCAACCATTGGAACTTCGATCAAGTTTTTCTTCGCATCTTCAACTGCTTTACGGATAGCTTCTGGTACTTCTTGAGCTTTACCAGTACCGAAACCAACACGGCCGTTGCGATCACCAACCACTACAAGAGCTGCAAAACGAAGACGACGTCCACCTTTAACAACTTTAGTAACACGGTTGACAGCAACTAAGCGTTCTTCAAGTTCAACTGCATTGTCTTTAAATGCCATTTTCTAGTGTCCTCCCTATTAGAATTTCAATCCGTTTTCACGAGCTGCATCAGCCAAAGCTTTTACACGTCCGTGATAGAGATATCCACCGCGGTCAAACACCACTTCAGAAATACCTTTAGCAACTGCACGTTCTGCAACGAGTTTACCTACAACAACGGCTTGTTCAGTTTTAGTTCCTTTTGAAACTTCTTTGTCAAGAGTTGAAGCGCTTGCGAGCGTTACACCCGCTACGTCATCAATCACTTGAGCGTAGATGCCTGTATTAGAACGGAATACGTTCAAACGTGGGCGATCAGCAGTTCCAGAGAGTTTTCCGCGAACGCGACGGTGGCGTTTTTGGCGGACTTTATTTTTATCTGGTTTCGTAATCACAATTTTCACCTCTTATTATTATTGACGTGCCTCAGCACAAAATCGGAAAATATATTGGCCGGCTGAGAAAATCAGCCAATCAATATTATTTACCAGTTTTACCTTCTTTACGGCGAACGAATTCACCAACGTAACGGATACCTTTACCTTTATATGGTTCTGGTGCACGAAGGCTACGTACATAAGCAGCTGTTTGTCCAACCGCTTCTTTTGAAATTCCGCTGATAACGATAGTCGTCGGGTTTGGAAGTTCAAAAGTAATTCCTTCAGGAGCTTCTACTTCGTCTGGATGAGATTTACCAACTGAAAGTACAAGTTTGCTACCTTGAAGTTGAGCACGGTAACCAACCCCGCGCATTTCAAGTTCTTTCTTGAATCCTTCTGATACACCAACAACCATGTTGTTAAGAAGGGCACGAGTTGTTCCGTGGATCGTTTTCATTTCTTTTGAATCGTTTGGACGGTGAAGAGTTACTTCAGTTCCTTCCACACGGATTTCAATATCTTTTGAGAACTCACGAGTCAGTTCTCCTTTAGGTCCTTTTAGAGTTACAACGTTGTCATTGTTAGTGAGTTCAACACCAGCAGGCAACACGATAACTTTATTACCAATACGTGACATGTATATTTTCTCCTGTTAGATTGTCAGGCCGCAAGCGACCAGTTTTCACGGGGTTAAAGATACTTATTGTGTTCAATAGCTAAATTGAACACGCTCTAAGAACTGTGCAAAATAGATAAGTTAGCTGGTTTGTAAACAAACTGCTCCAACTTCCTAATTTTGCTTTGTTCTTTACGAGCTTTGTATCTTAATTTTACCAAACGTAAGCGATAACTTCTCCACCAACATTTTTTTGGCGTGCTTCTTTATCAGTCAGCAAACCTTCAGATGTTGAAAGGATAGCAATTCCAAGTCCGTTCAAGACTTTTGGAAGATCTTCGCGTTTCTTGTAAACACGCAGACCTGGTTTTGAAACACGTTTCAAACCAGTGATAACTTTTTCACCATTTTGACCGTATTTAAGGAATACACGGATGATGCCTTGTTTGTCATCTTCGATGATTTCAACGTTTTTTACAAAACCTTCACGCTTCAGGATTTCAGCAATCCCTTTTTTGATGTTTGATGCAGGTACTTCAAGCACTTCGTGGTTCGCTTGGTTAGCGTTACGGATACGAGTCAAAAAGTCTGCAATTGGATCAGTCATAACCATTTTATATTTCTCCTCTTACTAGTAGTTTGCAAGTCGCACTTGCTAGTTAATACATGATACAGAGAGCGTTACAGCTAGAGCAAGAATAGGCGATTTGATGCAGGAGCGATGCTCTAAAGCAAATCGATCTTTTTTGTCGAAGCTGTAGCTCATGTTCAAATTGGAAAGCCAAACTGAACTCGGGCTAAACTCTGTGTGAAAAAGATAAACTTTCCTAGAAACTAAAGTTTCTTTGCCAAGTTTCCTATTTTCACTTGGAGTTTTGACGCCCTTGATATCTTAAATTACCAAGATGCTTTGGTAACGCCAGGAATTTGTCCTTTGTATGCTAATTCACGGAAGCAAACACGGCACAATTTAAATTTGCGGTATACTGAATGTGGACGGCCACATTTTTCGCAACGAGTGTAAGCTTGCGTAGAGAACTTCGCTGGGCGTTTGTTCTTAGCAATCATTGATTTTTTAGCCATTTGTTTTACCTCCTATATTATTTTGCAAAAGGCATTCCAAGGCCTTTAAGCAATTCGCGTGACTCTTCGTCAGTGTTAGCAGTTGTTACGATAACGATATCAAGACCGCGAGTCTTATCAACATCATCAAAGTTGATTTCTGGGAAGATCAACTGTTCTTTCACACCAAGTGTGTAATTTCCGCGTCCATCAAATGATTTTGTTGGAACACCGTGGAAGTCACGCACACGTGGAAGTGATACAGTAACCAATTTATCCAAGAATTCATACATACGTTCGCCACGAAGGGTTACTTTCGCACCGATCGCTACACCTTCACGAAGACGGAAGCCGGCGATTGATTTTTTAGCTTTAGTGATAAGTGGTTTTTGACCTGAGATAAGAGCAAGCTCTTCAGCAGCTTTTTCAAGGTTTTTAGCGTTTGATACAGCGTCACCGACACCCATGTTCAAAACGATTTTATCCACTTTTGGCACAGCCATAACAGATGAGTAGTTGAACTTTTCAGTCAGAGCAGGAACTACTTCTTTAAGATATTTTTCTTTTAAACGATTTGCCATTATACTTCTCCTTTCCTTCGTGATTAGTCAAGCACTTCGCCTGATTTTTTATTGTAGCGAACTTTTTTGCCATCTACAAATTTGTAACCAACGCGTCCCGCAACACCATTTTTGTCAAGAACTTGAACGTTTGACACATGGATTGGCGCTTCTTTTTCAACGATAGCACCTTGAGGGTTTTCGCTATTTGGTTTTTGGTGTTTCTTAACAAGGTTAACACCTTCAACAACAACTTTGTTTACTTTTGGAAGGGCTGCAACAACAAGCGCTTCAACACCCTTGTCCTTACCAGCAATTACGCGAACTTTGTCGCCTTTTTTTACAAACATTATTAGGTTTCTCCTTTGATTTCTTACGCCCATGAGGGCACCCTGGAAATCTTCCAGGGGACTTGTTTGATTTTTTAGATTAAAGTACTTCTGGAGCCAATGATACGATCTTCATGAAGCCGCCGTCACGCAATTCGCGAGCAACTGGGCCGAAGATACGAGTTCCGCGAGGAGTTTTGTCTTCACGGATGATGACTGCAGCGTTTTCGTCAAATTTGATGTATGAGCCATCTTTACGACGAGCACCTGATTTAGTACGAACGATAACCGCTTTTACAACGTCACCTTTTTTAACCGCACCACCAGGAGTAGCTTGTTTTACAGATGCAACGATGACATCACCGATGTTGGCGAACTTACGTCCTGAACCACCAAGAACTTTGATTGTCAGGATTTCACGAGCACCGCTGTTGTCAGCAACTTTCAAACGAGTTTCTGTTTGAATCATTTAAGTTTTCTCCTTTCTGGTTTGATTAGATGATAACCGCTTCTTCAACAACTTCTACAAGACGGAAGCGTTTTGTAGCTGAAAGCGGACGAGTTTCCATGATACGAACGATATCGCCTTCTTTGGCAACATTGTTTTCATCATGTGCTTTGTACTTCTTAGAGTAGTTAATACGCTTACCATAGACTGGGTGGTTACGTTTTGTTTCAACTACAACTGTGATTGTCTTATCCATCTTGTCAGAAACGACGCGTCCGACAAGGGTTTTACGTTGATTACGTTCCATTTTAGAATTTCTCCTTTCCCAAGTCTATTATTTAACTTCTGATTGAACAGTTTTGATACGTGCGATTTGTTTTTTCACTTCTTTCAAACGCGCTGTCTGCTCCAACTGACCAGTAGCGGCTTGGAAACGAAGGTC
The DNA here is from genome assembly GCF_001578725.1 of Streptococcus sp. DD04. NCBI lineage: Bacteria > Bacillati > Bacillota > Bacilli > Lactobacillales > Streptococcaceae > Streptococcus > Streptococcus sp. DD04. The sequence goes on from NZ_KQ968981.1 coordinate 13,314, forward strand.
AAACAATTCTTTCTTCAATTCATTTTCACGCTTCGCGAGTTCTTCTTGAGAAAGACCACGAAGTTCTTTAACAAAATCTTGAATTTCTTTAAGTTTCATGCCTTCTCCTTATTCTGCTTCACGCTTTACGAATTTACATTTAACTGGTAATTTGTGGCTTGCAAGACGAAGAGCTTCACGAGCGATTTCTTCTGATACGCCAGCGACTTCAAACATCACTTTGCCACGTTTAACTGGTGCTACCCAACCTTCTGGAGCCCCTTTACCAGATCCCATCCGTACACCGATTGCTTTTGCAGTGTATGATTTGTGTGGGAAGATTTTGATCCAAACTTTACCACCACGTTTCATGTAACGAGTCATAGCGATACGGGCAGCTTCGATTTGACGGTTAGTGATCCAGTGGCTAGTAGTTGCTTGAAGACCATATTCTCCAAATGTTACTTCTTTACCACCTTTAGCTTCACCACGCATTTTTCCGCGGAATTCGCGACGGTGTTTAACACGTTTAGGTACTAACATTGGTTATTTACCTCCTTTAGTGTTTTTACGAGCCGGAAGAACTTCTCCACGGTAGATCCATACTTTAACACCAAGTTTACCGTAAGTAGTATCAGCTTCTTCCCAAGCGTAATCGATATCCGCACGAAGGGTGTGAAGTGGAACAGTTCCCTCAGAGTATCCTTCGCTACGAGCGATATCTGCACCGTTCAAACGACCTGATACTTGAGTTTTGATTCCTTTAGCTCCCGCACGCATTGTACGTTGGATTGCTTGTTTTTGAGCACGACGGAAAGCAACACGTTGCTCCAATTGACGAGCAATTCCTTCACCAACAAGGTGAGCATCTAAATCCGGTGATTTGATCTCGATAATGTTGATGTGGACTTGTTTACCAGTCAATTTGTTAAGTTTCGCACGAAGTGCATCAACGTTTGCTCCACCTTTACCGATAACCATACCTGGTTTAGCAGTGTGAAGTGAAACGTTAACTTTGTTTACTGCGCGTTCGATTTCGATAGTTGAAACAGCTGCGTCAGCCAATTCTTTTTGAACGAATTTACGGATTGCAAGATCTTCATGAAGGTAATCCGCGTATTCTTTTTCAGCATACCATTTGGCATCCCAATCACGGATGATGCCGACACGCATACCAATTGGATGTACTTTTTGACCCACGATTTTACCTCCTTATTTTTCTGCAACAACCACTGTGATGTGGCTAGTGCGTTTGTTGATTGGTGAAGCTGAACCTTTTGCACGTGGACGGAAACGTTTCATAGTTGGTCCTTCGTTTGCGAAAGCTTCAGATACTACCAAGTTAGCTTTTTCCAAACCAAAGTTATTTTCAGCATTAGCGATTGCAGAGTTCAACACTTTTTCGATAATACCAGCAGCTTTGTTTGGAGTGAATTTTAAGATTGCGATTGCGTCAGCGACGTTTTTACCACGGATGTTGTCAAGAACTAGACGAGTTTTACGAGGTGAAACACGCACTGTACGAGCCATTGCTTTAGCTGAAGTAATTTCTGCCATTTATGTTCTCCTTATTTTCTACGTGTTTTCTTGTCGTCTGCAGCGTGACCTTTGTAAGTACGAGTTGGTGCAAATTCACCAAGCTTGTGACCTACCATGTCTTCTTGGATGTAAACAGGTACGTGTTTACGTCCGTCATAGACTGCGATTGTGTAACCGATGAAACTTGGGAAGATCGTTGAACGACGTGACCAAGTTTTGATAACTTTTTTCTTTTCGTCGTTAGCTTGAGCTTCAACTTTTTTCATCAAATGCTCATCGACGAAAGGTCCTTTTTTAAGACTGCGTCCCATTTTTATGTTTTCTCCTTTAAAATAAGTACCACAGCGGCCTGCGCTGCTAAGCAGCGCTACCGAGCTGGCGGATAGATTGTTTTAGATTATTTCTCGTTGCGACGACGAACGATAAGTTTGTCAGATTTCGCTTTCTTGTTACGAGTTTTAAGACCAAGAGCAGGTTTGCCCCATGGAGTAGATGGTGCTTTACGACCAACTGGTGCTTTACCTTCACCACCACCGTGTGGGTGATCGTTAGGGTTCATTACAGAACCGCGAACTGTTGGACGGATGCCTTTCCAACGGCTACGTCCTGCTTTACCAAGGTTCACCAAGCCATGTTGTTCGTTTCCGACAACACCAACTGTAGCGCGGCAAGTGCCAAGAATCATACGAACTTCGCCTGATTGAAGACGAACAAGAGTGTATTTACCTTCTTGACCCAATACTTGAGCAGAAGCTCCAGCAGCACGGACCAACTCACCACCACGACCTGGTTTCAACTCGATGTTGTGAACCAAAGTACCAACTGGGATGTTAGCAAGCGGAAGTGCGTTACCGATCTTGATATCTGCTTCAGGACCTGAAACGATACGTTGACCTACTTCAAGACCTTTAGGAGCGATGATGTATGCCTTCACACCGTCAGTATAGTGCACCAAAGCGATGTTTGCTGAACGGTTTGGATCGTACTCGATAGTTTTAACTACTGCTTCAACAGCATCTTTGTTACGTTTGAAGTCAATCAAACGGTAGTGACGTTTGTGGCCGCCACCTTGGTGACGAACAGTGATGCGTCCGTTGTTGTTACGACCAGCTTTGTTCTTAAGTGAAACGAGCAAAGATTTTTCTGGAGTGCTAGTAGTGATTTCAGCGAAATCCAAAGAAGTCATATTACGGCGACCGTTTGTTGTTGGTTTATAAACACGAATTCCCACGATATTTCCTCCTTAGATTATTCTGCTTCAGCAGCTCCGAACAACTCGATTGCTTTTGAATCTGCTGTCAGAGTGATGATAGCTTTTTTAGTTTTGTTAGTAAAACCAGTGTAACGTCCAACGCGTTTAGCTTTAGGTTTTACGTTGATAGTGTTGACATTAGCAACTTTAACTCCTTCAAAAGCAGCTTCAACAGCTTGCTTGATCAAAAGTTTGTGAGCGCGAGTGTCTACTTCAAATACGTACTTTCCTGCTTCAAGCTGAGCCATTGAGCTTTCAGTGATCACAGGTTTTTTGATAACGTCATACAAATTCATTATGCAAGAACCTCCTCGATTTTAGAGATAGCTGCTTGAGTAACAAGAAGTTTGTCGCTGTTTGCGATGTCAAGAACACTTGCAGATGTTGCTGTTGTAACTTTAACGTTTGGAAGGTTGCGTGCTGAAAGTGCAGCAAATTCATTTCCTTCTTCAAGAACAACAAGTACTTTTGTGTCGATGCTCAATGCTGCAAGCACTTTTGCAAACTCAGCAGTTTTTGGAGCTGTAAATGAAAGGCTGTCTACAGCTACGAATTTGTTTTCAGCAACTTTTTCAGAGTAAACTGATTTAAGTGCCAATCTACGAACTTTACGTGGAAGTTTGTAAGCATATGAACGAGGAGTTGGACCGAAGACGATACCACCACCACGCCATTGTGGAGAACGGATAGAACCTTGACGCGCACGTCCAGTTCCTTTTTGACGCCATGGTTTGCGTCCGCCGCCTGATACTGCAGAACGATTTTTAACAGCGTGAGTTCCTTGACGAAGACTAGCGCGTTGGCTGACGATAACGTCAAAGACAACAGCTTCGTTTGGCTCAATACCAAAGATTGCGTCATTAAGAACTACTTCACCAGCTTCTTTACCAGTTTGGTCAAATAATTTTACGTTTGCCATTGTGACTGATTTCCCCTTTCTTTATTATTTACCAGCTTTAACTGCTGACTTGATAGTGATAAGAGATTTCTTAGCACCTGGTACGTTACCTTTAATCAGGATAACGTTCTTCTCTGGAACAACCTGTACGATTTCAAGGTTTTGAATCGTTACGCGGTTGCCACCCATACGTCCAGCCAAGCGTTTGTTTTTGAAAACTCGGTTTGGCGCAACTGGTCCCATTGAACCAGGACGACGGTGGTAGCGTGAACCGTGAGCCATTGGGCCGCGAGATTGGCCGTGGCGCTTGATAACACCTTGGAAACCTTTACCTTTTGAAGTTCCTGTTACATCAACAACATCACCAGCTTCGAATGTAGCGACAGTGATTTCTGCTCCAACTTCCAAGCCTTCAATGTTTTTGAATTCACGAATGAAGCGCTTAGGAGCTGTGTTAGCTTTCGCTACATGGCCTTTGGCAGGTTTGTTGCTCAATACATCACGAAGGTCATCGAAACCAACTTGAACTGCGTTGTAACCGTCTGTTTCAACTGTTTTAACTTGAAGAACTACGTTTGGAGTTGCTTCAACAACAGTTACAGGGATTAATTCGCCAGCTTCAGTGAAGATTTGAGTCATTCCCACTTTTTTCCCTAAGATTCCTTTTGTCATGAGAAAATGTTTCCTTTTCTAAAATTTTGTTTAAAAAGTTTTTAACGAGCGTTTTTTATGCTCTGGTTTGAATCAAACTTTAGATTAAAGTTTGATTTCTACGTTCACACCACTTGGAAGATCCAACTTCATCAAAGCGTCAACTGTTTTTTGAGTTGGGTTGATGATGTCGATCAAGCGTTTGTGAGTACGCATTTCAAATTGTTCGCGAGAATCTTTGTATTTGTGAGTCGCACGAATGATTGTGTAGAGGCTACGCTCAGTTGGAAGTGGGATTGGACCCGCAACTTCAGCACCTGTACGTGCAGCAGTTTCTACGATTTTTGCAGCCGCTGTATCAAGTGTACGATGTTCGTAAGCTTTTAAGCGGATGCGGATTTTTTTGTTTGCCATCTTTTTCTCCTTTTCGTCTATTTAAGATAATAGGCTAGCTCCACAAGAAAACCGACAGGTGGTTGCGTGGCAATGCAACCGAGCGTGTCGCAACCTCTTGCATCAAAGCTACACGCTGTTTTTTTACAGCACCATAGTATCTTAACACAAAGAACCAAGCATTGCAAGGGATTTGAGCAAGTTTTTTTAATTTTTTTAGTTGAAAGCGCCCCCTTTTCTTATTGATCTTTTGTCATCCTATGGAAAATCAAGAAAGTGGAAATTGAAAACCCTATTAGTCGTAACTATAAATACAAAAATAC
>NZ_KQ968981.1:19263-31480 GCF_001578725.1 Streptococcus sp. DD04
CTTACAAATCATTTTTTCTTGATATAAAAGTAGGTAGAATTACTTGGTAAGAAGACAAACTAATCCTTCTATTTCTTAAAGTCAGTTTATTTCCTACTGGCTTAGTTAAAGGACTTGTATAGATTTTTTAACCGCAAGGATGACGTCCCCATGCCTCAGGAATTTACTTGTGTTTTACAGGTCCATCTGCTGCTTTTGCAACAGCATCTTTAATTTCCTGTGCATAGAGTCGACCACCTGCAGCAATTGTGTCTGCATCTTCTCCAAAGTGGATATGATCACTACCCACCCAGATTTCTGGATGCTCCTTGGCAGCAGCGTTCCAGTCGGCAATGGTGACATAGGCATATTTCTCGGCCAACTCTCTGGCATATTGTGCATGCTTTTCAGCGACAGGATTGTCATATTTGTCTGAGTTACCATCGTATGGAGTTACCAGAATAAGCCTGTGCCCCTTCGGTAAGGCTTTGACCAACTCGTTCAGTTCTTCTTCATAGTTAAAGACAATATTAACACCGGTTGCTACCACGACAGTCTTGAGCAAGCCGCCAGCCGCAGCGTTGTTGCTCATAATTTCACGAGCCTGAGCTGTGTTGCGACTGCCTTGGGCATCGACTTGTGCATCTGGCAGAACTTCCTTGAGCGGGGTACTAGCCCGCAAGGTCACAGAATCGCCAATAATCGTCACACCGTCTGCAATATTGTACTTACTGGCTTCTCCTTTTTCTGCAAGACTTTTAGTCTGATTTAGCTTGGCGTCTGCCTGATGAAGGCCATTGACTAGCATATCTGTCTCAAACGCCCCAATCTTCGGAGCGAGTCCGATAGCCAACAGGCTGATGAGAAACAAAACTAGCGAACTGATTGCCAAGACCTTTTTTAACTGCGGAAAATGCAAGTCCCAACCGAGAAAAGCAGGGGATTTCCCAGCGATGATTGGCTCAATAACATAAAAGGACAGGCCGGCAAAAGCAAGAGAAAGAAGACTTGTTAACATCACCGCAGGCAGATTGCCCATCAGTTGTGAAAAAATTGTGTAGAAAGGCCAGTGGAAAAGATAGACTCCATAACTCGTATCAGCAATCATTGTTAAAACCAGCGGTTCTTTTAGATCTGGAGTTTTCTCATGCAAGACCCGCGTAGCCAATATCATAGCCGCCGCTGACAAACTGGCCAAAAGAAAGCCAAATAAATAGGTAAAAAGTGAATCAAACTTGACCCAAAGCATCATCACGACTAAGAGACCCGCTCCCGCCGCAAAGACCAGACAAGCTTCTCGCAAAGACCAAGAGTGAATCACTTTCTTTAACAGGCCTGTCATCTGTTTGATACCAGTCAGGGTCGCTAGAATACTACCGACAAAGAAGGGATAAATGTGAGTCCATGTTGAGAAATAAAGCCCCGAAAAACTGAGTCCTAAAAGGCCGCCAATAAACATACTGAGAAAGCTGATAAGCAAGCCCAACGAAGACAGCAAAAAGATACTGCCCCTCAGCTGACCGGCTGTTTTGCAGTATTTGGCCAAGTACCAGACAGCCAGTCCCCAAAGTAGATAATAATGAACCTCTACAGCCAGACTCCAGTTATGAACAAATAAATGTGGAACAAACTGAGCCTCGTAGCTTCCACCCGTCATTATTTCATAAAAATTAGTCACAAAGCCCATGACTGCCGCAATCTGCGTTCCGATACCAGACACAAAATCCCGGCGAATCAAAAAGGTAAAGGGCATGACCACCAATACCATGACAATGACAGGGGGAACAATCCGATAAAAACGCCGGCGAAAGAAGGCTAGAAGCTCTATTTTTTTACTCTGAGAAAACTCATCAATCAAGAGCGCTGTAATCAGAAAACCTGAAAAGGTGAAAAAGACATCAACACCGAGAAATCCCCCGGGAAATAATTTTTGAAAAAAGTGATACAAGAGAACCAGCAATAAGCCTGTCACTCGAACCATTGAAAACCATTTGATACGCATATTTCTCCTACATCCTTTTCACTACTGCTGCAGACCGACCAACTCCCGCAAGCCTAGATCACTGCTGAGTCAATCAAGCCAAAAATTCTGTTAATTGCTGCATTTAGCAACGTTGCTATAAAATCTATTTTACCAAAAAATAGGCCAAAAAACCAAAAGACCTGGAATTTTATTTCCCAAGTCCATTGCTTATTTTATCTATTCCAAAGCCTTCTCCAGCCTGGCTGATGAGAATATCCGCCTCTTCCTGATACAGTTTATAGTAGTGTTCATATTGCTGACGGCGGCTGGTGTGCGTTTGCCGAATCCAGTGCATATTGCGGCCGCGAACAGCTGTATCTCGAGCCAAGCGGCGCTCTAGTTCTGTCTCCTCATCTGTATAAAAGCAAATAGATAGATCAAACAAGCTTTTAGGCAAAAAAGCTGCTGACATGCCTTCTACTATTAAAATTGGCTTTCGTGCTGACAAACGCAAACTTGGTGACCAAGCTTTGCCAATGGTGAGAATATCTAGACCAGACTGCAAAGCACAAATATCGCGCTCCAGACTACTGAGTTCATGAACGGCTGGAATACAAGCCGTTACTTTTTGATGAGGAAAGTCTTTAGAACTGAGCAAATCTCGATACTCCCCAGTAATTACATAAGGATCTGTTTCCAGAAGATTGGCTCGTTCCTCACCCAAGGCTAGCTGGAGTTTTCGAGCAAAAGTTGACTTACCCGAAGCACCATGACCGTAAATACGCAGGGTGTGCTTTTGACCATCCGACAGGTAGTCTACCAAGCTTTCCAACAATTCTCCTTCATCAGACATATTTCTTCCCTTCTTAATGAAGACTCTTAGAAATTTCTCTTGGAGCGATTGTAGCCGTAGCGCTCAACAAAGTCTTCGCGGAATTCCAACAGATTATCATCCATAATAGCTTGACGAACCTTCTTCATGAGATTTACCAAGAAGTAGAGGTTGTGATAGCTGGTCAAGCGGAGACCAAAGGTTTCATCAGCCTTGAGTAGGTGGCGGATATAGGCGCGCGTGTAGTTTGTACAAGTGTAGCAATCACAGTCGTGATCCAGCGGCGTAAAATCTTCCTCAAACTGGGCATTTTTAACAACCAGACGCCCTTCGCTAGTCATACAGGTACCGTTTCGGGCAATCCGAGTCGGCAGAACGCAGTCAAACATATCCACCCCGCGGATAACACCGTCAATCAAGCTATCTGGCGCTCCAACTCCCATGAGATAGCGAGGCTTATTTTCAGGCAGCAAGGGCGTTGTGAAATCCAGCACCGCATTCATCTCCTCGTGAGACTCTCCGACAGCCAGACCTCCGATAGAGTAGCCTGGGAAATCCATGCTGACTAAATCCTGGGCAGACTGACGACGCAAATCTTCAAATCCAGCACCCTGAACAATACCAAAGAGACCTTGGTCGTGTGGCCGAGTGTGGGCCTTGAGTCCACGCTCTGCCCAACGGCTAGTCCGCTCGATGGACTTCTTGACATAGTCATAAGGCTGGTAGAACTGCGGGCACTCATCAAAGGACATCATGATGTCGCTGCCCAGATTGTTCTGAATAGAGATGGCCTTTTCTGGCGACAGGAACATCTTGGAACCATTAAGATGGTTTTTGAAAGTCACCCCTTCTTCTGTGATGTTGCGGCTGTCAGCTAGAGAATAAACCTGAAAACCACCACTATCGGTCAGAATAGGCTGGTCCCAGTTCATGAACTTGTGCAGCCCACCCGCACGAGCAATCAGCTCATCACCTGGTCGCAACCAGAGATGGTAAGTATTGGCCAAGATGATACCAGAGCCCATTTGCTTGAGCTCCTCAGGAGACTGAGTCTTGACCGTAGCCTGAGTGCCGACCGGCATAAACATAGGTGTTGGAAAGGTGCCATGAGGTGTGATAATCTCTCCCAAGCGCGCACCTGTGTGCTTTTCTTTTTTAATCAAACGATACTGAATCGGTGAATCTGACATTTTTACCTCCGATGCTGGGAAAAACAGTCCCAGCTATTTTCTTCTATAAAATAAGCGGTAATCGTTCATAAGATACCGTATGATTTTACCAAAAAAAGTCTCGTCTGTCACGATATGTGGTATAATAAAAATCATGAAATGGAGGTCTGTATGAATTTAAGCGAAATCCGTGCCCAGGCACGCACTATCCGAAATCAAACCAATGGCATTTTCTCGCTCTTTGCTATTCCAACTCTGGTAACCATTTTATCTACCTATCTGTCTCCCAACCGTCATCTGGAGGAGATTATTCCCCAGTTGGAAGTCAATCAAGCCTTTGTTGTGATTTTTGGTCGCCAGATTTTCCCGCAAATCGTGGAATTTGTCATCGCCCTGCTCTTTTTATCGGCTAGCTTTAGCATGATAGAAGTTGTCCGAAAAAAACGCGATACGGTTGGTCTTGCTGATATTCGCCGAGTTTTTTCCGCAGAGCTTTTTTCACCGATTTTTATCACACAGCTGACTAAGAGCCTTCTCCTCTTGTTGTGGAATTCCATCAGCCTCGTCGGTTCCTTCTTTCTTGTCTTCAGCAGTTACAAGGTACTGGCTATTTATGAAAAAATCTCAGATTTGTCCCGATTGACGACTGATAGTCCTGAGGTAGAGCAAATTGTCAGCTATGCCCCGATGATGTTTCTCGGTACTCTTATCGTCTTGGCTGGTACGGCAGTATTCCTGATTGCCAACTACGCTTACTCTCAGACCGATTTCATCCTTTATGATCAACTGAGTACAGGCACTTACCAAGGTCCTTGGCAAATCATTACGCAAAGCAGACGCATGATGAAAGGCTATAAGTGGAAACGCTTCTTGCTGGATCTGAGCTTTATCGGTTGGTATATCCTGATCGGTATTACCCTGGGAATAGCTGGAGTCGTGGCCTATCCGTACATCACAACAGCTCGGGTGCTCTTTTATGAAAAACTGAAGGAAGAGAGAAAGCTGAGTTGATTGGCCATTCATGACTGTATTACAAAAGGTTGAGCTCAAATCTCAACCTTTTTCTCTATTCAAATCCTGAACAATCCGCTCAAAGGCTGCTTCTAGAGAATCTTCATTCCTAAAGAATGATTCCTCTTCCCAGCCTAAGAAATCTCGGTCTTTCCACCAGCGCTTCATGTCGGCTGGGGTAAATTCTTCTTGTTTAACTCTGGTCTGATGGCGGCGGACTGTTTCTTTAAAGGATAGGTCATAGTAGTAAGCAAAGACCTGCGGAGCGAAGATTTTTTTCAACCGCTCTAGCATCTGTCCGTAAATGTCCGTCTCATAAAACCCTTCTACCAGAACCAGCAAATCATGTTCGTAACCGAAGCGTGCCAATGTTTCCGTCAGGTCAATAGACAAATTTCCCGGCTCAACTTTTTCCTTGAGCATATCCCGTCTAACCGTATCCTGTGATATCAGGAGAGTTCCTCGACCATAGTGAGCCTGCAGTTTCTTAGACAGACTCGACTTGCCAGAACCCGAATTGCCACGGATGATAACTAATTTCGCCACCTTACTCTCCCAAAATCAAGCGTGTATGCTCGCGTTTAATACAGCGATCCATGACAATGTCGTCCCGACCGGCTGCTCGCAGAATCTGCTCAGCTTCTTCATTTTCCAAGCCTAACTGAGCCCAGAAAATCTTGGCATCCGCTTCTAGAAAATCACGTGCCACATCTGGCAAAAACTCGCTGCGGCGGTAGACATCAACAATATCGACTGGGAAAGGAATATCTTTGAGACTGGCATAAACTGTTTCACCAAAAATCTGACTGCCCGCAGCCCGCGGATTTACCGGAATAATGCGATAGCCTCGCTCCTGCATCTCCTTGGACACACGGTTGCTGGTCGTTTCTTCGCGGTCAGACAGGCCGACAACGGCAATCACCTTGCTGATTTCTAGATAGCGCTTGACAACGCCGTCACTGGGATTTTGAAAATGATAAGTCATAGGCTTCCTCCTCATTCATAATAAAGTTGGATAGTTTTGCAGTATTTGCATCTTAACTGAATCCGAGCTAAAACCTTAGAAAATAGATAATCCGTTCTAGGAGCATCGCTCCTTCGTCCGGATTCCTAATTTTCAGTCGGTTTTTGACGCTCTTTGTATCTTGATTTACTTTGCTTCGTACCAAGTTTGGCCGGCATTTTCATCAGCTACTAGCGGAACGGCCAGCTCAATCGCAGCTTCCATGGTTTCTTTGACTAGCTGGCGGACGGCTGTTAGCTCGTCATTTGGCACTTCCAGCACGATTTCATCGTGAACCTGCAAGAGCATGCGAGACTTGAAATTCTTCTCTGTCAGAGCTCGGTCCAGATTAATCATAGCGACTTTGAGAATGTCTGCAGCAGAGCCTTGGATCGGACTGTTAATGGCTGTGCGTTCAGCAAAATTGCGGATGTTAAAGTTGCGGGAATTGATGTCTGGTAAGGAGCGACGGCGATGGTAAATGGTCTCTACATAACCCTTATCACGCGCTTCGCGGACGATGGTTTCCATATAATTCTTGATCCTAGGGAAACGCTCAAAATAAGTCTGAATATAGTCTTTAGCAGCCTTGCGGGAAATTCCCAAATTATTGGCCAGACCGAAGTCGGAAATGCCATAGACTACTCCGAAGTTGACAGCCTTGGCATTGCGGCGGTCATTAGGCGTCACATCCTCTGCCTTCTCGATGCCAAAGACCCGCATAGCTGTTGCCGTGTGGATGTCTTCCCCATGCCGAAAGGCAGCTATCAAATGCTCATCCTGAGAAATGTGAGCCAGCACCCGCAGCTCAATCTGGGAATAATCCGAGCTGAGTAGTACGCTGTCTGCCCACTCTGGCACAAAAGCCTTGCGAATGAGGCGCCCTTGCTCCAAGCGAACGGGGATATTCTGAAGGTTAGGGTCAACCGAGGACAGGCGGCCCGTCTGGGTCAAATCCTGAACATAGCGAGTGTGAATCTTGCCGTCAGCTGCAATCGCCTCCTGCAGTCCGATGATATAAGTGGACTGGAGCTTGCTGATTTGACGGTATTCCAGAATCTTAGATACAATCGGTGCAATCGGTGCTAAACGCTCCAGCACATCAACTGCTGTCGAGTAGCCTGTCTTGGTCTTTTTGGTGTACTCCAGCGGCAGCCCCATATCCTCAAAGAGAATAGTTCCCAGCTGTTTAGGTGAGTTGATATTGAACTCCTGACCAGCCAGATCATAAATCTCCTGGGTCAGACTTTCCAGCGTCTTTTCATTTTCTGCCTGCATGCCCTGCAGGGTTTCCCGCTCAACCTTGATTCCCGCAATCTCCATCTTGGCTAAGACAAAGGCCAGCGGCTGCTCCATTTCAAGCAACAAATCCAGCTGGTCGTGGGAACGGAGCTGTTCTTGCATTGGCTCTTCTGTTTCCAGCAGTACTTGGACCTTACGAGCTAGATGCTCAAAGAGCAGCTCTTGCTCCGGCAGAGCGCGCTTGACTCCCTTGCCATACACCTCGTCATCAGTCGGCAGAATTATTTGGCCGTAAAGGCGAGCAATGGTCGCCAGCTCATTGTCCTCGACCGTCGAAAGCAGATATTTGGCTAGACGCGCATCAAAGGCTGCTACTGGCAGTTCGATACCATAATGACTGAGCAGTACCTTGGTCCGCTTGAGGTCGTAGGTTTTCAGAGCTGTTTTTGCCAAAAATTCCTGAAAGAGAGGCTGTTGCAGTAAATCGCTGGTGCCGACATAAATCTGACGGCTATCGCCCCAGGCAAGACCGACAATCTCTTCCTTGTGGTAGTTGTCACCCAATATTTCAAAATAGAAAAATTGCTCCGATGCCAGCATATCTGCTGTCACCTCAGTCACTTTAGTAAATTCAATTGGTTTGACTTCTACCAGCTCCTGACCAATCCCTAGCTGAGCCTTGAGCTGCTTGAAGCCCATCTCGTCATAGAACTTGCTCAGGGTCTCTATCTGAGGACCGTTATAAACCAAATCATCCAGCCCGATTTCAATCGGAGCCTGAGTATTGATGGTGGCTAGAGTTTTAGATAAAAAGGCCTTGTCCTTGTCATTGATCAGATTTTCCTTCATCTTAGAAGCCTTGAGCTGGTCAATATTTTCATAGAGATTTTCCAAAGAGCCGTACTCCAAGAGGAGCTTGAGACCAGTCCTCTCGCCAATCTTGGTCACGCCGGGGATATTATCCGACTTGTCCCCCATCAGCGCCTTAAGGTCGATGAACTGCTCCGGTGTAATGCCCATCTTTTCCATGAGGTAGGCTGGGGTAAACTCTTCGAATTCGGCCACACCTTTCTTGGAAATCTCCACCATGGTATTGTCATCCGTCAGCTGAATCAGGTCCTTATCTCCACTGACAATGATTACATCGTAAGGGACAGGGGTCTTTTCAGCCATCTTGTCTAAAGTCCCGATGATGTCATCAGCCTCGTACTGAGCCAAATCGTAGTAGTGAATGCCCAAGTGCTGCAGCATTTCTCGGATAAAGGGAAGTTGCTCACGAAATTCATCTGGTGTCTTGGCCCGACCTGCCTTGTAGTCGGCGTACATCTCGGTCCGGAAGGTCGTCTTGCCAGCATCAAAAGCTACCAGGATATGGGTCGGCTGCACGCGCTCCATCAAGTGATTGAGCATGAGATGGAAGCCATAAATGGCATTAGTATGCAGACCAGATGGACTCTTGAAACGGTCGATTTGATTATAAAGCGCAAAAAAAGCGCGAAAAGCAACGGACGAACCGTCGATTAATAATAACTTGTTCTTTTTTTCCATAGTTTTATTATAACACGAAAGGCGGACAAAGACAGAAAAGGCGGTGTGGAAAATAATTTACTTAAAACTCTTTTTCCAATTCTCTTTCAATAGCTTTACGCTTGCCATCAATTAGTTTATCCAAGTATATTAGCAAGTTAATGTAGTCTATATCATCTTCAAATATTTCTTTGATCTTTTCTAAGAGTTCTTTTTCTAGTTCCAAGACCGGAACGTGACTACCAGTAAATAAATATGAATACGGACTAAAATGTATTTCTTGAAAAGACTTCTTACCAAATTCTTTCGATTTGAGCAGTTTAAATAATAGTAATCTTTGCTTACTATCTTCTATAACTTCTACACCTAGATTGACTAATCTAATTGCAAATTGCTCATTGTTTGTTGCCTCCAGCATTTCTAATATGATCTGACTGTCATTTTTTAGAATATCATCAAGCATATTGTTATAGTAGTAATATGGCCTATTTATTGCAAAGCGGATAAACTTTTTATAAATTTCTTTCTTATCTCTAAATCCATTTATAGTATGTAATACCATGTATCCTAAATTAGAGCTTCCCATTTTTAGCTCATCAATTTTCTTCAATACTTCTACCGCAAAATTAATATCATTTTCTCCTAATTTTTGAAAAAGCTTATAGGTGTGATCCTTACTGCTCCCTAAATTGATTAAATACTGAGACTTTAAATCGTTTTCTCCAATTAGATTTATTAATTTTGGCACCTCTTCTTCTCTTATAAAATCAAAAATAACAAAATTATTATTCACCGCTTTTTGTATTAACAACTCTTTTAAACTAGGATCTTTCAAAATCAATCTCTCAAAATTTAAAATTGTAAAATAACATGGTAAAGAATTAGCTTCTAGAATACTCTTTAATGTTTGTAAATCTTCATTTTTTACTTTTTCAAGTTGAGTTAAATAAGCAAGCTCCCATTCATATTTTTCTAATTCTGGAGAGGATGCAATAACATACCGCATTGAACTTTTCTCAATATTTTCTAAAAAACTAATAGGGGTCCTGTTTTCAAAATGATAGTTTGATTTAAACATAGAATTTAAAAATTTTATCTTATTATCATTTTTTAATAGCAAAAACATATTAAATAGCACCAGTTCAATATTTATATCATTCATAAACAAGCTATTTTTAAATTGATTTGCAAAATTGAAAATATTTTGCAAATTGCTTGAATAGCTATTTGCAATTTGTTGTAGTTTAATTTCAGCATCATCCTCATAAAACCAAGCATGTTTAGGATTTGTTAAATTATTATATATTTTTTGTCTGTCAGAGATTATATAATCATCAAAAACAATCGGTAAGTTTTCTTTCACTTCAGCTTTATGCAAAGCATAGACTATTTTTTCTCCAATCATAGATAAGTTTTTAATGTCATTAAAAAATAATTTCCTAATATTTCTCAAATCTCCAAGGATAGTATTACAATGACTTTCTGAATAGGTCAAAATTTTTCTTCTGTAATCATATAGCATTTTCTCAATATAAAATCTAGTTTCATAACTCCCTATATTATACAAATTCGCTAAAAGTTTTAGTATACTTCTATGATACTGTTTTAATTTTTCACTATCTGGGACTTTATAGCGCCCAAATGTAAATGTCTCTTCATGAGCTTCTGTTCTTTCGATTTCAATTTTAAGATACTGCTTCAAAATTGTCACGATTAATTCTTGGTTATAACTTTTTGTCAAATCAAGATTAGCAAGTTCAGAAATGGTATTTTCAGCTAAGGTATAATCAATATATTCTCTTTCTGTAACCAAACCGTAGTTTGCTTCAAGAATACTATAAACCTCAGAAATCTTATTAGGATTTTTATCAAAGTACTTTAACAATAATTGGAGAATTTGACTACAATATTTTGTCCGTGTAGTTACAAATACAATATTTAAAACTGAATCCTCAATAGATTCCTTTTTATCTTTCTGATTAATAAAATTAGTCTTTGTATAAGCCTCAGACTTTATATTATCAATTTTATTTTTAACATGTGAAATTGCTTCTAAAGGAAGTAATACTCCAAATTGTATTAAAAATTTTTCTTTAAGTTCGTCATTTTCAAAATTACTTTCAGCATAATAAGTTCTAACTGCATCTGAAATGCTTTCCAGATCATCCTTTGACCTAATAAAATTGGAACATTGATTTAATATTTGAACAAATCTTTGATCGTTTACCGGATATAACTCATGTAAAATTTCTAAAATTGATATTTTCTTATTAATTAAAAACTTGATAACTATATAATCATCTAATGATTGATCTGCTATCTTTACAATTTTGTCGTTATAAATATTACACAACTCTCGCTCATGAAGCTTCTCCACTGCACTCTTAAAGTCAGTATTTGTTATATCAGTTATTTTAGTAATTTATTGAATTTCTGGTTCTCTTCTAAACTTTCCAGTCTAATCTTTTTTAAGTAAGATAAAATAAATAAAGTCTTTTGTTCTGCATAAATAATGTTGTTTTTATTTAAAATTTCTTCATAGTAATCTTTTAAAATATCAATCTCATCATTAAAATTAATCAAATCCTGAGAACTAGATAACTTCGCTGCAATGACTGCAATACGTGGATTACTTTTAGATATCGTTTTAATATGCTCAATTTCTTTACGAGTAAACTCAGTCTGGGAGAATTGACTGAGTAATTTTTTGAAATTATCATCTTTTAAAAGTTCTGGCTCAATATTATTGTACCCATAAACTCTAATATTATTAATTACATCTTCTTTAGCATAATCGCGTACCGTAAGAATAAAACTAATATTATTTGTCGTGTTCAATAGACCAAGTGTCGAAATATAATTTTGTGTGGTATTAACATCATCAATAAAAACAATATTTTCTTTGTGTAAATTTAGATTGCGTTTTACATCTTGATAAATGTCTTGATTGTTGCTCTTAACACAAATAATGTTATATTTATTTCGGTCGAGCAAAGAGCAAATTTCAATTGCTAATCTAGTTTTCCCTGTTCCAGGCTTAGCAGATATTAAGAAAATTCGTTTTTCACTTGATTTAATGGTATTTATAATTTCACTTATATCTCCAATATAATCATTTGATATAGGAGCATTAGTTTTACTCTCATCATGAATTCTTATGAAGTCATTGATAGACCAAATTTGCTCTGTAGATTCACTGATTGATAGATACTCTTTTGCTAAATATTGAAAATCTAGCTTTTTAAGATCATTAGCAATTTCATTAATTCCAATCAATTCCAGCTGGTAAGGCTCAGCCATTTTTTCTAGATCTTCTTTTTGTTTAATTGTTATATTTGAAGAAGTATGACAACAAATAAGTCTCCCAACTTTATCTTCAGCAATATTTTCATCTAAAATTTTTTCTTTAACTGACTGAATGTCTCCTTCTAATTTAGATATTACAGACTTATGGGTGCCATACATAATATAAACATATTTACCATCTTCCT
>NZ_KQ968981.1:31641-46847 GCF_001578725.1 Streptococcus sp. DD04
AATCTGGAGTCCCTTTAGTTGTTTTATCTGTTCCTTCTTGTGAACCTAATGAAACAATTTTAAAATTGTATTTTTTTCTTAGGTATTCATCTCCTAGTTTTTGAAACCTTCCTCCTTCTAACTCTTTTATAGCATTTTCAATTTTATTAACTAAGGTCATGGTCTTCCCTCTTTTAAATATTTATAATTAATTAAATTATATCATCTCTTGACCTAACAATAAACTTATCAATTACCTTTTTTATTCAATACTTACTACACATATTTTGTTCACATAAAGAAAGTTTTGTTGGGGAAATCTCCAACTTTCCTATCTTTAAAAAATCACTCGTCTTTTCTAAAAGAAAAAGCAGGCTAGACTGATAGTGGATCAGTTCGGGTCTGCTTTTTATCTTGTAAATAATTGCTTGATGTCCATCAGCTTCTCTATTTTCTGATTGATTTCTGGTCGGTAGTCACAGAAGTTAATGCTCTGGATGCCACTGTTGGCAGCGACATCCACATCCAGCGTCCGGTCGCCGATATAGTAAGTTTCCTGCTTGTCCAGGCCATATTTCTCAAGCAGATAGTCAACACCTTCTGGGTGGGGCTTGCGCTCAAAGCCATTGGCTGTTGTGATGATTTCTGTAAAATAGTCATGAATCCCCAAGTCTTTTAAGATTTGATGGGCATTGAGTCCTTTGTGGGTATAGACAAACTGGGCAATGCCCTGCTCTTCAGACCAGGCCAGAATCTCCGCAGCTCCTTTCATCAGATGGACCTGGGCATTCTTTTCCTTTAGACTTGCTCCACGAAAGACATTCATCTCGGCAGCATCCAGACCTTTCTCAGACGCTACTTTTTCCAAGAGCTTCTGCACAGAGTGCTTTAGGATATAGCTGTGAATACTCGCCCTGTCGAAGTCCAGACCATAGTGAGCATAAGTTTCCTCAATCCCTGCCAAAATAGCATCGTAGGAGTCCAGCAAAGTACCGTCCAAATCCCAAATAAACGTTGTTGTCATGTGATTTTCCTCATTTTTCTATGATATAAGGTTTTTAAAAGCAGCCAGCGGAAGCCATTGTCCAAAAGGGTGGCAACCCAAACTCCAGCCAGACCCCAGCCACAAGTCACGCCCAGCAAATAGCCAGCGATAATCCGAATCAGCCACATGCCCATCGTCGTAGCATAAAAGGGAAGCTTAGCATTGCCCAGCCCTTGCCAAACCGCCGTGTAAATCACGGTTCCTACTGTCATGGGAGTGCCCAGCAAGGAAAAGAATATGACTAAAAGACTGGCTGCAAGAGCTCCGCTATTGTCCGTATAAAGCAAGGTCAGCGGCCGACCAAGGGCGAAAATCCCAAGCGCCAAGGGGAGCATGCAAGCAAAAGACAGCCAAAAACTCCGCTGACGAATCCGATCGACCGCTTGCATATCTCCCTCGCCAACCGCATGGGCTGCCAGCATGACCGTTGCTGTCGCGACCCCGAAGGCTGGCATGTAGTTAAACTGGGTCAGGACTTCACCGATAGCATTCCCCGCTACCGCATCCGTCCCAAAGGTGACCACAATGGCGATGATTACTACATCACCCGCCCGCATCATGAGCCGCTCTCCAGCAGCCGGTAGAGACAGACGCAAGAGCTCTCGATCTAAGCCCCAACTCCAGCGGATAGTGAACAAATCCAGCTCCCGCCAGAGAAGGAGCACGCCAACCAAGCGAGCCAGCACCGTCCCCAGCGCTACGCCGACAATACCAAGCCGAAAGACATAAATCCCCAGACCGGAAAAGAGGGCATTGAGGACGTTGGTCAGAAGACTGACATACATGGGAATCCTTGGATTGCGCATAACCCGCACCAGAGCTCCAAAGGAAGTCATCAAGCCCAACAAGACAATAGTCCCACCAACCAGAGCCAGATAAAGACCGCCTGCTTCAGCCACCGCCTTTTCCGTCCCCAGAAGATCCAACATCTGCCTGCTAAAGAGCAGGGAAATCAGCCCCAACAGAAGGCTCAGAAGCAGCGTCAGCTTGATGGCTTCAGCTGTATGATAGGCCAAACACTCCTTGTCCCCTTGCGCCAGAGTCTTGGAAATGAGACTGGAAATAGCAGCACTCAGGGCGATAAAAATCGCCTGATAAATGGTAATGATGTTGCCGGCCACCGAGACACCAGAGATTGCAATCAGCCCAAGACTGGCCACCAGATAGCTGTCGACCATTCCCATCAGCATCTGCAAAAAATTCTCCGCCATAGCCGGCAGAGCAATGTTCATGATTTTTTTATAAGTTGTCATGACGAAAATTCTTCCTTTTAATCATAACCTGCCTCCCTTTCTTCCATAGGACGTCCCAAGAAAAAATCAGCCAGATATCCAGCTGATTTTAGGCTTTTTAAGCATTTTTTACAAGCCCAAGTAGTCCTCGACTGCGGCCTGCATTTGGTCGGCAGCGACTGTGGTTTTGTGACGCACTGGGGCTGTTTCTAAGCCATCTACAGCTGGTGGCAGGGCTACGCCAGAAAGTTCGTACAGCTGAGCCAAAGCCTCGAAGTCACTGAGTCCTGTCTGACCAGTCACAGCCTCAACAGCCACGACTGGGAATTTATAAGGACTAGCGGTAGATGCGATAACAGTCTTGCGCTGATCAGCTGTTTCTGCCAAGTATTTTTGATAGACAGCAGACGCAACGGCTGTATGAGGGTCTTCGATATAGTTGGACACTTGATAAACCCGCTTGATTTCAGCAGCCGTTTCTTGCTCTGTTGCATAATCAGCCGCAAATAATTCCAAAATCTCAGCGTCAAAGTCCGTCAGTTCATACTGTCCATGCTCATTCAGAGCCGCCATCAAAGCAGCTGTTTTCTCAGCGCTGTTACCAGACAGATGGAAAATCAAACGCTCCAAGTTAGAAGAAACCAAAATATCCATGGACGGACTAGACGTCACCTTAAAGCTCCTCTTCTTGTCATACACCTGAGTCTTGAAGAAGTCTGTCAGGACGTTGTTTTCATTAGAAGCGCAGATCAGCTTGCCAACCGGCAGACCGATTTGCTTGGCATAGTAGGCCGCCAGGATATTCCCAAAGTTCCCTGTCGGAACGGTAAAGTTGACCTTGTCTCCTGCTGTGATTTCTCCCGTCTTCACCAGTTGAGCATAAGCATAGACATAGTAAACAATCTGAGGCACCAAACGGCCGATATTCATGGAGTTGGCTGATGAAAATTGCAGTTTGTGCTCCAGAAGACGAGCTCTTAGGTCTGTGTCATTGAACATCTGCTTAACATTGGTCTGGGCATCATCAAAGTTGCCGTCAATGGCAACAACATGCGTATTGGCACCTGTCTGCGTCGTCATTTGCAGCTCTTGGACCTTGCTGACACCGTCTTTCGGATAAAAGACGATAATCTCAGTCCCCGGAACGTCCGCAAAGCCTGCCATAGCCGCCTTACCTGTATCACCAGAAGTCGCCGTCAAAATGACAATTTTATTTTCCAAGCCGTGCTTTTTAGCTGCGGTTGTCATCAGGTGAGGCAGAATGGACAGAGCCATATCCTTGAAGGCAATGGTCGCTCCGTGGAAAAGCTCTAGGTTATACTGACCATCCAGCTTGATCAAAGGAGCAATCGCCGCATCATCAAACTTGCTATCGTAGGCATGATTGATACAGTGGTCCAGCTCTGCTTCAGAAAAATCATCCAAAAAAGCAGACAAAACCAACTTGGCTACTTCCTGATAAGAAGCGTCTTTGAGCTTGGCAAAGTCCAAATCGACCTGCGGATAGGTAATCGGCGTAAAGAGCCCGCCGTCTGTTGCCAAGCCCTGCAGAATTGCCTGACTGGCTGTTACTCTATTCTTCTCGTCGCGCGTTGATTGATAAACTAAAGTCATTCTTTCTCATCCTTTATCTGTAGTTCGTTTTATTATACCAAAATTTTTCAGAAAATTCTCGCTTTTTATCAAAATTAAAAAGCAAAAAGAGAAGAAGACTCCTCTCTTGAACACTATTTTCTTACTTCGTTACATCAACGAACCCTATCATTCCCGTTAAATAAGCCCTGAGCTGATCTTATATCTCCTATTTTTGCTGTAAACTTTTAACGATTTTGCCATCTTACTTCACCTTCATCATCTGAACTAGCCTTTCCCATTCGACTTCTTCGAGCATCATTTTGATGTAGTAGGCGATTTCTTTGAGGTCAGAAATAGTCTAACGACAGGTTTTCTCGATTTCACCAATCGGAGCCAAATCACCGCTCTAGCTGACGTCCTGAATATTCGCTTCCTGCATCCTTGATGCCGACACCAGAGAACCAAAAATGTTAATAATCTTTCCTTGACTCACAATCTTCCTTCATTCTTGAGAGATTTTTGTTGCTACTCAACAAAAATTAAAGAGCAAACTAGGAAGCTAGCCGCAGATAGTTTAAAACACCGTTTTGAGGTTATAGCTGAAACTTCTGCAAGGAAGTATTAAAAGTACGACAAAGCAATACAAACATGATGGTTTGAATTTGTTTTTTGAAGAGTAGTATTTTGATTCTTACCGCGAGTTAGAAATCCTTCTTAGCCCGCTCTACAGCAAGGATTGCTGCTTCTTATTTTAAAACTCAGACAAGGCTTTTATTTGTTGCCCCTTTTCATCGAAATTGTCTAGGCTCAGCCATTTCTCCAAACGACTCTTGACGGCCGGCCAATCCTTGTCAATCATGGACAGCCAGTCAGTATCTCGGTTGCGCCCCTTATAAACAACTGCCTGACGAAACCTGCCTTCGTAGGTGAAACCAAGCCGCTCTGCTGCCCGTCTTGAAGGCTGATTGAGTGCATCGCATTTCCATTCGTAGCGGCGATACTCCAACTCTTCAAAGACATAGCGCGCCAGCAAGTACTGGGCTTCAGTCCCTTGTCTGGTTCGTTTTAACTTGGGCGAATAGGTCACAGACCCCACCTCAATGACACGGTTGCCTCGGTCAATCCTCATTAAAGCGAAAGTTCCCAGCGCCTTGCCACTCTCCTTGTCCACAATGGCATAGTAAAAACGATCTGGAGCTTCCAGCATCTGATCTAGCAAGGCTGACCACTCATCCTGACTTTGAACAGGATTTTGAAAGAGATAGGTCCACATGTCCGCAGGCGAATCCGGACCGTACAATTCATATAAATCCGCCCCATGCTTGTCCTTGGACAGACGCTCAACGACAGCATACTGGCCTTCTATTCGCTCCAGGTTGGGCAATTCCCCCGGCTTAAAATCCGGCAGAGCATCCCCGATGGACTGCCCTAATTCATTCATTTTCATAAACACCTCACAATATAGTTCTACTGATTTCCACAAGTTGGACAAAGAATATTTGAAAGAATTGGAAGCTGCATTTTTTCAAGAGGCGCATTTGCCATTGATTTCACTATCTCTTTCATTTCCCAAAACAGCTGTGAATTCTTCCTGTGTAAATTATAACACTTTTCAAGCTATTCGTCGTGGTCTTGCCATTGCTTTGCTTGTCTACTGAAGAGAGGATTCAAGGAAGTTTATTAATGAGAACCCACTAAAGAATGAGGCGCAGATAAACACTACTTCCCCTAGTATTTTCCAGTCCTACATTACTTTATTCTTACGGAGCTATGTTATAATGGAGATATGTTCTGTAAAACATTTATCCTATAATATTATTAGTGAAGAAAGTAACAACTATGGAAAATAATCAAAATATCTTAACGATAATTGAAAGCTCCTTTGATAGTATGACGGACTTAGAAAAACGAATTGCCAACTACTTCCTGAACCCTAACAGCGTCTACGACGACTTATCTTCTCTTCAGGTAACTCACACTCTGCACATTTCACAAGCAGCCTTGACCCGCTTTGCTAAAAAATGCGGGTTTAAGGGCTATCGGGAATTTAACTTCCAATACCTTCACCAGTTGCAGGGCCATGAAGAGAAAGTCGAAAATCTACAACATGACCTATCTCGCCACGTTTTACGCAGCTATGCACAAATCCGCCAGCAAACCGAAGAATTGGTCGACGAAGAGAAGCTACAACGAGTAGCTCAACTGATTGAGGAAGCCGATCGTGTTTATTTCTTTGGTACAGGCAGCTCTGGTCTAGTCGCTCGCGATATGAAGCTGCGCTTTATGCGGTTAGGAGTCGTCTGTGAGGCCTTGACTGACCCAGATGGTTTTGCTTGGACCAGCAGTATCCTAGATAAGAACTGTCTAGTTATCGGATTTTCTCTTTCCGGTCAGACGCTGTCTATCATTGACAGTCTGATTGATGCTCAAAAGATGGGAGCCAAAACAGTTCTAGTGACTGGCCAGCCTCAGAAGGTCAAAAATGAATTTTCCGAAATCATTAGCGTTGCTATTCAAAGCAAACCGCAGTTTATCCAACGCATCTCAGCTCAATTTCCCATGTTGCTGATGATTGACATACTTTACGCTTTTTTCCTGGAAATTGACCGCGAGAGAAAGGAAAAAATCTTCAACAGTTACTGGGAAAACCACAAACTCAATGGGTATTACCGCAGACATCAATAAAATCCAGCAGAACCCTGTTGGATTTTTTGCATGTTCTTTACAGCCTTACTCTAAACAATGACTAAACTGGCTTAGAGTAAGATTCTGGTTGTACTGGTTTCCTATGTAACTCCTTAAAATCTGAACCAGACCCAACTCACCCCAGCCACTTGAAAGTCGTCTAACTGTCGATGGAAGAAGCATTACTAAAACACAAGAAACCTGAGATCACTCCTCAGGTTTACTTGGATTACTGATGTTTATTTTTAAAATGGTAGTAGGCCCCAAACATGCCTGCCGTATTTTGGTGATAGGCAAAGGCTAGTTTGGTCTTCTCAGCTATGCTCGGCACCAGAGCATCCTTGAGAGCTGCTTGGATACGTGGTCGGAGGATGGCCTCTTGCCCCATGATACCACCGCCCAAGATGACGATTTCCGGATTGACGACATAGCAGATATTAGCAATACCCTGCCCCAGATAGCCTACCATGCGGTCAATTCCTTTGATACAGAAGGTATTGCCCTCGGTCGCTTCTTTGAAAATCCTGCGGCCATTCCAGAGAGAGGGATCATCTCCGTGCAAGTCAGCGACATATTGGACCAAGGCTGTGGTCGAAGCCACATCCTGAAAGGCTCCGTCCGGCAGGTGCAGATAGCCTACTTCGCAGGCTGAGTTGCTAAAGCCGTGAAAAACTTGACCATCCGCTACTAGACAGCCGCCAATCCCTGTCCCAATCGTCAGACAGACAGCAATTTTTGCTCCTTTACCATGGCCAGACATGACCTCAGCCAGACCGGCACAGTTGACATCGTTCTCAATCTCGCAAGGAATGGAAAATTCCTCCTCCAAGACCTTCTTAAATTGCGTCCCAGCATAATTAGGAATCTGAGGGCCAGCGTAAAAGATTTCTCCCTTGTCTGGGTCAACCATTCCAGCTGAGGAGATACAAATCCCCTCAATCGAACCAGCCTGCGCATAATCAGCAACTATCTTTTGAACCTTACGCATAATCTCTGGTCCGCCCTTCTGAGCTTCCGTAGGTATTTCATGGGCTTCTACTAGCGTTTCTTGGTCATCTATCAGGCCGTATTTGATATTGGTACCGCCAATATCAATCGTAACATAATTTGCCATAAGCATCCTTCTTTCTTTTTAGAGGAAGCGCTCCTTGGTCTCACAGATCAAGGCCGCTGCTGCTTCTACGACTGGGCGGTCTGCTTCTACGACTGGTGTCAAAGGAGCACGGACAGATCCAATATTCAGGCCTTCGTTGAGTTTGAGAACCTCTTTGATAACAGCATACATATTGCCGTGAGCACTGGTTAGCTTGCCGATAATGTTGTTAATGGCAAACTGCAGCTCTTTGGCTCTTTCTAGTTCCTTGTCTGCAATCAGTTGATTAAGCTTGAGGAAGAGTTCTGGCATAGCCCCGTAGGTACCACCAATTCCTGCTGCTGCTCCCATAAGACGACCGCCCAAGAACTGCTCATCTGGACCGTTAAAGACCAAATGGTCACTGCCACCAAGTGCTGCAAAAGTCTGGATATCCTGAACTGGCATAGAGGAATTTTTCACCCCAATCACGCGCTCATTTTTCAGCATTTCCTTATAAAGACTCGGAGTCAGCGCTGCGCCAGCCAATTGCGGAATATTATAAATCACAAAATCGGTATGTGGGGCAGACGCACTGATATCATTCCAGTACTGAGCGACAGAGTATTCTGGCAGTCGGAAATAGATCGGCGGAATAGCTGCAATGGCATCAACTCCTAGAGCTTCCGCATGTTTTGCTAACTCGATACTGTCTTTAGTATTATTGCAGGCCACATGAGCAATGATGGTCAGTTTGCCCTTAGCAACTTTCATTACTTCTTCCAAAATTACTTTTCTGTCGGCCACGCTCTGGTAGATACATTCGCCTGACGAGCCGTTGACATAGAGACCTTGCACGCCCTTGTCGATGAAATACTCCACCAAAGCGCGAGTCCGCTCCGGGCTGATTTCACCCTCCTCGTCATAACAGGCATAAAAAGCCGGTATGACACCGTGATATTTCTTTAAATCTTTCATTTTCAAATTTTCTCCAAATGTACGAATTGTAGATTATAGACTGCTATATTTAGCAAAGATTTTTTCCAAAATAGGAAGCTGCAAAAAAGCCAGACCTGCAAAGCCGATAAAGGCAAAGAGGGAAAAACCTAGCAACAGCACAAAGCCTGAACTGTAGATGATGACAAGGATCGCAGCTACAACCGCCATCATGACAACAAACCAAGGAAAATTCAGACTTACAATCACTAGACTGGTCTGTAAAACGTCTCTAAAAGACATGACAAATTTACCAGCCAAGGGATAAACGCAAAGAGAAAGCAGGATTGTAAAAATAATCATTCCAAAACAAACCGCCTTTAAAACTTGGAAAGGCAGAGCTTCCTGCGTCCGAAAAAGCAGGAGGTCAAAGAGACTGAAGCCGACTAAAGCCAATTCCAGCAAGCCCAGTTTGAGTCCTTGCTTCCAATTTTCTCGAAAGATTCGAGTGTAAGTTCTGATTACTTTTACTCGACGGTTTCCCTTGATTTCAAAAAGTGTTTGATAGAGGCTGATCTTGGCAATCCCAATGGTCACCAAGGGCAGACAAGACAAGAGAAAGAGAAGATTGACCGTCATCAAATCCAGGATTTTCTCACAGATTTGCATGAAAAAATTATCCGTATCAAATATGGCTCTGATGAGTCCTGTTCCCTTATCTGACATAACTCTCTCCTTTCTCTGCTAGCCTGGCACACTCAAAAATCTCGCTAGCCTAGGACTAGTCTATTAAAACTTTAAAAAGATACTTTCTGACATTTTCTTCCAGATCCGCATAGCCATTTGGCTGATGGGCTTCTCCTGGAAAGAAAATCGCAAAATTATGGTAACCCAACAAGAGAGGATAACGATTTTGACAATGAACAAAGCCGATATCTGCCTCTTCATCAAAAGCCACTGTCTCACCGACCATCGGGCTACCGTAGGCAGAATATTCATGCCCAGCTGCTAGCAGATGAAAATCTGCATATTTTTTATGATATTCAAATTGATCATTGGCCTCTTGATTGAGCGTATTATCCTGAACCAAGAGAAAGACCTTGTCTCCATCCACTTCATAGCGTCCCAAGTCAAAGCTGTCTTTGCGATGCTCATAGAGATAATCAATCGCTTTATCCAGGTTCGGATGAAGGCCCTTGTAACGAGTCACATTTTTTAAATCATCAAAAATCATAGTCTTATTTCCTCTATTGAGTGCCTTATCCTTTGACAGCTCCCATAGTAATCCCTTGGGTGAAGGATTTTTGGAAGATGAGGAAGACTGCTACGATTGGCACTGCCGCCAAAGCCGCACCGGCCATAATCAGACCGTAGTTGGTTGCCATCTCAGCCTGCATAGTCGCAACCCCTAACGAAATCGTCAGATTGTTCCGCGAGGTCAACATTACAAGCTGCATGAAGTAGTCATTCCAAGTGTTGATAAAGGTAAAGATAGCCAGAGCAGCAAAGCCTGGTTTGACGATAGGAAAGGCTACACTCCAGAAGGTCCGGATTTCACCACAACCGTCGATCTTAGCTGATTCCAGAAGCTCTGTCGGAATATTTTCACTAAACTGCTTCATAAGGAAGACCCCGAAAGGCCAGCCAACTAAAGGTAAAATTACTGCCCAAAGAGTATCGTGGATTCCCATGAAATTGACAATCCGCACCAGAGGTACTAGGACAACCTGCTTAGGCAAGGCCATAGCTGCGATAAAGATGGCAAAGAGAATCCGTTGCCCGTAAAAGCGTTTCTTAGCCAAAACGTAACCAGCTAGAGATGACGTCGCGCACACCAAGAACATGGTCGCCAGTGAAATAAAGACACTGTTCCACATCCACTGCAAAGCTGGATTTTGAACGGCTAATTGCTGGAAGTTTTCTGCTGTCGGATTTTGTGGCCACCATTGAGGCGGAATCATAATTGTATCCGGCTGAGATTTAAAAGCTCCAGTCAGAATCCAGTAGAATGGAAAGACAAAGAGCACGGTCAAAAGTGCTAAAATCACAGATGAGAACACTTTAAATGAATTAAATTTTTGGGGTTTCATATTCCGGCTCCTTTCTTTAATATTCCACATCATTACCGAGGATCTTGAACTGGGCGAAACTGATAATCGCAATCATAATCGCCAGAAAGACTCCCATGGTGTTTGCATAGCCATATTCAGATAGCTTGAAGGCTTTTTCATATAGATAGTACATAAGCGTACTAGTTGAATAGTTTGGTCCACCTGATGTCAACAGCTGAATCAAGGCGAAACATTGGAATGAGTTAATAGTTGTGATGATAGCGATATAGAGCGTTGTTGGCAAAAGGCTCGGCCATTTGATTTTCCAAAAGACTTGCATCTCTGTCGCCCCATCCACACGCGCAGCCTCCACTAGAGAGTTGTCGATATTTCCCATAGCTGCAATATAGAGAATGATTGGCTGACCGACAGATGTTGTCAGCAAAATAACGATGATAGCAGCCAAAGCCCACTGTTTGTCTCCCAACCAAGAAATGTTTTGGTTGATGATGTGACCAGATTTCAAAACAAAGTTCAAAATACCAGACAGGGGATCATAGATCCACTTCCACACAACCGTCACGGCAACACTACCTGTAACAACTGGCAGGAAGAAGACAAAACGGTAAAAGGAGCGAGAAACAGCATTCATCTCATAGGTCTGTGAAGCTACAAACAAAGAGAAGAGCACAACTACCGGCACAGAGCCGATTACAATAATGACTGTATTAATGAGCGACTTCACAAAAACTGGATCATTGAACATCCGAATATAGTTATCAAAACCAACGAATGTAAATGAAGTCATTGTATAGTTAAAGAAACTAGTGATAAATCCCATTATCATAGGCGCTAAAACAAATACTGTAAAGAATACCAGAATTGGAGCTAAAAACGCATATGATACTAGGGTTTCTTTCATTCTGATTTTATTGACTTTCACAATGAGGCACCCCTCTTTCAAGATTTTCTAACAAAATACCCCTTTTTCTATTTTTAGAGACTGACAACAGAAAAAGGGGCGGATTTTAAACTTGCTTATTTTTTAGTAATCGTTTCGTTTGCTTTTTCAGTAAATGTCTTCAAAGCAGGTTCAACTTTTTCATCTCCATTAGATACAGATTGCAACATTGGGAACCAAAGTGTTCTCATTTCTGCAAAGCCGTCAATGGTGTTGTAGTATGGTGAGTAGTATTGAGTCCAGCTGCTGATTGTTTCCATACGTTTGTCATCATAGAGTTTGCCAAATGATGTACGAACTGGGAAGGCACCTGTACGAACAACGTTCTTAGGACCCCACTCTTTGTCATCAGCGATGAATTTCACGAATTTCTTAGCTGCTTCTACTTTCTTGTCGTCTTTGTTGTTAAAGACTGCAAAACCATTTACAAGGTATTCAAGGGCTGGTTTGCCTGAATCTGATGGGAATGGTACTTCTACCACTTCTACTTTACTTGCTTCCAAAAGTTTAGCTTGAATACCATTTTGTGCTGGTGCCCAAAGAACAGTGTAAGAAGTTTGACCGTTAGCGAAGTTTTGGATGTCTGCTCCACCATCGTATTGAGAACCATTCATCATGAGGCCATCGTTGATCCAGCTCACTGCTTTTTCAAGACCTTTGACAAATTTCGGATCATCAGTTGTATATTTAGTTACTTTTTCATCTGTAACAGATCCACCGTAGAGGTTAGCGATGAAGGCACGAGTTCCTTGGTCACCACCTTGACCGTTACTGAAGAGAGATCCAGGTGTATAGCCTTTGTCTTTAAGCGCTTTCAATACTTTTTCAAAGTCAGCTGTTGTCCATCCTTCTTTAACTAGGTTGAGGACACCTGCATCTTCCAACATTTTCTTATTCATTGCCATGTAGAATGGAGCAGAGCTGATTGGATACATATAAGCTTTGTCTCCAGCCTTGCTGGCTTGGATAATGTTGTCGTTGTTAACATCTTTGACGAAATCATCTGTGAAGAGGTCGTTCAAGTCTGCCAACTTACCGTTTTTACCGTATTGAATAATCCGGCCTGGTGCATCGAAGAGCACGTCTGGTGCTGTTCCAGCTTCGATAGCTGTCGTAATTTTTTCTGGACCTGACTTGAAGTCGATTGTTTCCAAGTTGACATGAATGTCTGGATTTGCTTTTTCAAATGCTTCTATGATGGATTTTTCATAAGTTCCCACACCATCGCTGGCATTTTCTTGAGTAAAGACTGGGAATGCCCACCAAGTAATTTCTGTCTTGCCAGATTTATCACCAGAGCTAGCTGCTTTATCTGAGCTACCGCCGCCGCCACAAGCTGCTAACGTAAGCACTGCAGCTCCTGCTACCAATGAACAAAGCAATTTCTTCATTTTCATTTGTTTTTCTC
This sequence comes from Streptococcus sp. DD04, assembly GCF_001578725.1. NCBI lineage: Bacteria > Bacillati > Bacillota > Bacilli > Lactobacillales > Streptococcaceae > Streptococcus > Streptococcus sp. DD04. Next base: position 44,586 of record NZ_KQ968981.1, read on the forward strand.
CTTTAAAATTAAGATACCAAGCTGACCTGAACAGCTCTTATCTGCATATTTGACCGATAAAATAATTAGTCGTTTTTCCTGTGTTATTCCTTGGGACAAATGTCCACCTATATTTGATTAAAATCCTAAACTTTTAAAAGTCTGATCACTCCTTCTCTGTGACGTTTATTTTATCCTAAAATAAAGTCAGTCAGTTCATTTTAGGTTGTTTTACAAAGTAATTCGTTTTTGAGTCTCACTGTCAAACAGATGACTCTTAGGTAATTTGAAGGTGAAGCGAAGCTTCGAACCCGGCTCCAGATAATTGGAAGCATCTACCTTGGCTGAAAACTCTTGGCTCCCCACCTTACAGTAGAGCACTGAGTCACTACCCAGCAACTCTGACACGACAACTTCTGCCTCAACCACATCGCCAGGGAAAGTATCTTCTACAATCAAGTCCGCTGAAATATCTTCTGGCCGAATACCTAAGATTACCTTTTTACCTTGGTAGCCTTTTCCTGTCAAAAGCTTTTCTTGACCACCCGTCAGAGTAAGATTGAGCTGGTCGCCGTCGGTCAGTTTATTGCCAGCTACTGTCACTTCAAAGAAGTTCATAGCTGGACTACCGATAAAGCCTGCAACAAACTTGTTAGCTGGTTCGTTGTAGAGCTCTTGCGGAGTTCCGACTTGCTCGATACGACCGATAGTTCCCGTACCTGCTTCATTTTTAGTCGCCGACATGATAACAATGCGGTCGGCCAAGGTCATTGCCTCGGTTTGGTCGTGGGTAACGTAGATAGTGGTTGCTCCGATACGGCGGTGGATCTTAGCAATCTCAGCACGCATGGATACCCGTAGTTTCGCATCCAAGTTTGACAAAGGCTCATCCATCAGGAAGACCTTGGCATCTCGGACAATGGCCCGTCCCATGGCTACCCGTTGGCGCTGACCGCCAGAAAGATCGGCCGGTTTGCGGTCTAGAAATTCTTTCAACCCCAGAATCTCCGCTGCTTCATGAACCCGCTTGTCAATATCTTCCTTGCTGTACTTGCGAAGCTTGAGCCCGAAAGCCATGTTGTCATAGACTGTCATGTGCGGATAGAGGGCATAGTTCTGGAAGACCATGGCGATATCACGGTCCTTTGGAGCAATATCATTGACCAGAGTCTGATCAATATAGAGCTCACCCTCGGTGATATCCTCCAACCCAGCAATCATGCGCAAGGTCGTAGATTTCCCACATCCAGAAGGGCCAACAAAGACGATAAATTCTTTGTCTTTGATTTGCAAATCGAAATTTTCTACAGAGTAGAAATCACTATTAGGATATTTTTTGTAGAGCTTATTTAACTTTAAGGTCGTCATTGCTTTACCTCACTTTATTTTACTGCCGCAACGAAACGCTCGGTGATTTCCTTTGGCCGAGTAATGGCTCCACCCACTACAATGCCACGGACACCCAAATCATGGATTTGCTTGGCTTGATCTGGATAGTGAATCTTGCCCTCAGCAATCACATCTACTCCCGCATCACAAAGCTTCTTGACCAGTTCAAAGTCTGGTCCGTCTACCTTAGGACTGTAGGAAGTGTAGCCTGATAAGGTTGTACCGACAAAGTCAACACCAGCTGCTACAGCTGCCATGCCTTCCTCAAAGGTACTGATGTCGGCCATCAGCAATTGCTGCGGATATTTCTCCTTGACTTGGCGGATAAACTCCTCAATCTTCAAACCATCATAGCGTTCCCGCTGGGTGCAGTCCAGAGCGATGACCTCTATATCAAGGGCAGCCAACTCATCCACTTCCCGCATAGTCGCAGTGATAAAAGGCTCCTGTGGCGGATAGTCCCGTTTGATAATCCCGATAATCGGGAGCTCGGTTACTTCCTTAATCTCCTTGATGTCTCGCACGCTGTTGGCTCGAATACCAACCGCCCCACCTTCTTCAGCCGCCTTGACCAAGAGAGGGATGACCCCACCAGCCTCCGTATAGAGGGGCTCATGAGGCAGAGCTTGACAGGAAACGATAATGCCATCTTTGATTTTTGCAATTAATTGATCTTTGCTAATCTGTGACATAAATAATCTCTCCTTTTTCTATGTTTTCTCCGTTCTTTTTATAATGTCATTATATACAAAAAATAAAGCGCTTTCAATAAGTTTTGAGATTTAGATTTTAGTTTCTAAAAACCGGCTTCCTTTCTTAAAAGCTGAAACTACTTTCAGCCTTCGAAGTGTTTTTGAGCAAAAAAGTTATTATAGATTTTGAATAATTTACCAT
>NZ_KQ968981.1:48178-85554 GCF_001578725.1 Streptococcus sp. DD04
CTTAGTTTCTTTCTTAGTACTATCTATTTTTACCAGTCTTTAAAAGCTTCCAGCAAAGAAGGATGGTCAATCTTTGAGCCGCAAAGCCAGTTGAAGACCCTATCATTGACATAGACATTCATGGCTTCATGCTCGTACTCTGGCATGAGATGGTGCTCCTTAGTACACTCCAGCCGATTGTAAATCGCAAACTGGGTAATCGGATAGCAAACATCGTCAGCCAGTCCTGTTATCATCCGCACCTTACCTTGAATGCGGTGAGCCATATTTTTTACATCGATGTAGGACAAGGTCTGGATAATCTCATCCTCCGTTTCGTGGAAAGGATCGTGGAATTTAAAATAACGAAAGAGCTCATCATAGGCTTCGCTGGTATTGCCAATCTCCAACACCCGCCGAAAGTCTGACAAGAAAGGATAGATAGCCACTGTCTGCTTAATGCGCGGATTGAGAGCCGCTGCCACCAAAGCCAAGGCTCCGCCCTGAGAAGCCCCATAACTGGATAGATGCTCCTCGTCCACAAAGTCCAAACTCGCCACAATCTCAACCAAGCTGTAGATATCCAGATAGACATCCTTATAAAAGAGACGCTCTCGTCCATCCACTGCCCCACGGATAATCTGACCCTTGACCGTATTGCCCCTTACAGGCGCCCCTCCATCCAAGGAATAGCCTGACTGGCCGCGCACATCCATGGATACGACACCATAGCCAGCCACTGTATAGGCCAGCATATCGGTCCAATCCCAGCCACGACCCATATAACCGTGGAAATGAAAGATAATCGGAACTTTTTTACTAGATCTGGGAAGGACCATACGTGCATAGGTTCGCCCCTGATTCGTCCCCTCAAAAACTAGCTCATAGCAGGTCACCCCAGCAATTTGAAAATCTTTTTCAATCAGCTGATAGTCCGGCAAAGCACTCAGACTACGAATCTGACAATCCCAAAAAGCATCAAAATCCGCTGGAACTTCATCTCTGCCTCTATAATCCTTTGCTTCTGCTAATAAATATGGATTGCGCATCTCATCCTCCAACACCATTATTTTTGTAAACCCTTACAAAAATAATAGCACAGCACCTTCCCTTTTTCAATCCTTTGCAATATTAAGAATTTAGTTTCTGTTTTTGCTGTGATTCTTTTCTTTTTGAAACTAGTTTCAAAAATAGGTCGGAGAAGTTCCCTGACCTATTTTTTGAGATTACATTACTAAAAACAAAGAAAGCGAGGTGATCAAAGAATCACGCCTTTCAACCTGCTCTTTGTACATTTGATAAAAATTCTTGATAGAGATGATTTCTAAGTAGCAACTGATGATGAGTTCCTTGATCCACAATCTGTCCAGTTTTATCCAAAACAAGAATCGAATCTGCTTTCTTGACTGTATGCAAACGATGTGCAATCGTCATGCGTGTTTTACCTGCTGTCAACTTATCAATTGCTTTACTGATTCTTTGTTCTGTCATACTGTCTAAACTGGCTGTTACTTCATCTAATAGATATATCGGATGCTCCAGCAATAAAGCCCTCGCAATATTAAACCGTTGCTTTTGCCCCTCGGACAACCCAGTACCACTATCAGAAATTTCCGTATCTAAACCTTTGTCTAAATCCCTTATCAAAGATACCAAACCCAATTCTTCTAAGACTTCATTCATCCGTTCTTCTGAGACGATTTTATTTTTCCCATAGAGAAGATTTTCCCTGATCGTTCCATGAAACAAGGTATTATCTTGAGGAATATAAGCTACCATATTTCTCAGCTGCTCCTCAGATAAGTCTGCTAAGTTCTGACTTCCAATGAGAATCTCTCCCTTATAATTTTGATAGAATTTCATCAATAGAGCAAAAATGGTCGATTTCCCTGCACCGCTTGGTCCAACAATTGCAGTATGCTGTCCCGCTTGAATATTGACGGATAAATCGTTTAAGACATTTTCCTGATCATAAGAAAAATTAACATTCTTCATGATGATACTCGATCCAGATAGTTCTAATCCTTTTTCTCCTCCTACTTCTTTGTCTAACTCTACCATCTCCATGAGACGATTTGAAACACTCTGAAACTCTGTCCAATCCGTCATAAATTCAGAAATATCTGTGATGGGGTTAATCAACTGTGTCAGATAGAGAACAAAAGTCATCAGGGTACTCATGGTCATATTACCTTTAGATACTTCCAAACCAGCTACCACCAACAGTAAAATGATAAAGGTCATGGTCAGCCCATTTGATAAGGTATTCTGAATAGAGGATAAGCCGATAATCTTTTTAAAGTTGTGGGTTAATTGATTAAAAAAGTGAGCCATGGATTCTTCTTCACTCTTTTCGCCATTGAAGGATTTCATCAAACGGATATGAGTGAAACGATGACTAATCCGACCAGAAATGTCTCCCAGCCCTTCTTGATAGTTTGTGTAGTGACTTTCTAGCCGATGATTTATTGGAATAATCATAAATAACAAAATCGGAAATAGCAAGAGAGACAGCAACGTCAAGGGCAGACTGATATTTACTAGAAAATAGAGAGAACCCATAATCACAATCCCATTTAAAATAAGATTTGGCAATACCGATGTGATAAAGTTCAAAATAACAGACATATCATTTGTTAGCCGACTAGCTACATCACCCGATGGATGATTTTCTAGTTCCTTGACAGAGGTTGCTAACAGGGAGGTATAGATATACTTTTGGAGCTTGTTTACAGCTTGACTGCCACACAAGCCAATCACATAGCGTGACGAAGCTTGGACAGAAAATACGAGCAAGAGCGATACGATGGAAACCGCTATTGTTATTGGGTTAGATATGAGCGTGATTAAAAATTCTTCATTCAGTAAGTTCCCCATAAATTGTGGAATAAATAAACTCATAATCGTTCCAATAAAGCTCAAGCCTAAGCCAAAAAGAAATTTTGGCTTATTGAGGTACTTGATAATCAACTTTAAGAGTTTTTTGTTCATTCTTAAAACTCCAGACTTTTAAATTTTTTTATACTTAAGGTGTTCAAAACAAGACCATAGACTGCCGTTACCGTCGCTGGCCCAACCAATCCAATCCAGATGTTTTCAACTGTCTGCGTAAACTGCTGGTAACCTGTTGGCAAGAGTGCTGCAATTGGGCCCCCTATTGCTGATAGAATCATCATTGTTACTGTCAATACAATGGCAATTGTCATAGTTATCCCAGTCCCAAAACGTAAAGAGGCAAAGGCTGCTACAGAAATAGCTAAAACTCCTTTTAAGAATACTGTGAAAATACTAACCATCTCTAACAAAGTATAGTAAAGTGTATCCGATACAATTTGAGTTGTCCCAAACTCCATATGTACGACTCGTGTGTAATGAACAAGCAAAGAAGAAGCAAAAAATAATGCAAAATAAATAGAAAGAATAAGGAGAAGACTGAAATATTTTGAGAAGTAAATAGATTTTCTATCAATATCCTTGTAGAGAAACATCGTATGATCATCCGTTTCTCTCCTGAAAACAGAAATTGTCAAAAAGTATAGGGCTAAAGTCGGCAAAATCATCATATCCATCGAATTAAGCATCATATCTGCAAAGTCAATGTAGGCAACCTTACTACCATCCGCATTTGCAATTTGCATAAAATTAGACTCTCCAAAGAAAGAAGCCGCTAAATAAACGAGTGGATAAAAACTAAAAGCAAGAAAAATTTTCGTTTCTTTTCGCTTCCAGACCGATTCAAATACTGCTGAAAAAATATTCTTCATCATTATCCTTTCATAAATACTTCCTTGAGATGATTTTCTTTGACATCAATCGATTCAATCATATCATTCTCCGCAAGAACCTTAAAGATTTCATTTAAAGTAGAGCAACTACTAGCTGTAGAAATGTCCAATAGCCTACCCTCAAGCATCACGTCAGATGATAAGTAACTGTCTAGTAATGCAGTATTTGCGCTAGGATGTAGGTGAACAACTACACTTGGCTGCTCTTTCCCTTCAAACGAATCCACCAATTTCCCACCTTCAATATATACATATCGATTACACAAGGCCTCTAACTCACCTAACTGATGACTTGAAATCAACATAGAAATCTGACGTTCACTTGACCACTGTTTCAAAATATCAATTAATTTTTGAACACCAATAGGATCTAAGCCAACAAACGGCTCATCTAGAATTAGAAAATCAGGTTCTGCTACTAAAGCAATCGCTAAAGCTGTCCGTTGTTTCATCCCAAACGAGAAACCTTTCGGTTTACGGTTGCGAGCTTCCCAAAGTTCTACTAAACGAAGTGTTTTTTCGATATTTGGGTACAATTCCTGCTTCCCGTGTAATTTGAGATAAAATTTTAAATTATCCATCACAGACATTTCTGGGTAGAAAACTGGATCAATCATAATCCCAAAATCTTCCAACACATTATCTTTGCTATTAATATCAATACCTCTATATGTTATTGTCCCAGATGTTGGTCGTTGAGATTTTGCCATCATTTTCATCAAAGTCGATTTTCCGGCTCCATTCTTACCAATTAAACCAACAATTTCTCCTTTCCCAATTTCAAGAGAGACGTCTGATAGAGAATAAAAATCATTTCCTTTAAACTGTTTTGACAGATTTTCAATTTTAAGCATGTTTTACCCCCTTACTGGAAACCTTATTTGAAATAAAATGCGATGCTAATGACACTCCGTAAAATAGCAAACTAATAAACAAAATCTGTGAACTATCAAATAAGTTCAGTGCAATATCTAGTTGCATATCTTCATCTGATATCATATTCATCTGAGCAAACTCTATCCAAGTACCATTTGATGAGGTCAGATAAGCAAATAAAAGATACGCAGCCACTGATACAGTTGGTAAGACAAGAGCTGTCCAAAATTTCCATTCTCCTTTTTGAACTTTATAAACGATAAAATTCAAAAGTAAAGGAAGTGCATAAATAACTAATAAAACTAAAGGGACTGATAAAAAAGGTAGTAGGTAACTTGTAGCAAGTGCCAGCACTGCATAAATCACAACAGCAAGTAAAAGTAATAACATTTTTTCTCCTTAGATTAAATAATTGATTGATAAAGATTGTAAATCCAATGTCCACCGATAGCGTACTCCAAACCAAATTTTGTCGCCAAAATTGAAAATAGAATACCCAATGGGGTTCTGATGAGTAGATTGTCTATCATAGGATAGTTTAGATGAAGTAAAATACCGAATAACAATGACGCAATAATGATTGACCAAAGGCGGGAATAATTGTTTCTCAACACTTTATAGATGACAAATCGAAATAGAAACTCCTCGCACATGGAAATCACCATTTGATGAAAATACTCATCGCTTTTTAAAAAATAATGATTAACAAGAAAGATAAGCAAGGCAAGACATAGATAGGACTGCCAGTGAAAAACTACATCTGTTTCCTTTGAGTAGAGACCATATTTCAATGAGAAAGTATGAGGAATAAGCATAAAGCCAATTGGCATAAAACAAATGAGGGCAATAAGATAAGACAACTGTAGCTGTTGGCTAAAACTTATAAATACGATAGAAGTTCCTAATGAATAGACTAGAAATGCTATACCAATTAAACTGATTGGTGTCATTAAAGATAGAAGATTATATTTCATCATGTTTCCTAAAATTCTATATGTTTAAATTTCTGTTTTCCTTTGATGTAAAAGAAGAGTATATAAAGAACTGATATTCCTACCGCAACTAAGCAAGCTAGTGGAAAATTCTCTTGGGACAAGTCTGCATAGCCGTTTGGAAACAAATAATTAATCCCAATCAACACAGGAGCAACTGAGGCAGCTAGCGAAAAGAACACTCCCGTTAAAACTGTTTGAACCGTTTTTGAAGTCACCGAAATCATTACCACTAATAGTAGTGTAATCAGATTCAAACTAATAGTAGATAACAATGAAAAAATTGTCGAAAAAATATCTGGAACTTTTTCAGAAATAAAGTTAGCAGGAACAGCTCCTTGTGAGAATAATATACCGTAGTAAGATAGCACACTTGTCATAACCGTTCCTAGTAGAAATAAAACATATACAACTAATAAACTGCCTAACTTCGCTTTAAAAATCTGTGAGCGATTGATGTCTTTGTATAGAAATAGAATCCCCGAATCAATTTCATCTTTAAAAACAGAGGATATAACGAGTGAGAATAATAAGTTAGGCAATATCAAACGATATTGAGTGCTAATGGTTGTAGCAAGAAACTCTGAAAAATTCCCTGCCAAACCTGTGCTCGTCCCGTCCATAAATTCTGTTAAAAGTGGAACTAATAAAGGAAGAAGTATAAAAATTAAAAATATCTTAACATCCCTTCTGCTAAAAACAGATTTAAATATTGCTTTAAATAGTGTCATTGTCATCTCCTGATTCACTTATTAATAAAACTAAGACCTTCAATTGTATGCTACTTACTTAAATTGAATGACGGCCACGGGTATAGGTGTAACTGATAATACCAAGGTTGATGGTATTGCGTTTTGATACTTTTTTAATTTGTTTTGCCATTTTATGTTCCTCCTTAAATTGAATGACGGCCACGGGTATAGGTATAGCTGATAATACCGAGGTTGATGGTATTGCGTTTTGATACTTTTTTAATTTGTTTTGCCATTTTATGTTCCTCCTTAAATTGAATGACGGCCACGGGTATAGGTATAGCTGATAATACCGAGGTTGATGGTATTGCGTTTCGATATTTTTTTAATTTGTTTTACCATTTTATGTCTCCTTTAATCTATTTTGTTCTTTTTAACCATGGCTTTGGATAAGATTGTTTCGTTATGAAGTCACTGTCTTCCAAAATCCAATGATTAGCTAACTGATGTTTCATGCGTTTTGTTCTCCAAATTCTTTATGTTATGTGAATTACTATCATTTAACGATAAATGGAAAACACGGATGCTTACATTTGAATGACAGTTTTTGATACACTGGTGTATAAATTGTCTGTCTCATGTCTCTTCTCCTTTTTCAAACCTATTTTAATTTTTCAAAAAAATCAAAATCCCTAAATGTACGATTGTATTTCAGAGTCATATCAAGTCCCTCTGTGATATCTGATACTGTAATTCTTGCAGTGGGAGAGATATTTTTCAAAGTATAAACTCTAAGAATATTTCTTTTAACCGTAATCAAGTCTAACAAGTAGCCATTGATCCTTATCTCCACTTGTATAAGAGTATCGTATGACTGTCGAATGACCAATACATCTCGTACGCCACCTCTGTAAAAATTTGGTACATTATTGAATCGTTCGAATATTAATGTACAGTAACTTTTTGTATTTACCCCCACCAACCACCGATAAAGCTCAGCAAACTAAAAAATTTAAACATTTATTTTTCCTTTCTGATGTCTTACTTACAAAAATAATTATATCAGCGCAACAAAAAATCACCAATGACAGAAATGTCACTTATTTTTTAACAAATAGATAGCAAAATCCGAACAAAATAAAAAACTTTCGGCAATTGTTAATAAAAATGCCAAAAGTTTTATTTTTTCAAGACATTGATGTCACTCTGACTAAATATCATAGATATTTTTTCATATCTTCTTTCCATTCTCCATCCAAACTCTTTATCAATTGCTCATTCCCCACCATCTGGGCAAACACTTTAGCCTCCTGATATTTTTGATTAGCTAGATCAAAGTCAGTTTGAATATAATATTTCCACTCAACCATTGATATAATTGGTTTCTTTTGAAAGTCTCGCGTTTTCTCCGTAATCCAATTTAATTTTTCCACAACCATCTTGAAAAGCTCTAAATCATTCATAGATTCACAACATCCCAGACCGGCAAATAGAGCATCACGCACAAAAAATAGTTCTCCCACTTCCACTTGTTCTATTTGATTGCAGACTCTTGTAAGTAGATTTTTTATCACACTTTGTTCATCGTCAGTTACTAATTCCTGTTCCTGTTTGAAATATTTCAATCCCTTACATAAAAAGTATAAACGAATTGTTAGAAAATCTTTTGTTACAAAAGAATCCTTATTTAGTATTCCTTCTAAATTTTCATCAAGAATACTATCCCCATAGAGTGTATCAGCAGTTGCCCGCACCTGCTCAATCGCCTGCAAGCAATCAATCATTATCTGCTCATCTCTTGGAAGATTGTCATAAAAGTCTTCAAAGATTTCATCAAAATACGCATCTTTTTGTTCTTGCAGTTCCTTATCCCCATAGTCAGGATGATGAAGCAGAAAGTACTTGATTTCCTTATAACGCTCTGGTAACTCTTGATAGTCAGGCATGAGGATATAGGCTGGAATCTCCAATTTTTCTGCGATATGCTCCAGAGTTTTCAGAGTGGGATGAAACTCTCCTTTTTCGATACGTGCCAACTGGCGGACAGACAAACCAGACTCATCATCACAAAAGGCCGGACGGCTCAAACCTTTCTTTTTGCGTAACTCCTCTATTCTTTTACCAACATTATTCATCAACCAGAACCCTCATTATTGTTTGAAAACTAAATAATTTAATTACCAAACTTTTATTTTCTTATTATATCATAATTCCTCCAATCACGCCAAAAAAGGTAGGATTTCTCCTACCTTGTGGTTGATAACTATATTATTTACGACGTCCTGGACGTTCTGCATAGCCATAGTAAGCGTCAGCCATGATTTCTTCCATATCAGCTACCATTGGCAAGCGTGGATTGGCTGGTGAACATTGGTCTTCATAAGCTAGAAGGGCAATTTCATGCAGACTATCATTCCAAACCTTTTCATCAATTCCTTGATCTTTGAAGTTCATCTTAATGCCGACTGCCACACCAAGATCATACACAGCTTTTGCATACGCTTCAACCGCTTCTTCCGGAGTTGAGCATGGCAAGCCAAGCATGCGAGCGATGTCTTGGAATTTTTCATCAGCTTTCCAGTAGTTGTACTTAGGCCAAGTCGTTGTCTTAGATGGACGAGTACCGTTGTAGCGGATAACGTATGGAAGTAAGATTGCATTGGTCCGTCCGTGAATAGTGTGGTGCACACCACCGATCTTGTGGGCCATTGAGTGGCTCATTCCAAGGAAGGCATTGGCAAAGGCCATACCAGCCATCGTAGAAGCATTGTGCATCTTTTCGCGAGCTTCTGGATCAGCTGTTTTCACAGATTTTTCCAAATATTTGAAGACTAATTTGATAGTTTGAAGGGCAATACCATCTGTGTAGTCGTTAGCAAAGTTAGAAGTATAGGCTTCAGTCGCGTGGGTCAATACGTCCATACCGGTATCTGCTGCGATAAATGCTGGAACAGTTTCTACCAAAGCAGGGTCAACAATCGCGATGGTTGGAGTCAAAGCATAGTCAGCAAGTGGGTATTTGCGGTTGTTTGCTTTATCAGAGATAACGGCAAATGGAGTCACTTCTGAACCTGTACCAGATGTTGTAGGGATACCGATATATTTAGCTTTCTTACCAAGTGATGGGAATTTGAAAGCACGTTTACGGATATCCATGAATTTTTGAACAAGGTCGCTGAAGTCAACTTCTGGCTGTTCGTAGAACATCCACATACCCTTAGCAGCGTCCATTGGAGAACCTCCACCGAGTGCGATGATTGTATCTGGTTCAAAGGCACGCATTTCGTCTGTACCACGACGGATAGTTGTAATATCTGGATCTGGCTCTACATCTGAGAAGACTTGGATTGTCACTTTGTTCTTACGGAGATTCAACTGGTCAATTACACGTTGAACAAAACCAAGTTTTTCGATGGACTTATCGGTAACAATCATAACGCGTTCAATATCTTCACAGGTTTGAAGGTATTGGATAGAGTTGCGCTCGAAGTAAATTTTTGAAGGAACTTTAAACCATTGCATATTATTTCTACGTTTCCCTACTTTCTTGATGTTTAAGAGGTTAATAGCGCTAACGTTATCACCAACTGAGTTACGTCCGTATGAACCACATCCAAGTGTCAAGGATGGAATGAAGGCATTATATACATCCCCAATACCACCGAAAGTAGATGGAGAGTTCCAGATAATCCGCATAGCTTTGATTTCAGTACCAAAGCGTTTAGCAAGAGCTTCATCTTTTGTATGGATAGCAGCTGAGTGACCAAGTCCGTTAAATTCAACCATTTGACGAGCTTTTGTAAGACCGTCTTCTGTATCTTCAGCTTTCAAGACAGCAATAACTGGTGAAAGTTTTTCGCGAGTCAATGGCTCATTTGGACCTACTTCCGCACATTCTGCAGCCAGGATGTTTGTACCTTCTGGTACTTTGAAGCCTGCTTGTTCTGCAATCCATGCAGCTGGTTTCCCTACAATGTTCGCATTTAGTTTAGCACCAGCACAGTTTTTGCTGTTTGCTTTAGCGCCAAAGCAGAATTCTTCAAGAAGGGCTTTTTCTTTTTTGTTTACAAAGTAAGTGTGGTATGACTTGAATTCTTCTACAAATTCGTCATAAACTTCCTTGTCGATGATAACAGCTTGTTCAGATGCACAGACCATTCCATTGTCAAATGATTTAGACATAACAATGTCATGTGCTGCTTGACGAAGGTCTGCAGATTTTTCTACATAGGCAGGCACGTTTCCGGCACCAACCCCAAGAGCTGGTTTTCCGCATGAGTAAGCAGCCTTAACCATGGCATTCCCACCGGTCGCAAGGATCGTAGCAATACCATCGTGGTTCATAAGCGCACCTGTCGCTTCCATAGATGGTTGTGTAATCCATTGCACACAGTTTTCAGGAGCTCCTGCTGCAATCGCTGCGTCGCGTACGATTTGCGCTGCGTGAGCTGAAGATTCTTGTGCAGATGGGTGGAAAGCAAAGACGATTGGATTACGTGTCTTCAAAGCAATCAATGATTTGAAAATTGCTGTTGCAGTTGGGTTGGTCGTTGGAGTGATCCCGCAGACTACTCCGACAGGCTCTGCAATTTTAGTCAAGCCAGTAATCGGATCATCTTCAATGACACCAACAGTTTTAACTCCACGCATATTGTTGACAACGTGTTCGCAGGCAAAAAGGTTTTTTGTCGCCTTGTCTTCAAATACACCACGTCCAGTTTCTTCAACAGCATGTTGAGCAAGGATTCCGTGAGCATCCAAAGCAGCAACTGAAGCTTTTGCTACAATATAATCCACTTGCTCTTGGTTCAATTTTCTCATTTCTTCAAGAGCTACCAGACCTTTTTGAACAAGTTCATCAACATGCTTTTCAGCAGCCAATTTCTTTTCCTCAGGTGTTACAATTTTTTTATCCGCCATCATAGTCCTCCAATGGTTTCTTAGAAGGCTTGAAGAATCTTCAGCCTTTGTTAAAATTTTCACAATAACATTATACCTTATTTGCCTATCTTTGTAAACACTTTCAACAAAATTTCACATACTTTATTGGAAACTTTGTGAAGTAAATTATCACCCCCTCTAAATTCACGGTTTCCGCTTATCGCTTGTGAAATTTATTTTCTGTGTTTTTATTATTTCACATACTTCTTAAAATGTTGGAAAGCGCTTTCATATAGTGACTATAGATAGCTCGGTTAATCCGAGCTATCTTTATGGTTTAACGTTTCCGGCCTCGGCTTGATCCAACGCTTGTTTAATCGTATTGGCATAGAGAAGTCCGCCTTCTTTCATTGATTCTGTATCTGAACCATAATGAACATAGTCTGTACCAGCCCAAATCTGCGGATTATCTATAGCTACTTGATACCAGTCTGCCACATGAACAAAATCATACTTCTGGGCAAGCTCTAATTCGTACTGGCGCGTTTTAACCAGAATGCTATTGGAGTCTCCGGCCGTTCGTCCGTCATAAGGAGTTACCAGAATCAGAGTATGACCTTTTGGCAGATTCTCAATATACTGGTTTAGCATTTCTTCATAATTGTCAACTGTATTAGTCCCCAAAGCTAATACAACATTTTTTAAAAGAAGATGATTAGAAATATCGTTTTGATAAACTTCAAATCCCGAATTAAAATTTCGGCTGACGATAGCATCTAATTGAACATTCGGAATGACTTGTTGCAGCCATTCACTTGAGCGAAGGGCAACCGAATCCCCAATCATGGTTGTGCCTGCAGCTACATTATAGTCTGTGGCTGTTGTTTGATCCACATGACTGCGAGTCGCCTGCATTTTCGTATCTGCCTGATTTAAAGCATTGACAATCAGGCTTTCCTCAAAGGCTCCGACAGATGGCGCTGTCACGGTGATAGAAAACAGAATAAGTGTCAGCGGAATGAAACTGTAGAAGACCGGCTTAGTAATAGATGATAAATCCATCTCGGTTCCCATGATCTTAGGCTGTCGTCCTGCCAGAGTAGGCTCCAAAATATAGAAAGAGAGAGCTGCAAAGCTGAAACTCAAAATTGTTGTCAACAGTACAGCCCAGCCATTGCTCATCAGCTGAGTAAAGATGATGTAAAAAGGCCAGTGGAAGAGATAGACGCCATAACTGGTATCTGCGATAAAGTTGACAAATTCGGGCTCCTTCACATCTGGCAATTTGTCGTGCAACATGCGGGTTGCTGCTATCATGACGCAGGCCAGAAGCGTCGAAGCCATAAAACCAAATAAATAGGTCCACAAGCTATCAAATTTCAAAATGAAACTGAGTAAGATAAGAATGGTAAAACTTCCGCCCAGAGCAGCTACTACTTGCTTGAGGTTGACCATTTTTTCCAGTTTCTTCATCTGAACGGCAACATTTCCGACTCCAGAAAAAGTCGCAAGTGCTGTCCCTGCAAAGAAAGGAAAAACATGAGTCAGACTTGAAAAATAAATATTAGAGTAGTTTTTGCTAATGAAAGCTCCAATAAACATAGAAAAGAAGCTGAGCAGAAAGAGAGCTGCTGAAGCGAGAGAAATCATCCCTCGATACTGAGCGACTGATTTGCTGAGCTTGCTAAGTCCCCAGGCAGCCAAGCCCCATAAAACATAGTAGTGCACTTCTAGCGCCAAACTCCAAGTGTGAATCAGCAAATGCGGTACAAACTGACTTTCATAACTTCCGCCCGACAGCATTTCATAAAAATTGGTCACAAAGCCAAGAGCAGCCGCAACCTGAGTACCAATACCTGCTATAAAATCTCGACGAATCAACAAAGTAAAGGGCATGATGACCAAAATCATAAACCCTAGGGGAGGAACGATGCGATAAAAGCGCCGTTTCAGAAAGGCCAAAATGTCAATCGTCTGGTTCCGCGCAAACTCATCAATCAACAGCGAGGTAATCAAAAATCCTGAAAAAGTGAAAAAGATATCCACTCCAATAAAACCTCCAGGGAAGACACCCTGAAAGTAATGATAGAGTAAAACTAAGACCAGTCCAGTAATCCTGACCAGCGAAAACCATCTAATGCGCATTTTGATAAATCCCTTGCTTGAATGTCCCTTCGTAGATAACATTGCCTTCTGTCGTTAGTTTACCTTTGCCATCGGCTTGGCCATTGACAAATTCACCTTCATATTTCCAACCGGACTGTGAAGTAAAGGTACCCTTGCCGCTGAAAATACCATTTTTGAAGTTCCCTGTATAGCTGTCCCCGTTTTTAAAAGTAAGAGTGCCTTGGCCGTTCATTTTCCCGTGGACAAGACTGCCCTCGTATTTGATATTTCCCTGATCCAGCGTTAGGACACCTTTGCTAGGAATATTTGATGTAAAAACCAGAATAGCTGATAGCACAATGACGGTCACTGCGGCTATTTCTAGATTTTGACGGGTCAGATAGACCTTGTATTTATCGTAAAATTCTTTTATTTTATCCATTTTTCACCCATTTAATCGCTCTAGCCACCTGTGGCAACCAGCCAAAATCAGTTCATAAGTTTCATCGAAATCGCCCGTATACCAAGGATCCGGTACACCACGATCAGCAAACTGGTAGATTTTATCCTGAAAATCCACCGGCACCATCCGCCGCAAATCGCGAATGTTAGACTCATCCATGCCGATAATATAGTCAAATTCTGCAAAATCCTGAGCTGAAATCTGCTGAGAAGTTTTTTCTTTATCATAAGAAATAGCATATTTCTTAAAAATTGCTTGGGTTCCTTGATGAATGGGGTTGCCATGCTCCCAATTAGACGTCGCCCGACTTTCAATCTGCAGACTATCGGACAAACTTTTCATTACAAACTCTGCCATCGGACTGCGGCAGATATTTCCCAAACAAACAAATACAATTTTCTTCATAAGTCTATTATATCAAAATAAAAAGAAAACTGCGGTTCTTTCTCGATTATTCTGTAACAGCGGCGCCGAGAAATGAAAAACCACCACATTGGGCGGTAAAACACTAACATTAAAAAGAGGTGCCTTATTTAAATCGCGGATTTCTTTTCCTCAGAAGGAAATTCAAAGCTTAATTGTGGCCATTTATCCTGCCAATTTTTCTTGCTGAGTCTTTGAGCATAGAGCTTTTTTCGCTCTTCATCAGCCAGAAAATGTGGCGTTGGTCGCACCTGAAATGCTCGAATATCCTCCAAACTATAGGGAGCAAAAAGTTCCAGTTTATCATTTGCCATCAAGCGCAGGCCGATGGCCGTGCAACGCTCAGGGTATTTACTCATGGCTTCGCAAGCGTTTTGATAAGGCACCGTTCCGGGACTATGACGGTGCATATAGACTTGATTTTTCAGTTCCCAACGATAATCGGGAAAAGCTTCCCTTAGCTCCATTTCCAACTGCAAGGTTTTTTCATAAGAAATAGTCGGATCAAAGAAAATCACATCCACATCTGTGTTAGAATCAAAGCCTGGCTTCCCAGACAAGATATTCCAGAAAAAATTTCTCACACTGCCAGCTGCTAGCCAAGAGTCTTTCAATTGCAAGCTACGGATAATTTCTAAAATCGACCGAATATCCCGATCCTGTCCCAATCGGTCTAAAATCTCCTCAACTGTCATTATTCCTCCAGATAAGGATATCCTAAATGCTCATAAGCTTTGCGGGTAGCCACGCGCCCAGTCCGAGTCCGCATGACAAAGCCTTTCTGAATCAGGTAAGGCTCATACATGTCCTCCACTGTTTCACGCTCCTCAGCAATATTGACCGAGAGAGTACCCAGCCCCACTGGACCGCCATCGTAGACCTCAATCATAGTCTTTAAAATCTTCTGGTCAACGTAGTCTAACCCTTCCTGATCCACGTCCAGCATGGTGAGGGCCTGGTCGGTTATCTTATCATCAATCAAGCCATTGCCCATAATCTGTGCATAGTCCCGCACCCGCTTGAGCAGACGGTTGGCAATCCGCGGTGTACCTCGGCTGCGCAAAGCCAGCTCCTTAGCAGCCTCGTGGGTAATATCCATCTCAAAAATCTCTGCCGTCCGCTCAACGATTTCAGTCAAGTCGCCAGCTTCATAATACTCCATGTGACCAGTAATCCCAAAGCGAGCCCGCAGAGGATTGGACAGCATGCCTGCCCGAGTGGTCGCCCCAATCAGAGTGAAAGGCGGCAATTCCAGATGGACACTGCGACTAGTCTCGCCTGAGCCAATCATAATGTCAATGTAAAAATCTTCCATGGCGCTGTAAAGCACTTCCTCTACCGCCATTGGCAAACGATGAATCTCATCTATAAAAAGAACATCACCTGGCTCCAAGTCATTGAGAATCGCTACTAAATCACCAGCCTTTTCAATAACCGGACCTGAAGTCTGTTTGAGATTAACACCTAGTTCATTAGCAATGACAAAGGCCATTGTCGTCTTCCCTAGACCCGGGGGACCAAAAAGCAGGGTGTGGTCTAATGCCTCATCCCTCAGCTTAGCTGCTTCAATAAAAATCTTCAGCTGATTCTTGACCTTGTCTTGGCCGATATATTCTTGTAAATACTGGGGGCGGAGAGTGCGTTCCACTAATTCCTCATCACCCATCAATTCATTATCTAAAATTCTACTCATAGAACTATTATAGCAGAAAATAGAGCAGAAGAAGCAAATCTGACCCGCGTCTGAACACAAAAAAAGACCGCCCGATTGGGTGGTCTTTTTGGGAGATTATTATGAAAAAGTTTTAGGATTTCTATCAAACAAAGTTAGGAGGTCCTCATTTGATGATATTAGTATAACGCGCTTATCTTAAAATTTGCTTAAAGAAAAATACTTCTCTCAAAATTTTTAATTGATAAAAACGGCAGAGGGGGAATCTACCGTTTTCTTGTATCTGAGGCTAGTATCGCCATGTTAGATACACTTCAAACGAAGCAAGTTTGCTGTTTATTTCACTCCTGCGAAATAAACTGTGGTGCTGGTGAAAATGTGACCTGCCTTGAGAATGACCTGATCCTTCAAGTCACTATGAATCGCATCAGGCAAGGCCTGTGCTTCCAGCGCCAGACCATTATGCTGAATCATTGGCTGTCCATTGATGATGACTGACTCATCGACAAAATTTGCCGAATAAGTCACGACACAAGGAGCATCTGTGCGGAAAGTCAGATAACGACCTGATGCCGCATCATAAAGACATCCTGCCTCTTCCTGCTCTTTATCGAGAGCAAAGGGATGATCCAGCCCTGACACGACCTGAATTTGCTCGTCTTGGTCAGCAAAAATTTCTTTTAGCTCCAAACCTTTTTGCAAGTCTCTGACAAAGCCACGATTCGCATCCGCCTCTTTTGCTGGCACACCGTCAGGAGTAATCGGATAAACCCCTTTGGTATGCAGCTGGAGGACATGCTGATCAATCGGCTGACTGAAATCACCTGACAGATTGAAATAGCTGTGGTTGGTCGGATTGACCAGACTATCTTGGTCTGTCTGAACTTGATAGGAAATCTCCAGCTCCCCTTTTTCTGTCAAGGAATAAGAAATCCAGATTTTCAAATTTCCTGGGAAGCCACCTGTCCCATCTGTCCGCTCTGTATAAAATGTGACTCCGTCGTTTGTGACTTCCTCCGTTTGGAAAATCACACTGTCCCAGCCAGTAGAGCCACTGTGGTTGCAATTCTGACCATTATTGACTTCCAGCTGGTAGGACTGCCCATTCAGCTCAAAGTTAGCCTTCGCAATCCGCCCCGCAACTGGTCCCACGCTGGCACCATGCTTAGGACTATTGCCAACATAATCATCAAATCGCTCAAAACCTAGAATGATATTGGCAAAATCACCATTTTTATCGGGTGTCTGATATTCTAAAATCGTTGCACCATAATTCATGACCTTGAAGCAATAGCCCAGAGAATTTTCAAAGGTATAGGCTAAGACATCCTGCCCTTTAAAAGTCCCAAAAATAGATTCTTGATAAGATTTCATATAATCTCCCTCTGTTGCATCTTAAAAATCACGAACCAGCCATTGCCGGTCTTCAAAAGGGAGATTAACCTTATCTACCCAAGACACAGCTGTTTCTTTTAAGACTTTATTGAGTTCATCAATATTTTCAAATCCCGTGGTGCGCAGCCATTCCCGAGCAGCATCTGTGCCACTCTCGATATAAGCTTGCACACTGCCGGCCCAGGTCGCGCGTCCGCAGAGCACACCGTTAAAGCGAGCGCCTGACTCGTGCGCAAAGACCAGTGTTTCCTGGAAAAGCTTAGCAGACACACCTGCACTGAGGTAAATATAAGGAAGATGGGTAGCTTCATCCTGCTCTTTGAAAAAGGCTGCCGCTTGGGCTTTTGTATAGACAACCTCACCATCGCCAAAACCTTCCACATACTTGACATTGACAGGAACTTCCACTTTCAGGACATCGATATTGAATCGTGGATGAGAGAAAACCTTCATGGCTTCAATGACCTTGCGCGGTTTGACTTTAGCGTATTCCACACTTCCAGTGTCTGCATTTGTCTCATCATAGGCCAAAATTTCAAGGAAGAATGGGATGTCTTCGGCAATACATTCTGAACCGATTCGTTCAATATAGGCCTGCTTTTCCTGATTGAGCTCATCACTGCTGTCCACATCATAGTAAAGTAAAAACTTAACCGCATCCGCTCCTTGCTCTTTGATTCGCTTAGCGGACCAAAGATTTAAGCAGTCTGGCAGACGTTTGGTACTGGATGTATCGTAGCCTGTTTTTTCATAGGCCAGCAGCAAGCCTGCGTTTTTATCTAGTACTTTGGTTGCTGGGAGGCCATATTCCGGATCAAGCAGCATGGAGGAAGCATGAAGAGTCAACTCTTCTGCCACCAAAACTTTCAACTCTTCCATTTGAGCCACACTTGGTTCACCCTCTTGATATTGAGCCATCAAGCGTTTCAAGGCTCCCCGTTGGTCAAAGGCCAAGGCTGAAATAATGCCGTTTTCATCTGAAAGTCTTTTTAAGTGACTGACTTTTCCATGACTAATGTTTAACTTTTCCATATTCTGATTCCTTTGTGATTCCTATTGGTGAAAAGGGTGGATGATGACTCCCTGAACAACCCGATTGACTGTACCTGTCGGAGACGGTGTATCTGGTCGATTTTTTACTTTCAAAGAAGTCAAGAGAGAGAATAGCTGAGCATACACAATATAAGGAAAGGCTCGATAGCTATCTTCCAAGATGTCACTTTCAAGAACCACTTGCTCAACATGTTCCAAGTCTTCTCTGCGCTCTGTAAAGAAGACAACCTTGCGAGCAATCTGATCTCCTGCCACTTCACGCACCAAATCCAAGTCGTAACGTTTGGTGTATGCATCCCTTGAGCCAAATACCAGTACAAGTGTATCTGCGTTAATCAAGGATTTTGGGCCATGGCGGAAGCCAACTGGAGTTTCATACATGGTCGCAACCTTCCCTGCGGTCAATTCCAAAATTTTCAGCTGAGCTTCGTGTGCCAGACCAAAGAATGGTCCTGCTCCAAGATAAATGACACGGTTAAATTCTAATTCTGTCAAAGCTTGGACATCAACCACATCTGCCAAAACCTTTTGACTCAAGGCAATCAACTCGGCTACTCTTGCTTCTTTTTGAGCCAAATCTGCCGGGTCAAAAACCAAGAGAGCTGTCAACATCATAGAGGTGAAGCTAGAGGTCATAGCAAAGCCTGCATCATTTGATGGAGCTGGTTGCAATAAGAGGAGATTACGTTCGTCGCCATGCGCCTGCTGAGCCAGTTTTCCCTCTGCAGCACAGGTAATGGTCACCTGATAGAGCTCTTCAACCAACTGCTTGGCCAAGTCCACTGTCGCAACACTTTCTGGCGAATTGCCACTGCGGGCAAAAGAAACGAGAACCGTTGGTATCTCCTTGTGCAGATGAACCTCTGGATCAGCCACGATATCTGTCGTCGCAACCGAATTAAAATTCCATTTGCGCTCATCATAAAGCTTTCTGAAATAAGGCAACAGTGTATCGCCCACATAAGCCGAAGTTCCCGCACCTGTAAAAATAACCTTGATATAAGCATACTTTTCTTCGATACCTTTCAGAAAAGCAGCGACTTGGTCAGCTTGATCCTTGTAATGATTAAAAGCTGTCTGCCAAACATCCGGCTGTTGGTAGATTTCACGCGTCGTGATTTCAGCGCCCAATTCAAGTAATTTCTCTTTTGAATAATCTAGC
The DNA here is from genome assembly GCF_001578725.1 of Streptococcus sp. DD04. NCBI lineage: Bacteria > Bacillati > Bacillota > Bacilli > Lactobacillales > Streptococcaceae > Streptococcus > Streptococcus sp. DD04. Next base: position 67,658 of record NZ_KQ968981.1, read on the forward strand.
ATGGTACTCCTTTCAAAATTAAACATAAATATATTGGTTGCTTCTATTTGAAAGAGGGAATGGGAAAATTCCCCACCCCCCTTCATTTCTTTTTCCGTTACAAAACAGTCCTACTCATCTTCATCATCTGACAAGCCTGCTAAAATATCATTAACCTTAACGATATGTTCAACTGCTTTTTTCGGATAGTCAACATCGGCTCCTGTCAAAGAAGCATTGAGAAACTCAATCACCATCGGCAGATTCATGCCTGCATATAAGTCAATGTCCTTACCTTCTAAAATAAGGCGGCTGACTACATTACACGGTGTTCCTCCCAAAAGATCTGCAAACACAAGGTAATCTTCAAAATCCTTGACTGTGTCTAAGAACTTAGCTGTGAAATCATCCGGACCCTCCTCTGGTAACAAGGCAACGGCATGAATATCCGCTTGAGGTCCCATAATCATCTCAGTGGTTGTTTTCAGTTCTTCACAAAAGCGACCATGACTAATCAAAACTAATTGTTTGCTCATAATTTACACCATTATGCCATCCCAAAGAAGAAGTGACCGAATGCTGAGAATGCAACTGCAGCAACAATGATGAGCAAGATAGCTTTTGTAGAGTTCATACCCTTACGTCCAAGCAACCAGTAGATTGCACCTGTGATGATTGCTGGTACCAAACGTGGGAAGATGAGGTTGAGCATATCTTGAATTTCGATCGCTTTGTCCCCAATGTGTGGAGCCCAAGAAACTTCAACACCAATCATGCTGGCAATCAAGGCACCAACCATGAAGACACCAAGTACAGATGCAGCATCAATCAAGGCTGTCAAAGTACTTTGCATGTTGTTGATAAGGTTAACCCCTTCTTTGTAGGCAAATTCCAATTGTTTCCAACGGAAAATGTCATAAGCAACAGCTACAGCAATCCACATGAAGATACCTGCTGGATTTCCTGCAACAGCCAAAGTTGCCGCAATTGAACCCATAATAGCTGGTACCAATGATCCAAAGATTGAGTCTCCAAGAGGAGCGAATGGTCCCATGAGACCTGTCTTGATACCATTGACCGCATCTTTTGATTTGACACCATCTTTTTCTTCCAAAGCAAGGTCAAAACCAGTGATGATGGTGTGGAAGAATGGTGAAGTATTGAAGAATTGCGTATGCAATTTCATCATTTCTTTCAGTTCAGGTGAACCGTCTCCATACATTTTGCGCAATTGTGGCAAAATCATGTAAAGGTAACCAGAAGCCTGCATCCGTTCATAGTTCCAACCTAATTGGAAAGTAAACAAGCTACGTTTGTTAATTTGTTTAAAATCTTCTTTTGTTAATTTGTAATTAGAATTCGTCATCTTCAATTTCCCCGCTTTCTGATTCAGTTACTGGAGCAGCTACGACTGTACGTTGGCTGTTTTTGAAGTGTTGTACTGCAAGGAAGATACCGATGATGGCGATACCGATCATAGACACACCCTTGAAGTTGTTAACAAAAGTAATCATTTGTTCTTCTGGAAGTTTAGAGAACACTTCAGAACCAACAATGCTAGACACTGCAGCACCAAGGCTTTGAACATTGCTATAAAGCACTGTCAACATAGCCGTCAAACCAAATCCAAGTGCCAAGTAGTGAAGGTTGCGTTTAACTGGAAGGTAGTGGAGCAAGATTGCGAATCCGAGACCTGGAAGCATTTGACCTGCAAGTTTTAGACCGTTTGCCAACCATTGTACATTAGAGATACCTGTAACAACAGCTTCTACAAAAGCTCCACCAAAAGCAAGTGCGAAGAAGACTGGGAGGGCACGAGATGCCATCCAAGGAAGAGCGCCAAGGAGATAGTTACGTTCGATACCTCTGTAGTCAAAGCGTTCAATCGCAGCATCTACACGGTGAGCGAAGTAAGTTGTAGTCATACGACCAAGAATATCAAAGTAAGTCAAGAGAGCAGCTACTGGAACAGCGATTGTTGAAATCGCGATTTCAGGTTTGATACCTTGAGCTACTGAGAAGGCAGTCGCAAGAACCGCACCAGAAGTGGCATCAATACGAGATGCACCACCGAATGTACCAACACCAAGTACTACCAATTGAAGGGAAGCACCGATGAAAAGACCTGTACCCATATCTCCCATAATGAGACCTGTGATAAATCCAGCAAATACAGGTGAACCTGCTGAAGAAACGATCGTCAACTCATCGCAGATTTGATAAGCTGAGTACAGAGTGAGTAATAAGATTTGCCACCATTGTATCATGACAATGACCTCCTAAAAATTTTTCCTTATTTTAACAAATTCATAAAATCCGCAACCGGATCATTTGGAACCATCTGAGCTGTCAGTTTGACTCCCTTTTCATGCAGCTTGTGGAAAGCTTCCACATCCGCATCAACCACGTTGATTGAGCGAGTGATTGAGCGAGTTTTATCTGACTGAGACATATTGCCGACATTGAGCGTTTCAAGCTGAACCCCTGCCTCTACCAAACGTAGGAAACGGTCTGGTTTACGCGCTACAATCAAAAGTCGCTGTGAATCATATTTACCAGCCAGAATGTTTTCTGCTGCTTTAGCGACTGGCAAAATGCTGAGCTTCACTCCTGGCGGTGTTGCCAGCTTGAGTCCGCTCTTTTCGATAGCATTTTCAGCTACCTCATCATCAATCACCATAATGCGCGAAATGTTGAGTTTGGTAGTCCAGAGATTGGCTACCTGTCCGTGGATCAAACGTCCATCGATACGTGCACCTACTATTGTCATAAATTTTCCCCCTTTATTGTTTTAAATGTAGGTTGTTTAACTAATTGAATGCATTCTTTATATTCCCCTTCCGTTTCAAAAATGATAATGCGGTTCCTTCCTTCTTTCAGAAGGCTATGCGGAATATAAAGCGATAAGGTTGGTCCGACATTCCAGAAACGGCCGATATTGACGCCATTTACAAAGGCAACACCCTTCCCAAAACCAGACAAATCTAAATATGTGTCTTTAAGCGCTTTCATTTCAAAGTCAAAAGCGTAGAAAGCTGGCTGCTTGGGTTGCCATCCTTTTGAAAAATCGATGTTCCCTGTATTTTCTAAAGGAAGTGGATACTGCTGCCAATCAAGCAAGAAATGCAAATCCTTGCAGACACCAGTGCGAATTCCTTTTCGCTGTGTATCCGCCAAGAACTTGTGCCCGTAATTGACCCGACCCATATTCTCAATCAGAATATCAATCTGGTGGGTTGCCTTCTTTTTCCCAGTGACAAAGATATCTTGACCAATCTCGGCTTGATACTGTGTTGTGACAAGCTCCCCATCTACAAACAGCTGCATCCTGTCTCGTCCGTCAATCACCCGAATCTTTTCCTCATCAGCATCCCAGCTCGCCTCTGTATGGTAAAGCAAGTAGCCATAGCTTTGACCCAAATCCTCCATTTTGATAGGATAGAGACTCTCAACTGGCTGAGCCAAATCAGGAAGTGTTTCAAACAAGCTTACTTTCTCACTGAGAGCAATATCTCTCAGTTCAAAGGATTCTTTTGTGAGCGGTTTCATTTGTGGGTATTCAGGATAGTAGGTCTCCATCATTTTTTGCACTGCAAAATATTTCGGCGTCGGATTCCCCTGTTCATTGAGCAGGGCGTCGTAGTCATACGAGGTCACCTGTGGCAAATCCGTCACACCTCTCGCTGAGCATCCATTCATGAAGCCAAAGTTTGTGCCTCCGTGAAACATATAGAGATTAATAGAGCCTTGCTTCAAAACCTCATGGACTGCTTCAGCTAGCTCTTCTGGCTCTCTTTTAATGACCGGTTCTTTCCAACGATTGAACCAACCGTCCCAAAATTCCATGCACATGAGTGGCCATTTTTTGCCATGCTCATCAAAGAACTCTTGCATTTGAGAGAAATTGTAAGCTGCCTTAGAGCCAAAATTACCTGTGACAAATAAATCCTCATCGATCAGAGTACCGGCTTTCAGAGTCGCCCTCCAAGGGCCATCTGATGTAAAGAGCGGACAATCAACGCCTCGATCCAGCATCAATTGCCGAATCGCTCTCAGATAGTCTTTATCTTCACCGTAAGAGCCATACTCATTTTCCACTTGCATCATGAGGATGTTGCCGCCCTTGTCCAAGAGCCTTGGAACCAACCGCGGAAGCAACTCATCATAGTAATCCGCAACAGCTTGGAGATAGCTGGCATCAGAAGAGCGGATTCTCATATCCTCATTCAAGAGCCAGGCTGGCATTCCGCCAAATTCCCATTCCGCACAGATAAAGGGCGAAGGGCGAACGATGGCATATAAACCTAAATCCTGAGCCGTCTGAAGAAACTTCTCAATATCTAAAATCCCCTGAAAATCAAACTCTCCTTTTTGAGGCTCGTGCATATTCCAAGGAACATAGGTCTCAACTGTATTGAAGCCTAGAGCTTTCAGATTGTAGAGTGAGTGATACCAGTCTTCCGGCTGAATCCGAAAGTAGTGAATCGCTCCCGACAAAATCTTAAACTCTTGACCATCCAAGTAGAAAGAAGAACCTATTTCAAATCTCGCCATCGCCTTTCCTCTCTTGTTTGTAACTGCTTTCATTTATTGTATTATTAATATAATAAATTTTTTCATAAATGTCAACATTTTTTTGAAAAATATGTTAAAATGATAATAAAGAGGAATAAATAAAAAGAGAGGTAATTGCCATGGCTATTCCTAAATATCAACAAATCAAGGATGAATTGAAACAGCAGATTATTTCTGGCAAGTTCGAAAACGGTGATAAATTCTACACCGAAGCCGAATTGATCCAACTGTTCAATGTCAGCTCTATCACTGTTGTCCGTGCTTTGAACGAGCTCGCCAATGATGGCTATATCATTCGTCAGCAAGGAAAAGGAACTTTTGTTTCACGTGCAAGAAAACACAAACTCGTGGAATTCTCTGACGTCGAAACCTTCCCTATCCAAAAGGATAAGGTAACGGTTCTGTCCATCAAACGTGGAAACAACTTAAAGATTCTAGAGAAGTTGGAACTAGCTCCAACGCAGTTTTACTATAAGATTGACCGTATCCGAAACACGGAAGGGAAAACTTATATCTACCACCAAACCTATATCCCTGAGCAGTATATCAACCCAAATTATCCAGATCTGGACTACTACAGCTCAATCTACAATCGCTTCAAAACAGACTATCATATCCACATGAATGATGAATATTTTGAAGAAATCAACGAAATTACCTTCCCAACACCAAAAGATGTTGCTAAAGTGCTGGATATTGACCCGAATTTCCCAACCGTTCATCAAACCAAAACGACCAAACTGGAAAATACCGGCCAAATTCTCGAATATAGCGAAACTTACAAGCGCGGGGATTTCTTCAAGATTAAGTTCATTTCTAGCAATCGCGATCACTGAAAATAAAACGATGGCTGATTTATGGCTGTCGTTTTTTGCTTCCCTGTTACCAGCTCAACCCCATTATAAACCTATCTAGACCAATTTGCAAGATATTTGACTCATAAAATATCTTTTTCTTACATTTTGTAGCTGAAACAAAACAATTTTAACCGTAAATAGCATTTTTTCTTGTTTTTTATTTGATAATCAAACAAAATCCAAACTTTACTCATGATTGTTAGAACAATATTAGAGTTTTTTTATATAAAAATATCAACTAATAAGGCTAAAAATTCTTAACTATGTCCTTTGTCGGCGTATACAAGTTTGATTGCATCTTTTTTAGAACAAAATATAGACTGATAGACTCTATGCGAAAGAGAAATAAAACAAAAAGACTCAAAATTACGTTTAAAAAACGTTGATTTTAAGTCTTTTTTATAATTCCATTTTCTATTTCTGCCGATTGAGCGACAATTCAACTTCAAAGGCTACTGTACTACTTATTGATTTCCAACTCCCCAACTTGCTCTAGAACTGCTTCCAAATCCGCCCCAGCCTGGAGAAGAGCAGCTGCCGTGTAGGCTCCTTCTACTATGGGAACATTGTTGATGATGATTTCCTTGTCAGAAAAGTCTGCGACCATTTCCAGATTCATCCGAGCCGATCCCAGATCAAAAAAGGCTAAAATAGTGTCCTTATCATTGGCATCTAGTGCTGCCTGAATCCCTTCAAAGCTAGTCCCAATGCTGCCGTCGTCCAATCCGCCCACATAGCTGATAGCCACATCTGCTGCCACCTGTGAAATGAGGTCGAACAAGCCTTGAGCTAAATTTTTGGAGTGGGAAACGATAAGAATGCCTGTATCTGCCATCAGTCTGCCTCCGTTTCTAAAAGAGCTTCAAAGAGGAATCCAGAAGAAGCTGAACCGGGATCAATATGACCAATCGAGCGCTCGCCTACATAAGACGCCCTGCCCTTGGTCGCTTTCAGATCTTTGGTCGCTTCCACTAGGGAATGAATCTTTTCATGCGTCAAATCTCCTGATTGCAACGAAACAGGAATCCCCGACCAGACATCGACCATAGTCTTCTCGCCTGGCACAGCCTTGCCCCGTTTCTGAATCATGTCCAGCCCAGCTTGGATGACTTCCGACAGGTCTTTGCCGTCTTTTTCCGCCTTAGCCATGCCCATAAAGGCTGAGCCATAGAGAGGACCGGAAGCACCACCGACCTTACTGATTAGCTGCATAGAGACGGCCTGAAAAACCTCAGCCGCACTGGCAAAGTCCTTAGAAGCTAGATTTTCTACCGCTACTGCCATCCCTCTGGCCATATTGCCACCATGATCGCCATCACCGATAGGTGTATCGAGGTCAGACAGATAGGCCTTTTGCTCCTGAATCTTCTCGTTGAACAACTGCATCCATTTTTTTGCTCTTGCTGCGTCCATAAGCACCTCCTTACCAAGCGGCTGTCGTGACAGGACTATTGAGAGCTGTCAGCCAGTCTGGCTGATCCAGCTGGATAAAGGTCAGAGAAATACCCGCCATATCAATGGAGGTCATGTAATTACCCAGCTTTTTATAGACAACTTCGACTCCAGCATCTGCCAAGAGATTTGCTACATCGGCCGCAAAGACATACTGCTCCATGAGCGGTGTTGCACCCATACCATTGATGAGAATGCCGATCTTCTTACCAGATTTGAGTTTAACAGACTGACTGAGCTTTTCGACTAATTCCTTGGCTAAGTCCTTAGACGGCTGCATCTTTTCCTTGCGATAGCCTGGCTCACCATGAATGCCAATACCGAACTCTATCTCATCATCAGCCAAAACAAAACCAGGCTTGCCGACTTCCGGTACGGTTGCCCCGCTCAGAGCCAAGCCAACTGTGTGAATGTTTTTGACCAGCTCATCAGCCAAAGCCTTGATTTCAGTCAGAGATTTGCCTGCACGCGCCGCATTTCCAAGAATCTTATGGACAAGAATGGTACCTGCCACTCCACGGCGGCCTTGAGTATAGAGGCTGTCTTCCACTGCGATATCGTCATCTACGACGACACTAGCCACCTCAATCCCTTCCATCTCAGCCATTTCCTGAGCCATTTCAAAGTTCATGATGTCGCCGGAGTAATTCTTAATCACCATGAAGACCCCAGCTCCCTCATCTGCTTCCTTGATAGCCTGCAAGACCTGATCAGGTGTTGGCGAAGTAAAGACTGCTCCGCAAATAGCAGCTGACAGCATGCCCTCGCCGACAAAGCCAGCGTGGGAAGGCTCGTGACCGCTCCCTCCACCAGAAATCAGGCCAACCTTGCCCGTCTTCTCACTCTTACGGGCAATGATGTCAAAGCCCTCGACCCGATAAACCAAATCGCTGTGAATATAGGCCAAGCCATCCAACATCTCGTCCACAACTGCTGTTGGATCGTTGATAATTTTCTTCATAGGTGTCCTCCGTTTCTCGTCGCTTTTCTAAAATTGAGCATTTTGCCCTAAAAAGAAAGCGCTATCATTTTGATATCATTTTAACATTTTATCTTACCGAAAGCAAATTCCGCCATGGTTTAGCCCAGAATAAAGCTGTAAATTCGTTGACAAGAAAAAGTAGACAGTGTATACTAAAGATAGATAAGTAGACAGTGTATACTTTTGGAGGGGATACATGAAACGCAATACTGCCCAGCTGAAAGAAGATCTCATTCAAACGGGGATTGAAGAAATTAGAAAACACGGAATTGAACAGCTCTCTCTCAGAACTGTTGCCAAGGCCTGCGGTGTAACTCACGGCAGCCCTTACCGCCATTTTGAGAGCAAGGAAGGCTACCTCAAGGTGGTTTTGACCCAGCTTTCGCTGTTTCTCAATCAGGAAATCAATGAAAATATTGATGCGACAGGTTCTGCGCGTGATCAGCTGACCCAGCTTGGTCTTAATTTCATTATTTTTGCCAAGACCTACCCTCATTTTTTTGAAGCTCTCTTTATCAAATTTCCTTTTAAATATATGAAGGTGACACAGGACACCATTCTCTTGGAGTCTGACCTGCCTGGATTTGATAAATTTAAGGAGCTTGTTTTAAAGCTTCGCAAGGAGGAAAATTTTAGCAATAGCGAAGCAGAAAGCCTCTTTCACTTTTGGAGCTTTATCACAGGTCTAGCCGTTCTAGCCAACAGTCCTATCGGACAAGACCTTGATCCTCAAGCCATCCAAAGCACGATCGACCACATGCTTGACATTTATATCAAAGGAGAACGATCATGAAAACCTTGATTATTTACACCCACCCCAGCCCCACCGGCTTTAACCCCGCCATTCTCAAAGAGGTTCAAAGCAATCTTTCTAAGAAGCATGAGGTGAAAACCTTGGACTTGTATGCTGAAAATTTTGACCCTATCTTACGCTTTGACCAAGAACATAGACGCCGTGACCTGCACAAAGACCCTGAAATGGCAAAATACAGGGATTTGATTACTTGGGCAGACCATCTGATTTTCATTTTCCCTATCTGGTGGAGCGGTATGCCGGCCATTCTTAAAGGCTTTATCGATCGCGTCTTTGCGGCTGACTTCGCCTACTCTTATAAGAAAGTCGGACTCCAAGGCCACCTGCAAGGCAAGTCCGGCTGGATTATCGTCAGCCATAATACTCCAGGTTTTGTCCTGCCTTTTGTCCAAGACTATGGCAAAGTACTTAAAAATCAAGTCCTGAAACTTTGTGGTATTTCTCCAGTCAAACTGACAGAGCTCAACGGAGTAGAACGCAAAACAGACCAACAACGCCAAGAAATGCTCAAGAAAATCGGACAGCTGGCCAGTCAAATTTAAGATAAAGCAAATAGGCGCTTCTTAGGGAGCGCCTATTTTTTTGTTTAATCCAGCCCCACGCGCTTGAAGATTTCATCCACGCGCTTGGTATAGTATACTGGGTTGAATATTTCATCAATCTCTTCCTGAGTCAGGCGGGAAGTGACTTCTGGATCCGCTTCGAGCAAAGGCTTGAAGTCCAATTGATTGTCCCAAGACTGGGCAGTTTTTGGCTGCACCAAATCATAAGCCTGCTCCCGCGTCATGCCTTTTTCAATCAAGGTCAACATAGCCCGCTGGCTGAAGATGAGACCAAAGGTTGAGTTCATGTTGCGGATCATATTTTCTGGGAAGACGGTCAGGTTCTTGACGATATTACCGAAGCGGTTGAGCATATAGTCGATGAGGATAGTCGTGTCCGGAGCGATAATCCGCTCAGCTGATGAGTGGGAAATATCGCGCTCATGCCAGAGAGAGACATTTTCATAAGCTGTCACCATGTGGCCGCGAATGACACGCGCCAGACCAGTCATATTTTCAGAGCCAATAGGATTGCGTTTGTGAGGCATTGCTGAAGAACCCTTTTGTCCCTTGGCAAAGAACTCTTCCACCTCGCGCTGCTCTGATTTTTGCAGACCACGGATCTCGGTCGCCATGCGCTCAATAGACGTCGCAATCAAGGCTAGGGCTGAGAAGTATTCAGCGTGGAGGTCACGTGGCAGGACTTGAGTCGAAATCTCTTGTGGACGGATGCCTAATTTCTCACAGACATAGCTTTCCACAAATGGCGGAATGTTGGCAAAGTTCCCAACCGCACCAGAGATTTTCCCAGCTTCCACACCCGCAGCCGCAATCTCGAAACGCTCGATGTTGCGCTTCATTTCGCTGTACCAAGTCGCGAGCTTAAGACCAAAAGTCGTCGGCTCCGCATGCACCCCGTGGGTCCGTCCCATCATGATGGTGAACTTGTGCTCCCGCGCCCGCTCTGCAATGATGTCGGTGAAGCGACGCAGATCCTCGCGAATGATGTCATTGGCCTGCTTGTAGAGGTAGCCGTAGGCCGTATCCACCACATCGGTCGAGGTCAGTCCATAGTGAACCCACTTGCGCTCCTCACCCAGTGTCTCAGAAACCGCCCGCGTGAAGGCCACCACATCGTGGCGCGTCTCCTGCTCAATCTCCAAGATGCGGTCAATGTCAAAGCCAGCCTTCTCACGAATCAAGGCCACATCTTCCTTGGGAATCTCACCCAGCTCAGCCCATGCCTCGTCAGCCAGAATCTCTACCTCCAGCCAAGCCTTATACTTATTTTCCTCAGTCCAAATGTTCGCCATCTCGGGGCGAGAGTAACGGTTGATCATGTTGTTTCTGCTCCTTTAATTTATCAATTTCTTTTGAAATTTCCCTTAGTGTATGGTAGAACCACTCATAGATTAATCTGTAATCTTTATTTTTTCCTAACCCTAACTCACTAGTAACTATTGTTATTCCTGGGATATGGTTATAATTATTTTTGTCACTACCATCTTTCCAATTACGTATAGTAACCTCATTGTTTGAAAATTTTTCTTCAAATTTTTTCTTGCTGTCTTTCAATTTTTGATTTATCGATTTATCTTTTATATCACCATAAACTAAACCTATAGAATTTTTATTAGCCTTAAACTCACAATGTAAATCAGATGATTCTTTATTGATAACTCTATAAAATCTTGATGTTACTTTCTTCCCACTGTGTATAAAATTAAAATTCTCCTGATTTCCAATATAGTCAGAAAATCCCTTCCAAAAATCAACATATTGAGTAGTATCATCTTCTAGTTTTCCTACACTCGAAACCGATTCAGATATCTTCAATATCGATTGAAGCTCAGATATCTTATTATCTCCATCAAAAATATTTTTAAATTCATCCATGAAGCTATCAAAAGATTCCGGTTTGTCAATTTCTCCTTGAGCAAACAGCTTAGAATCACCTTTTAAGCTATCAAATCGCTCATCAAGATTATCCATATCTCTATTTAAAAATATAAATACTTCTTCATAACTTAATTGAAGACACAATACAGCTAAGAGTTGTTTTTGTTTATCTATGTCATCGTTTTTTAAGTCTTGAACACGAAGCAATAGGCTAAATGAATTTAGAAGGCGTTTTATATTTCGAGGATTTGTACCAACAGATTTTAAAATAACGTTGACTACATTTGTCATATCATCTGCAGCATCTCCGCCTTTTTGAAAAACCTTCAATCCATCTAGCAATTGTATTACATAATTATTTAAATCATAATTATGGGTTGGTACGGTAAAAGGTACTTGAATCAACTTTTCAAAAAAGTATTCACCCTTTTCCGTATCAATTTCTCCATGATACTTTGTTTTTATTCCTTTCACAACTACACTATAGTCAATTGCAAGGACAAAAACACAATCCTCACTTTCTAAAAATAATTTTAGAACTTCAAGAACTTCTACCGCCCTAGATGGATGTAATCTATCTAAATCATCTATAAAAAAGACAATTCTGTCAACACCCTCTACATCAATAACTTTTTTGACTAACTCTCTAAAAGACTGATTCAGTTTCGTTATTGAATTAATCCCAGAAAAATTAACTTGCTGACTACCTTTATTCATGATTTTATTCTCTAATCCATCCAACTTCAAGTAGCCCAATGTAGAATTTTCCACTACGGTAGATACCACACCAACGGCAATATGGGAAATTAGTTCAAAAGTTTTCCTAACTAATTTTTGAGAATTTTCTTCATATGGCAATAATTCCGCAAGAAAGCTCACTAACTCTGTTATCAAAGCAATTGTCAAATCATTATCAAAATTAAACTGTGAATACTGCCACGTATTAAAAAAAACACTTTTTATATTTGAAGAATCTAACCTTGTCTCAATTTGCTTCATGATACTAGTCTTCCCTGTTCCCCAATCTCCTTGAATAGAAATGGTCATAGGGGTTTTACAATCACAAATAAAACTAGTCAATCCACTAATATAGTTTTCAATATTAAATAAATCTTTTTCTGATGGAATATCTGTTATAGTTCCATATTTTTCATATTTTGTCATTCTGAATCCAATCTACTCCTACTCAAACTCTTCTTTCCCAAGCCATACAGACGGGTAGTGAGAAAATGTGTTCAAATCAGTATCCAATGGCAAATCATAAATCGCCAAATAATTTTCGGGGTATTGAGCAACTAGCTCTTCATGCTTAGCTTTCACTTTTTCTTGATCACTACTAGCAAACAAGACTTCAACGACTGCTCCCGTCTTATCTTTTTCAACAAATGCATTTACGATTATTTGAATCATGGGTTTCACCTAAAAATCAATCCCTTCCCCAAACTCAACCACACTATCCGGTACATCACTAAACAAAGTCACATGTCCCATCTTACGGTTGTGCTTTGCTTCTATTTTACCATACATGTGGAGGTGGGCGCTTGGATTTTCTGCGACATATTTTTCAGTGGCCTCGACATGCTGGCCGAGAACATTGAGCATGACGGCTGGCGCATGCAGGTGGATAGCTGGCAATGGTGCTCCGAGAACACCCAGAATATGGGTGTCAAACTGCGAGAAGTCGCAGGCTTCGATAGAATAATGCCCAGAGTTGTGTGGCCGTGGGGCAATCTCATTGACGACGATGTCGTCAGCCGTCGCAAACATTTCCACGCAGAGCGTTCCAGACAGGTTGAGCTGTTCTGCGATTCGCACCGCCATTGCTTTGGCCTTGTCAGCCAGACTTTCTGAAATGCGAGCTGGGACGATGGTCTTAGACAGGATGTTGTTGCGATGGATATTTTCCTGAACTGGGAAAACCGTCACATCCTTACCATTCCCTGATACAATGACGGAAATTTCAAGGTCAAAGTTGACAAACTCTTCCAAGACACAGTCCGCTGAATCAGCTAGCGAATAGGCTTCTGCCAGGTCTGTCTCTGAACGAATGACCTTTTGCCCATGTCCGTCATAGCCACCTGTCGCAGTCTTGAGGACATAATTTTTCGACAGGTCGATGTCTTCCAAGTCTTGACTAGAAGTCACGACCTTGTAGGGTGCCACGGTGACTTGGGCCTTGTTTGAGAGAAAGTCCTTTTCAAAGATCCGATTTTGAGAAATGCGGAGCAGGTCTGTCCCTTGAGGGAGCTGACCGGCCTTGATGACAGCATCTAGTCCGTCGGCATCGACATTTTCAAACTCATAGGTCAGAACATCACATCGCTCTGCCAACTGACGAAGAGCGTCCACATCATTATAAGGAGCCACGATGATCTCCGCCACGCGAGAGGCAGGGCAGCCCGCCGCAGGATCCAGTGCAATGACCTTGTGCCCCATGTAGATAGCAGAAATGGCCATCATCTGTCCCAGCTGACCGCCACCGATAATTCCGATTGTTTTAGATGAGCTCATTGGTAGACTCCTCAGCGATTTTCCCTTGTTCTTCTGCAAAATCCGCTAGCGCTGCTGCCAGGTCTTGGTCTTCAATGGCCAAGATCCGAAGGGCGGTCAAGGCAGCATTTGTCGCTCCCGCTTCACCGATAGCCATAGTTGCCACAGGTACACCGCCCGGCATCTGTACGATGGAATAAAGCGAATCCACACCGCTGAGCGCGCGTGATTTGACAGGTACACCGATGACAGGCAGAGTCGTTTTAGCCGCTACCATTCCTGGCAAGTGAGCAGCACCTCCAGCACCAGCGATAATGACCTTGATGCCACGGCTACGAGCTTCTTCAGCATGGCGGAACATAAGGTCTGGCGTACGGTGGGCAGAGACAACTTTCTTTTCGTAGGCTACACCAAAGCGGTCTAGTACTTCTGCTGTTTTTTGCATGGTTGCCCAGTCGGATTTTGAACCCATGATGATGGAAATTACTGGTTTCATAGTTAATATCCTTTTCTTTCCTTTCTTTTTTCAATCACCTTAAGTTGTGAGGGACGGCAGCAGCCACCAAAGGTGTCTCATGCCTAAATCGGAAGCCCAAGGTCTTCCAATTTCCCTGAACGATTGGATTATCATCCAATCGTTCTTTCACAACGGCGGTGATTGTTCTATATTAGCTCGCTAACGCTCGCAAACCATACGACCATTATCGTATTGGCGACTGCGTCGCCTTAACACTCTTATTTGTTCGCCTTGCTTCCGATATCCGTACGGTAGAAGAGGCCTTCTGTTTTTTGTTGGGCGAGTTCTTTGTAGATGGTATCTTGGGCTTCTTTGACGGTGTCGGCTGTGGTGACGAGCATATAGACACGTCCGCCATTCGACAGCAGTGCTCTGCTATTTTCCGCAAACTTAGCCCCTGCATAGTAGGTGATGATATCGCCATCGGTTTTGGCTGGCAACTCGACACCCTTTTCATAATCTAGCGGGTAGCCATTAGATGCGACAACCACGCCCAGAGTTACGCCCTTGTCCGTCCAAGTAATGCTCGGCTCCTTGCCATCAAGGATGTCCGTGATATTTTGTGCAAAGTCAGATGTCAATCGTGGCAAGATAATCTGAGTTTCGGGATCTCCGAACCGAGCATTGAACTCGATGACTTTAGGACCATCTGCTGTTAGGATAAGCCCTGCGTAAAGGACACCAAGATACGGACGGCCTTCTTTGATCATCCCTTCAATGACTGGCTTGACAATGGTGTCAATCGCTGTGGCAACCACGCTCTGTGGTAAGTGAGGAACTGGCGCATAAGCTCCCATACCGCCCGTGTTAGGTCCCTTATCGCCATCATAGGCACATTTGTGGTCCTGAGCCGTTGGCATGATGTAGAACTTGTCCCCATTGACAAAGGCAAAGAGAGAGAACTCTTCTCCGTCAAGAAATTCCTCGATAACCACACGCGCACCAGAATCACCGAATTTATTGTCCAAAAGCATCTCATGGGCTGCTTCGACCGCTTGCTCAACCGTCTCCGCAACGACGACACCCTTCCCAAGAGCCAAACCGTCTGCCTTAACCACGATAGGTGCCCCATGCTTTTCGATGTAAGCCTTTGCTTCCTCGAAATCTGAGAATGTGCCATAGGCTGCTGTCGGAACACCGTATTTAACCATAATTTCCTTGGCAAAATCCTTGGACCACTCCAACTCCGCTGCTAAACGAGATGGGCCGAAAGCCTTGAGCCCAGCTTGGTTAAAATCATCCACAATCCCAGCCGCAAGGGCGTCATCTGGTCCGATGAAAGTCCAAGCGATATCGTTGGCCTTTGCAAAGTCAATCAACTTAGAATGTTCGGAAATAGAGATATTCACTAATTCCAGACCATCCAGAGTCATCCCGTCATTTCCAGGAGCTACAAAAACCTGCTCCACACCCTGAGACTCCAACAACTTCTTGGCAATCGCGTGTTCACGACCACCCGAACCAATAACTAAAAGCTTCATAGCTAAGATACCTCAATGTCCAATATCACAGGTGCTAACGCACCAAGCTAACACATCACGTAAAAATCATTGTTTTTTTACGAATTATTTATCTAAATTATATCACAATTGTTCGTTTTATTCTATGATAACCGAGAAAGAATGAAAACAATCTAATCTTACTGAAAATTTATAACCTTTAGTCAAAACATCAAAGATTTCATAAAACTAAATTAGATTAGCAGTTCAATTCCCAAAATTTTAAAAAATTACTCTATTTTCATATTTTTTCCCGAATAATCTAAATGGAATTATCCAAATTTCTTATTCAAAGGAGATCTATGAAGAAATATCAGAAACTGTTTTTATTATCTGGAGCAGCCCTTGGTCTGTTTGCCAGTCATTCCACGGCTCAGGCTGTTGCATCAACTGAAGCTGGAAGCAAAATCCTAGGCCCCACTGATCGTGCCAGCAATGTGACTGTCAATGTCACTGGGGATACGGCACAGATTCATTACGCCCGCTCCAAGGCTCAAGTTCCCTATACCATTTCCCACGCAGTCTGGTCCGACGAAAACGGGCAGGATGATTTGAAATGGTACACCACACCTCAAACATCCAGCACAGCCATTGACCTCCGGCAGCACGCCGGCTATGGCACCTTCCATGTACACACTTACATTAATATCAACGGGAAGATGATAGGCTTAAATGGTACGATCTTTACCCTCAATAAACCCACTAGCAAAACAAGTGTCACAACAGCTGGACAGATTGGCCGCATCAATTTTACGCGAAATAAAGACCAAGGGAACTCAAAAATTGTCCATGCAGTTTGGTCTGATGAAAATGGTGGTGATGACCTTAATTGGTATGAAGCTGGACAAGATAGTACCGAATTTAACCTTTCTAAGCATAAAGGATATGGAAAATATTTCGTAGATACTTATGAAAATAAAAATGGCAAAATGATTTACCAATCGGGCACTACTTTCCATCTCGAAAAGCCCAATCCGACCATTCAAACAAGCTTCCCCGAGTCGGGCATTATGGAAATCCTTATCAAAAATCTTCCTGACACCATGTACAAGGTCACTGTGCCAACTTGGTCTGAAAACAAGGGTCAGGATGATTTGCAATGGTACGAGGCAAGTAAAAATTCTGATGGTAGTTACAGCGTCAGAGTAGAATTGAAAAAGCATCATTACGATACAGGAACCTACCATATCCATCTCTACGGTGAAAGCTATGTCAAGCCTGAATTTACAGGATTAGCAGGAACAACCGCTACAATAGATGCTGGAAAGCTCCCTTCTCCAGAAGAACAAAAACCGCTTTTTTCTGTCGAAAATGTCAATCATGAGCAGGGAACCTATACTGTAAAAACCAGTGAGACTGCAACATCTAAGCCGATTCAGTCCGTCCGCGTTCCCATCTGGAGCACCCATAATCAAAGCAATATCAAATGGTATGAGGCAAGTAATAATGGAGATGGAACCTTTACTGCACAATTTAATATTCGCAACCACCAAGCCTTATCTGGCAATTATATCAATCATATCTACGTCAAATATAAAGATGGCAGCGAACATAGCTATGCGACAGACACCGTCACTCTCTCTGCTGAAAATATCAAAACCAAGGTTTCTGTCAATAAAATCTCTGCCTACAATTACGAAGTGACCGTGGCAGATGCTTTCGGGCCAGGAACGATTTCTCTGCCGACTTGGTCAGAAGTCAACGGCCAAGATGACATCAAATGGTACACTGCTAACAAAGTTGGCAATGGCTTGTATAAATTTACCATCAATACGCAACAGCATGCTGGAAGTGGTCTCTTCCATACCCATGTCTACCGTAATCTCAACGGCCAGTTGACTGGACTTACAGGCACCAGCTATCAGGTTGATAAACCAACTACTCCTGAGCCAACCCTCTACACCCCTGATTATGCAGGAGCCTCCTCTTACCCCTATGGTCAGTGCACTTGGGGAGCAAAAGTGCTAGCTCCTTGGGCCGGTCCTTACTGGGGTAATGGTGGCCAGTGGGCAGCCAGCGCACGCGCAGCTGGTTTCCGGACAGGAAGTATCCCACAAGTCGGAGCAATTATCTGCTGGACTGATGGTGGCTATGGGCATGTCGGTGTTGTCACCCATGTCGAATCCAACACCCGCATCCAAATCAAAGAATCCAATTATGCAGGCAAACAGTACATTGGCAACTTCCGTGGCTGGTTTAATCCCTACGCCGCTGGTCAAGGAGCTGTCAGCTATATTTATCCAAAATAAATCTATTCAAAAACCCTCGGCTTAATGAACCGCACCCCAAAA
>NZ_KQ968981.1:87271-102145 GCF_001578725.1 Streptococcus sp. DD04
CAAAGAGCCATTTTTTACTACAACAACAAGCGTATTAAAGCAAAACTAAAAGGACTCAGCCCTGTTCAGTACAGAACCAAATCCTTTCACTAATATTTTTTGTCCAACTTTTTGGGTGCGGTTCATTAAGCCGAGGATTTTCAATATTTCTTAATGTCTGAAATGCCGAACCCCTGTAAAGATCATGGTCAGCCCATACTGGTCAGCCATGTCGATAGACTCTTGGTCACGGACAGAGCCACCCGGTTGGATAATAGCCTTGATACCTGCGGCTGCAATTTCTTCCACGTTGTCCGCAAATGGGAAGAAGGCGTCAGAGGCAAGCACAGCACCATCAAGACGATCTTTGGCTTGGTCAATCGCAATACGAACGGAAGCCACACGGTTGGTTTGACCTGGACCAACACCGAGTGTCATGTGGTCGTTGGTTATGATGATTCCGTTGGATTTGACGTATTTGATGGCCTTCCAAGCGAATTCAAGAGCTGTTGCCTCTGTCTCAGTTGGTTGGCGTTTGGTCACCACTTGCCAGTCAGCTGGGCTTTCCTTGACCACGTCTTGGTTTTGAACAAGGAGACCGCCAACAACGCCTGTATACTCAGCTTCCACTTCGCTGGCATCTTGAGCATCAAATGGCAAGGCAAGGATCCGCAGGTTTTTCTTTTTGTTGGTCAAAATCGCTAGCGCCTCATCTGTATAGCTCGGTGCGATGATGATTTCAAGGAAGACACCATGCATCTTCTCAGCTGTCGCAGCATCCACCTCACGGTTGAGAACGACAATCCCACCAAAGATGGACACTGGGTCTGACTCATAAGCGTAGTCCCAAGCTTTTTCGATGTCATCAGCTTGACCAATACCACACGGATTCATGTGCTTGAGAGCCACTACAGTTGGACGATCTTTGAAATCACGGATGATACGGATAGCAGCATCCGCGTCACGGATATTGTTGAAGGACAATTCCTTACCGTTAAGCTGTTTGGCTGATGCAATAGAATAATCTGTTGGCAAAGCTTTTTGGTAGAAATCCGCGTCTTGTTGAGGGTTTTCACCATAACGCATGGGTTGTTTCAAATCATAAGTGATGGTGAGTTTTTCAGGTTTTGTTTCACCAACTTGTTTTGTGAAATATTCCGCAATTAAAGCGTCGTAAGCTGCTGTGTGACGGAAAACTTTGGCTGCCAAGCGCTGACGCGTTTCAAAGTTTGTTTCACCATTAGCTGTCAATTCATCTAAAACAACATCGTAGTCAGCTGGGTCAACAACAACTGTAACACTAGCATGGTTTTTAGCAGCAGAGCGAAGCATGGATGGACCACCGATATCAATGTTTTCAACCGCATCAGCATAAGTCACATATGGTTTCAGAATAGTTTCTTTGAATGGGTAAAGGTTAACCACAACAAGGTCAATCAATTCAATGTGATTATCTTTTGCAGCTTGAAGGTGGCTGTCAAGGTCGCGACGAGCCAAAAGGCCGCCGTGAATATTTGGATGAAGTGTTTTCACACGACCGTCCATCATTTCTGGAAAACCAGTCACATCATCAATAGCAATGGTCTTCACCCCAGCACTATCAAGGGCAACCTTGGTCCCACCTGTCGAGATAATATCCCAACCAAGTTTTTTGAGTTCTTGGGCAAATTCAACAATGCCCGCTTTATCTGAGACGCTGATTAAGGCGCGTTTCGTCATTATGTTCTCCTTATAAATCAATTTGAGAAAAATTCTCATCTAGACTTTTAAAAAATTGTTTAAGTGTATCTTCCTTAATATTTTTTTCGTTAATTTCCTTGATATTATTGTCTTTAATTTCCTTTTTAAATTGCTTAATCTTTGGACTTAACTCTTCCATAGTTTGATTGAAGTCAAGAATCTGTTCACTATAATTTGATTTGACAAAGTCTTGTAATTTTTCAGTAAACCGCTCAGTTAATTCACCTTTACTCTCGTGGCCTGTAAATGGATCTAAAATTTTGGGCAAGTATACAATATTCCACGGTGCGGTGAATGCATAACAATTCAATGTTTTTCCAAACACATGCGATACTTGGTAATTTAATAGTAGTTTTTTCGATTTATGATTTCTCTTTTTCTTATACTTTGTATAGTTAGTATACTTAGTTAAGGTAGATGATGGAGCACTATTATTTGAGGAATCAAAAGAAATTACTTCTTTATTACCAAAAACATACTTATAAAAACATTCTAAAAGTGATTTTGTTTCACTATTACCTTTATTTCTAAATGTTCTAACATACACTTTAGTATTTTCATTCTTTTTTATGTATACCTCTGACTTATCAAGTCTAGCATCTATTCTAGAATTAAGAGATTTCCATGCCTCATCTTTCTGTTCATCTATCATATACATATTTTTTCTTGCAAACGCCCACAATTTTTCCGATATTTCTTCTTTTTTATTTTCATTAAAAAAGAAACTGAAGAACTCCGTATATCCATCAATTTTTCGATATTCCTCTTCCACTATTAATCTCCTTCCTCCCAAACTATCCAATACCTCTGGATACAACTTGTACTCCGCTTCATGAATGCGAGCTTCAAAGCTTTCGATGGTATCATCAGCCAGCCGCGGCACACGAACTTGTTTGATAACCTTGCCTGTATCCACACCGGAGTCCACCCAGTGAATAGTAACGCCGCTCTCAGTAACGCCAGCATTCCAAGCATCCTCAATCCCATGAGCTCCTGGAAATTCTGGCAGATAGGCGGGATGAATGTTGATGATTCGACCTTCATAAGCCGCCAATAAGGTTGGCCCAACGATTTTCATATAGCCTGCTAGACAAACCAAGTCAATCTGGTGCTGATCCAAGAGATTGACAATTGCTTCTTCGTATTCTGCCTTGTTCTCAAACTCCTTGAGTTCAAAAGCATAGGACAGAACGCCAAGCTTGTCGGCACGCTCGAGCACATAGGCGTCACGATGGTCTGAAAAAACAAACTCCACTGGAAATTCTTCGGCAATCACCTGAAAGTTTGAGCCATTACCAGAGGCAAAAACCGCTATTTTTTTCATTTGATGATGACACTTTCGTTTTCTTTCTGGACGATGCGACCAATTTCATAGACTGGTTCATCCAACAATTCCTTAACACGGTCTACATTTTCAGGACTAACTGCCAGCATAAGCCCGACACCCATATTGAAAATTTCAAACATTTCTTGGTGCTTGATCTGACCGTATTTTTCAAGGGCTTTGAAAATCGGAAGGACTGGAACTTTGCTTTCTTCAATCTCAGCGGCCAAGTCAGTTGCAAACATACGAGGGACATTCTCGATAAAACCACCACCTGTGATGTGGGCAATCCCGTTGACCAACTCTTCCTTGATGAGTGGCAAGACAGCCTTGACATAGATACGAGTCGGCTCAAGAAGAACTTCTTTGAGTTTCTTGCCTTCCAATTCTGGCAAGACTTCCTCACCTGTGTAGTCGGCAAAGACACGACGGACGAGTGAGTAACCATTTGAGTGGATCCCACTCGAAGCAAGCCCGAGAAGAACATCGCCTTCTGCCACCTTTGAACCGTCTATGATTTGAGATTTTTCTGCCACGCCAACCGCAAAACCAGCCAAGTCATAGTCATCTTCGCCATACATACCTGGCATTTCAGCTGTTTCCCCACCGATGAGGGCTGCGCCTGCCTGCACACAGCCTTCTGCCACACCAGCAACCACTTGTTCTAGCTTAGCTGGTTCATTCTTTCCTGTCGCGACATAGTCGAGGAAATAGAGGGGCTCCGCACCTGCAGCGATGATATCATTGACACACATGGCCACACAGTCCTGCCCAATGGTATCGTGCTTATCATACTTGATGGCCAACATGAGCTTGGTTCCCACACCGTCAGTCCCTGAAATCAAGACAGGTTCTTTAACATTCAATTGGGACAAATCAAACATCCCACCGAAACCACCCAGCGCTCCCATAACACCAAGACGCTCCGTACGAGCTACATGCTTTTTGATTCGCTCAACAACCTCATAACCCGCTTCAACGTCAACACCAGACTGAGCGTAAGCATTTTTTGTCATTTCATTTTCCTCATTTTTCTTTTGAAAATAGCAGAGCTACTATTTAGTTTAGCCTATCAATAAAAACTCGTTTTTTCTTTTAGACTTTCCAGATAACGCTTCTCATAATCATAAAGTGGAGTTGGATAGTTCCCGTCAAAGTAAGCAACACAGAGACCACCATTTGGAGCATCTGTCTCTAAGCCGATGGACTCAATCAAACCATCCAAAGATAAATAGGTCAGACTGTCTGCTCCGATAATTTCACAAGTTTCGTCTACGGTATGGTTAGCTGCAATTAATTCACGACGTGTTTGAATATCAATACCATAAAAACATGGGTATTTAAGCGGGGGACTGGCAATCGCCACATGGACTTCTGCCGCACCAGCTTCACGTAGGAGCTGAACAATCCGACGACTAGTCGTTCCCCGAACGATAGAATCATCCACCATTACCACGCGCTTACCCTTTACAATACTTGACACTGCTGACAACTTCATCCGAACACCCTGCTCACGCAGTTCCTGTGTTGGTTGAATAAAGGTCCGCTGGATGTATTGATTTTTGATGAGTCCCATCTCGTTTGGCAAACCGGATTCTTCAGAAAATCCGCTGGCCGCAGAAAGTGATGAATTGGGAACACCGACAACAATATCCGCTTCATGCTTAAATTCTTGAGCTAAACGGCGTCCTGTATTTTTGCGAGCCGTGTGGACATTGACACCATGGATCACTGAGTCAGGACGAGCAAAATAGACATATTCCATTGAGCAGATGGCTAACTGCGTCTCATCTGTGTAGGTATCATACTGAATGCCTTGGTCATCAATGATGACAACTTCTCCTGGTTTGACATCGCGCAGCCATGTGGCACCAATCACTTCAAAAGCACAGGTCTCACTAGAAACAACAATAGCACCATTGGCCATTTGTCCAATTGAAAGAGGTCGGAAACCATTAGGGTCAAGAGCTGCAATCAGCTTATCCTCCATCATGAGGAGATAGGCGAAGCCCCCCTTAACAGTACTCAGGGCTTCTTTAACCTTTCCCATGAAGCTTGGATTATGGCTACGACGGATAAGATGAGCTAAGATTTCTGTGTCTGATGAAGACGAAAAGATAGCTCCGTTACGCTCCAATTCTTTTTTCAAAGTCTGGGTATTGGTCAGATTACCATTATGCGCCAAACCAAACTCCATATCGTAAAATTTGAAATGGAAGGGTTGGATATTATTGATGGAGGCTTCACCAGCTGTCGCGTAACGAACATGCCCGATAGCAGCAGAACCTGTCAACTTCTCCAAATTAACTGGATTTTTAAAGACTTCTGAAAGAAGACCTATATCGCGATGACGACGGAGCTTACCTTTATCATTGGTTAAAATACCAGCTCCTTCTTGCCCACGGTGTTGCAGACTATGAAGACCAAAGTAAGTAACTTGAGCTGCTTGAGGATGCCCCCAAATGCCAAAGACCCCACATTCTTCATTAAGAGATTTTACTTCGTATGTCATTCTTTATACCTTTTATTTTGATATTCCCTTTAGCTATGAAACCTTAAAGTTTCATAACTAAATTTTAAGTCTAGGTCTCAAAATTTCCGATTTATTCAATTGGCTCTTCAATGAGATAACTATTGTTACGACAAGAATATCGTGATTGAGCTCACTTCGCTCGCTCATTTATTTCCCTGTAAAATATTTAACCGCTGATGTAAACAAATGTTGGTCTTTATTTCCTGGAATATTTTGGAAAAGACCATCTTCCCAGCGTTCGGAGTGTCCCATCTTACCAATAATCTGACCATTTTTACTGGTAATACCTTCAATGGCATTCACTGAACCATTTGGATTGTATTTAGAATCCATAGATGATTTGCCGTCAAAGTCTACATACTGGCTCCAGATTTGACCATTGTCGCGAAGTTCAGCAAATTCCTCTGCCGTCACCACAAATTTACCTTCACCGTGTGACACTGGTATTGCATGGATATCTCCAACTCTCACACCGGCCAGCCAAGGTGAGTTGGTATTGGCAATACGAGTTTCCACCATTTTAGCAACGTGCTGGTTAGCATCATTGTAGAAAAGGGTTGGACTTGTTTCACCAGCTTCTTCAAAGTTACCATAAGGCAGAAGGCCTGACTTGACAAGAGCTTGGAAACCATTACAGATACCGATGATGAGACCGCCTTTTTCGATGAATTTATCAATAGCAGAACGGACTTTTTCATTGAGTAAAATATTGACAATAAACTTAGCTGAGCCATCTGGTTCATCTGCTGCAGAAAAGCCACCAGCAAAGAAAATAATATTTGCTTTACTAATATTGTCAACCATTGTGTCAACTGAGGCTTCAATAGCTGCTTCATTAAGTGTTACAAACGGTACCAAGTTCACTCTAGCGCCAGCTTGTTCGAAGGCCTTGGCTGAATCGTATTCTGAGTTAGTACCCGGAAAGACGGGAATGTAAACCAAGGGTTGTTCAACTTTTTCTTGGGTTTTAAGCACCACATTAGAAGCTACAGCTGGTACTTCTTGCAACTCTTTACTTTGCTCAAATTCAGTTGGATAAATTTCTTCCAATTTACCTTGGAAGGCATTGTCAAGTTTCTGGCCATCAATGTCAATGTTGTTGACAACAAGTGTAAATCTAGTGGTGGTCTGACCAATTTTGCTAGCACCAGCAACCTCTTCACTAGAGGTAAAGATGAAACCGCCGAGCTGTGCTGTCAAGCATGTGTCAAGCTCATCCAATTCTACTTTAGCCCCAATGTGATTACCGAAGGTTGCAAGCGCAAGTGCTTCAAGTACACCGCCATATTTAACAGCAGAAGCTGAAGTTATATGGTGTGCTTTTTGAATCGCTTCAAATTGTGCAAAGTTAGCTTTGATGAAGTCGAAATCAATATCTTGTGAAATAGCTTGACCTGGAATGTAGTAAATATTTTCACCCGCATCCTTAAACTCAGGAGAGAGCACCTTACGGCTGTCTGCTGTTGTCACCCCAAAGGCAACAAGCGTTGGCGGAACAGTCAATTCTTCAAAAGTACCAGACATAGAGTCCTTACCGCCGATGGATGGCAGACCGAGTTGAATTTGTGCTTCAATAGAACCAAGCAAAGCGGCTACTGGCTGACCAAAACGATTGGCCTGTTTATCCATACGTTGGAAGTATTCTTGATAAGAGAAGCGAGCTTTAGACCAATTAGCACCTGCCGCCACCAGACGAGCTGTTGCTTCAATAACCGCATAAGCAGCACCGTGGTAAGGTGACCATTCTGCAATATAAGGGTTGAACCCTTGCGCCATGACTGAAGCGGTATTTGTTACACCATGTTGAACTGGCAATTTTTGTACAGAAGCCTCAGTAGGTGTGATTTGGTAACGGCCACCAAGTGGATGATTGACAGTTGAGCGACCAACTGAAGAGTCAAAGATTGTTTGCAATCCTTTTTGGCTAGCGTGGTTAAGATCTGAAAGAACAGCCACTGTATCTGCTTCAAGAGTTGTAGCTGATGTTGTGCGTTCTTCAGGAACGTTTACATCACTGTCAACCACATTAGCATCAACCACCACGCGCACACCATTGGTATCAAGGAAAGCACGTTCCAAATCTACAATAATTTCACCATTCCAGTACATGACCAGATTTGGTTTTTCAGTCACTGTCGCAACGACAACAGCGTCAATATTTTCTTTGTTACATTCCGCAACGAAGGCATCCACATCTTTTGGACGAACCACAACCGCCATCCGTTCTTGTGATTCAGAGATAGCAATTTCTGTTCCATTCAAACCTTGGTATTTTAGCGGGACTTTATCAAGATTGATTTCAAGACCATCAGCCAATTCACCAATGGCTACACAGACACCACCTGCACCAAAGTCGTTTGATTTCTTGATGAGACGTGTTACATCACCCTTACGGAACAGACGTTGAATCTTGCGTTCTTCAATGGCATTCCCTTTTTGAACTTCTGCACCAGCAGTCTCTACAGACTCAACTGTTTGAACCTTAGAAGACCCCGTCGCACCGCCGACGCCATCACGACCTGTTTTCCCACCAAGTAGGATAATCACATCGCCCGCTTCAGGTTTTTCACGAACAACATTTCCCTTAGGAGCAGCGCCGACAACGGCTCCAAGCTCCATGCGTTTGGCTACAAAGCCTGGGTGGAAATACTCACGGACATAAGTCGTCGCAAGACCAATCTGGTTCCCATAAGAAGAATAACCTTGAGCTGCTGTCTTCGAAATAACTTGTTGTGGCAATTTACCAGCACGTGTCTCAGAGATCGGTGCCGTAATATCGCCCGCTCCCGAGATGCGCATCGCCTGATAAACATAAGAACGCCCTGACAATGGGTCGCGAATGGCACCACCGATACAAGTAGCCGCTCCACCAAAGGGCTCAATTTCCGTTGGGTGGTTGTGGGTTTCATTTTTAAACATGAGGAGCCATGGTTCTTTGATACCATCAACATCAACTTCGATTTCAACCGAGCAGGCATTGATCTCATCAGATACTTCCATATCTTCCAAACGGCCATTGGCACGTTCGTAACGACCGAAAATAGTTGCCATATCCATCAAGGTTTGCGGTTTTTCAGAGCGCCCCAACTCATCACGCATGGCTAGATACTTGTCATAAGTCGCCTGCAATTGTTTTTGGAATTTAGACGCTGAGAAATCAATAGTTTTCAACTCTGTCTCAAAAGTTGTGTGACGGCAGTGGTCAGACCAGTAAGTATCCAAGACCTTGAGTTCTGTTTCTGTCGGCACACGCCCGATTGACTTGAAGTAGTCTTGGATAAAGAGCAAATCATCCACTTCCATCGCCATCCCTTGCTCGGCCTTGTAGCGTACAAAGTCTTCCGCCGTATAGCTTTCAAAGAAAGTCAATTTTGGAATGGTCTTATCTGACTCTGAGAATTCTTGCTTGGCAATCCCTGTCGTGATGTCTTTGAAACGAGAATCAACTGGATTGAGCAGGTAGTTTTTGACCGCTTCTAACTCAGTCGCATCAATATCTTTATTGACCAAGTAAAGTTGGGCCGTATTAACCCTTACATGACTTGAACTACCCAGTAAGAGCAAGGCTTCTTGAGCTGAAGCCGCCCGCTGGTCAAACTGCCCTGGCAAGCTTTCAATAGCAAAGAAAGCGTACTCAGATAAAGACTCCACAACCTCTGCTTCTGACAAGAGACGGTCTGTCACCTGCTCAGAAAAGATATGTTTTTCCGCACGCGCAAATAGGCTTTCACTTAGATTAAAAACATCGTAAGTCTGCACAATGCGCAGTTCTGCTAAAGTCTTTAACTGGAGATTGTGGGTCAATTCCTTGACCAAGCTCTGATATTTGATTCCAAAATTAGGTTTTTTCTCAACAAAAATACGCTTATCCATAGTATCTTCTATCCTTTTCTTACTTCAATTCTTGCAGTTTTTCCCAGACGATTTGATAAACATCGGTCAGCTCGCCTAGGCCGCGACGGAAGACATCCTTGTCCATGTGATGCCCCTCAGCATCCCAAAGCCGACAATTGTCCGGTGAGAATTCATCTGCTAGAATAATTTTACCGTCTTGGTCAAAACCAAACTCTAACTTGAAATCAATCAACTTAAGCCCGATCTGGCGGAACCAGTCTGACAAAAGAAGATTGATACGGCGAGTCTCCTCTTTTAAGAAAGCAATCTGCTGGTCATCCGCAATCTTTAGGAATTTCACATGCTCGTCATTGATAAAAGGATCATCCAAATCATCGTTTTTATAGTAAAATTCAACGATCGGAGTGTCCAAGGCGATCCCTTCTTCCACACCAAAGCGTTTAGAGAAAGAGCCTGCTGTATAGTTACGCAACACCACTTCCAAGGGAATAATGTCAACTTTTTTATTAAGCTGATCTGTCTCTGAGATTTTCTCGATAAAATGCGTTGCCACACCAGCAGCATTCAATTTTTCAAAAATAAAGGCTGAAATTTTATTGTTCAATACCCCTTTCCCTGCAATCTGCTCCTTTTTAACGCCATTAAAAGCCGTTGCCTGATCTTTGTAACGGGCCAAAATCACATGCTCATCCTCTGTCGCAAAAATATCCTTTGCTTTTCCCGAATATAACAACTTATTTGACATTTTATTATTCGCCTTTCGTGCTTTTATACCCTAATTTTACCATATTCAAAATAATTTTACAATGATTCCCGTACAAACCTCTAAAAACGGATTGAACTTCCTTGAAAATCCGAACAAAATTAAAAGGAATGAGTCCCGCTCAATACAGGATTCATTCCTTTCAATCATTGCTTGTTCAACTTTTTAGGGATTAGTACATGCCCAAAAGATTACTTTTTTATATATCTTATTTTTTCAATTTTCCATGAATATAGGTTACTATGTCTGAGATATTCTTAAAATGATCAATATGTTCATCTGGGATCTCAATTGCAAATGTATCTTCAAGGTCAATGATAAATTCCATCAAATCAACCGAATCAACACCTAATTCATCTTTGAGACTGAGTTCAGGACTGACAGAGAAATCTGCCCCTTCATGCTCTTGAATAACTTCAACAATCTTTACGTAAATTTCCTTCTCGCTCATTTTTCCTCCTCAGTTCTTGAAAATTCAACCACAGATTTTCCGACAACATCTGTCTCCAGCATGGTCCGAATCTGACGAATGGTGCTATATACAGCTTTGGTATCGCTAGAGCCATGTGTCTTGACTACTGGCGCCTTAAGACCAAAGAGAACGGCCCCACCAGCACTGGAGTAGTCCAGACTCTTGCGCATCTCCTGTAGGCTATCTTTGAGCAACAAAGCTCCTAGTTTAGCCTTGAGACCACCGCCTAGAACAGCCTTCTTGAGCTGGTCTAGGATACTAATGGCCGTTCCTTCAATAGACTTGAGCACGGCATTGCCCGTAAAGCCATCTGCTACGACAACATCTGCCACTCCATCCATAAGGTCACGTGCCTCCACATTTCCGATGAAATTCAGCTTGTCATCCGCTGCCAGCAAGGCATAGGTTTCCTTACGCAGAGGGTCTCCCTTGCTGGCTTCAGTGCCATTATTGAGCAAACCAACCCGTGGCTGCTTAATTCCACGAACATTTTCCGCATAAAAAGAACCTAGGATAGCATATTGATGCAGATGGTGAGGGGTATTTTCAGCATTTGCCCCCAGATCCAACATATCAAAGCCTCGGCCATCTCCAGTCGGTAAAGTGGACAAAAGTCCTGGTCGGTCAATATTTTTGATCCGCCCGACGATAAAGAAACCCGCCGCCAGAAGCGCCCCTGTGTTACCAGCAGACAGGACCGCATCTGCTTCCCCGTCTTTGACTGCCTTGGCTGCCAAAACCATGCTAGCCTGCTTCTTCTTGCGAATAGCCCTGGTCGGCTCATCATCCGAATTAATCTTTTCTTCCGTATGAACAATGCTGACGCGCTCTGTCGCTGTCAACAGAGGTTTTATCTTGGCCTCATCCCCATAGAGAACAATCTCAATATCCGAGAAGTCTCTCAGAGCCTGATTGGCACCTTCGACTAAAGCCTGAGGGGCATTGTCTCCGCCCATGGCATCAATAGCTATTTTTTTCATGCTGTTCTTCCTCATATTCATCTTGTAAAATACTACCCCAGTCGCCCAGAGAGTCGATAAATTTCTTTGATTTAAGATGAATGCCTACATATTCATCATAGAGTTGATCTATAAAATCCCTGATCTGTCGCTTGATATCAGCCTTGAGCGAAATCGTCCCCAGCTCACTAAACTGAACCGCCTGAAACTGATTCAGTAAAAAAAGGATATTGGGATTGAGATGGCTGCGATGAGCATCCTTGTGATAATGCTCTGGGCAGAGCACCCCGCCATATTGAAAGGAAAAATCAAAAGGCAGACCTGTCCGATGACAAAAAACACAGTCATGGAAATTCATAGAAACGCCAAAGCGAGATAAAATCTGAATTTCAAAAATATTCGTCAAGACTTCATAATCCAGGCCTTGATTCATCAGATCCAGTGTCTTTTGCAAAAAAGCAAAGAGTGCTGGGTCTGGATGATTGTCCTGAATGCTGGCATCCGCTAAGGCTGCTACATAGCTGGCATAAGCCATGACAAAGAGATCGCCCTTGATTTGCCTGTAACTTTCCACAGCTTGGTAATCTTCGATATAGCTGAGTCCGTCGTCATTGATTTTCATCAAGAGTTCTGCTGCAGTCAGAGGCTGGATGACTGGCGCCAGCTTAGATTTTCCAGCATGTTTCACGAAAAACATTCGCTTGCCAGCCTGTTCCGTAAAGATCTTGACCAGCTTATCATCTTCTCGAAAATTCCGATTATAGAGAATCAAACTCTTGCTTGTTAACGGTCTAAGCATGGTCTTCCATGTACTCCTTGAGCCGTTTCAGAGCTTCCTTGATGGTTTCCATGCTAGCTGCATAAGACAGGCGGATATAGCCTTCCCCATACTGGCCAAAGGCCGCTCCTGGGATAAAGGCCACAGCCTTCTTCTCCGCAAAATCCCGTAAAAAGGCAAAAGAATCTTGATTGTAGCCTGCTGGAATTTTGGCAAAAATATAGAAAGCTCCATCTGGCTTGATAATCTGATAGCCCAGCTCTGTCATTTTTTCGATAATATAATCCCGCCGCTGGATGTATTCCGTCTTCATGGGTTGAGCATCATCCTTACCAGCTGTCAATGCCTCAATAGCTGCATATTGAGCCATGGTGTTGGCTGCTGTCACTAGATACTGATGGCTCTTGATTAATTGAGCTGTAAAAGCAGCCGGTGCAAAGATAAAGCCCAATCGCCAGCCCGTCATAGCATGAGACTTGGACAAGCCATTGATCACGATGGTCTGCTCAGGCAAATATTCCGCCAGAGAAACGTGTCCCTGCTCCGTATAAGTCAACTCAGAGTATACCTCATCACAAACGACAAATACTTCATACTTGCTCAATACTGCTGCCAAAGCCTCAATCTGCTCTCGCGAATAAGTCACGCCAGTCGGATTGGCCGGATAGTTCAAAATAACCGCCTTGAGCGCATCCCCCTGCTCCAAGATAGCCTGCTCTAGCATTTCAGGGGTCAAGACGAAGTTGTTTTCTGTCGTATCAATCTCGACAATCTCCGCCCCGACCAAATTGACAATCGGCTCATAGCCTGGATAAGCTGGCGCTGGCAGCAAGACCTTATCGCCCTCCTCCAGAATAGCCGTCAAAGTCGCAGATAGGGCCTCGGTTGCTCCAATGGTCACTAAAATCTCATTCTCTGGATTGTAGGACAGGTGGTATTTTTCCTTGACAAAGTCAGACGCAGCCTGTCGCAGCTCCAAAAGTCCACTCATCCCTGTATAGTGACTCTGGTTGGCATCAATAGCTGCCTTGGCTGCTTCCTTGATGTGATCCGGTGTCGGAAAGTCTGGCTCTCCCAAGGTCAGCCGCAGAACACCTGGGATCGTAGAAATAGACTGGTCAAACTGACGAATCAGGGATATTTCAATCTTATCTAAATTTTTATTAAACTTTTTTGTCAAATCCATGGCCACCTCCGATAACTTAATAGAACCATTATACTATAAAAGCATTACTACAGCAAAATTTTATTATAAGTGAGAAAAAGAAAGAGAACTAGCAACACACTAGTTCTCAAATAATTATAAGTCTATTAAATAGTTTATTTTTTTTCGCTTTCAAATAATGGAGAGAGAGGACGTTTTTCATGAATACGAACGATCGCTTCTGCTAACAGATGAGCGATGGAAATCTGCTCAATCTTATCAATCAATCGTTCTTCAGGAAGGTAAATCGTATCCAAAACAATCAACTTTTTAATAGCAGATTTTTGAATATTTTCCATAGCTGGACCAGATAAGACAGGATGGGTACAGCTAGCATAGACTTCAACTGCGCCAGCTTCTGCTAGGGCATCCGCCGCATGACAAATCGTTCCCGCTGTATCAATCATGTCATCAATCAGGATACATGTTTTGCCTGCAACCTTACCAATGATATTCATGACTTCACTAGTATTCATTTTATCAACACTGCGGCGTTTATCGATAATAGCAATTGATGTTTTAAGAAATTCCGCCAATTTACGGGCCCGACTCACACCGCCATGATCCGGACTAACCACCACATAATCATTGCCAACCATGCCACGGCGTTCAAAATAATCAGCGATCAAAGGAGCCCCCATCAAATGATCAACAGGAATATCAAAGAAGCCTTGAATCTGAGCAGCATGCAAATCAATCGTCAACAAACGGTCAACTCCAGCAATCTCCAGCATATTGGCAACTAATTTAGATGTAATCGGCTCACGAGCACGAGCTTTTCGATCCTGTCTAGCATAACCATAGTAGGGCATTACCACATTGATAGATTCTGCACTAGCTCTCTTCAAAGCATCTACCATGATCAAAATTTCCATTAAATTATCATTCACTGGCGAGCTGGTAGACTGCAAAATAAAGACGTGTTTCCCGCGGATAGATTCTTCAATATTCACTTGAATCTCCCCATCAGAGAACTGACGGACAGTTGCTTTCCCAAGTGGCAATCCAATCTCTTGAGCAACATGCTGCGCTAATTCTTGATTAGAAGAAAGAGCAAAGAGTTTTAAATCAGAAAAAGACATGATTTCCTCCAGATTCTAAATCGTCTTTTATTGTATCTGTTACAAGTTTTCCAATTACCATTGTAACCCTTTTTTGCCTATTTTTCAATTGATAAATTGTAAAATATAGTGCAACAAAAAACGGCTCTATAATTTCTGTAGTGGGTAAATCCACCGCAGGGATTATGGAGCCCCTTTTGTTGTAG
>NZ_KQ968981.1:103881-106762 GCF_001578725.1 Streptococcus sp. DD04
TTTAATTTGGATAAATATAAGTTACAGCACCTGGATTAAACCAGCCTCGGTAGTTACCAATTGCTTGGTTGCCAGCATAATTAGCTTCTGATACTTGGATGTTAGTAGCAGATTGAACAGCTGTTACTACAGCAACGTGTCCATATCCACCATCATTCCAACATGCAATAGCACCAACTTGAGGTTGTGAACCTGTACGGAAGCCTGCTGCTGCTGCACTAGCTGCCCATTGACCACCATTACCCCAATAGTCGCCAGCCCATGGAGCCAAAGTCTTAGCTCCCCAAGTACATTGACCTACAGGATAGGTTGTCGCTGAAGAACTGTAAGTAGGACGAGAGACAGTTGCTGCTGGCTGAGTCACTGCTGGTGCAGATACAGTAGCCTCTGCCGCAGGAGCTGCTGCTGTATTATTTACAGCTTGAACCTGAGCTGAGAAGCTAGTATTTGCAGAAGCAAGAACTGCTTGTTGTTGTGCCTGTTGTTGTGCTTTATAAGCTGCCTCTGCTGCTGCTGCTTCTGCTGCTGCTCTCTCTGCTGCTGCTTTTTGCTCTAAGAGGCTATTTTTTTCATTTTCAGCAGTTGTTTTTTCTGCTGCAAGGTTCAACTGAGCAACTTTAAGTTCTGCTTGTTTGGTTGTTAAAACTTGTGCATCATCTGAAAGCTGTTGCTGATTAGCGATAACAGTATTGATTGCTTCATTATTAGCAACTTGTTTTTCAGCAATTGCTTCTTTATCAGCTTTTTGTTGCTCTAACATTTTATTATTTGCTGCAACAATTTCACTCATAGCAGCTACACGTGAAATTGCTTCTGTAATAGAGCTAGAACTCACGATTGTATTAATGTAACTAGTAGCAGTTCCATTCGTTTGAGCACTACGAGCTTGATTAGCAAGCGATTCATTTCGAGCAACGATGTTTTTAGATAAAGTATCAATTTCAGCTGATAACTTAGCAGACTCTGCTGATAATTTTTCATTTTCAGCTTGAAGTTTTTCTTGTTGTTTTTGAATTGCAGAAACTTGACTTTGAATCTCGTCAACTTGTGCTTGTGCTGATTGCTGTTGCGCTGTTATACTGTTAATTTTACTGTCTTGAGCAGCAATTTTATCATCGGTAGAATCCGCTTTTACACTCACAAGTGAAGCTCCTTGAGAAAGGATAAGCGTACTCAACAAAATTGATGCGAACAATTTTTTCTTCATAAAAATATATACTCCTTCTTGGTAAGACATTATATAGTATATCAAAAATCAAAACTGTTTGTGTTACGTATTTATTACATTTCTATTTCTTATTCATCATAAATAGACTTTTTCAAACAAAGATTGGAATACCAAGAAGAAAACAGCATTTAAGAGTAAAGTAGGAACCAAACTAAAGATAATGAAATGTGAAAAATCAATTGCTGCCAGCTTTAAAAGAAGAACCAAAGTGACACTAACTATTTCAATCAAAAAGACAGCCGTAATAACAGATAAAAAACGAGTCAAGCGATTTAACAACAAAACGTCATTCATATAAATAATGAAAGCACTAAGCAAAGGAAATAAAATCACAAAAATGCCTATAACATGTAAATAATAAACATCATATATCAATCCCAGTCCCATAAATAAAACAAGATTGAAAGTTCTAGAAAAATTAATAGAAATAAAAATCATGTAAATCAGTAATAAGTGGCTGATAGGATAGCACTGACCTGATAATAGACCAATAAAGAATCTAGACAACTGTCCATCAAGTAATAAGATTAAAAACAAGATAATCGGTGTTAAAATTTTTTCTTTCGAGCTTTTCATATCAATTTCTCACCAAAATTACAGCTTGGATATCTGAAAAATCAGCAGCAGGTTGGACTAAAATCAGATCATTCAACTGATCTTTCCCTTTAGAGACAGACAAAACTTTTCCCACAAGTAAATTTTCTGCATTATAGGCACCTAATCCGCTTGTCAGAACAGAAGCCCCATCTGTAATACCAGAAAAACTATTTAACTGACTTATAATAAAAGCGGATTTTTTAGAATCAAAACCAGTAATAATACCATAGACAAAACCAGTCTCTGTTTGAATCTTCACAGAAATTTGGCTTGAATTTTTTTCATTGCTAAGCAAGGTCACAACACTTGAATCAGCAGAAACCTGTGTTACTGCTCCGATGACTCCACCATTAGAAATTGCCAGCATTGAGTTTGTAACATCACTAGCAGCCCCTTTATCAATTGTCAGTTCATTTGTCCAAGCAGACGGACTACGAGCAATCACCTCTGAAGCAATTTTAATCGTGTTTTGGTCCTGCTCTTTTAAATCTAATAATTGCCTTAATTGACTATTCTCATCTTCCAAAGAATCAACTTTATTTGCCTTCTCTTCTATGGTATAAAGCGCTTTCTTTAAATCTCCATTTTCTTTATATGTTTTCATCAAATCAAAAAGTCTATCTTTTTCATTTAACACAAAGGTAACAGGCCGAGCAATCATTCGATCAATTGTTGAAATTATATTAGAAGAAAAAGAAATAAAATAAGACGAGACAGGCGAAAATAACACCCCTCCTATTAAGCTAATAGTTATTAAAAAGAAAATAAAAAACTTAGATTTTTTAAATTTATTCATAAAAATAAACCTCAGCAATATCAATACATAATGGTTCCAACTCGATATATGTTCCTTATTACAGCATATATCAATTTTAAAGAAAAAATTAAGGTTAAATTAACTTACCTTAATGCAAAAAGATACAAGAAAAGGAGATAGCATCAGCTAAACTCCTTACTTATAGCGGAGAATGGGGGATTCGAACCCCCGCGCCAGTTACCCGACCTAACGATTTAGCAAACCGTCCTCTTCAGCCTCTTGAGTAATTCTCCAATATT
>NZ_KQ968982.1:0-4560 GCF_001578725.1 Streptococcus sp. DD04
GTGATTTTTTCATTCCGCCTTAGAATATCGCTGTAAGGGCGTTAAAAACGTGGAAAACAACTTTCAAGAGACTACTAATCTAGTATTCTCTGTAAACGATTTTTTTCTAACTATCAAACTCCAGCGATAGTTTCTTAATAAAAACCAGTATATTTATTTTCTATATTTTACAATTTATCAGATAAAAAGCCATCCAAATCGGACGGCTTTAATGAGTTATTTTACTTCTAACAAACCGATATCTCCATCTTCACGACGATAGATAACATTCGTTGTATTGTCTTCTACGTCGGTATAAATGAAGAAATCATGCCCCAACAAATCCATTTGCAAGATAGCTTCTTCTACATCCATTGGTTTTAGATCAATATGTTTAGAGCGCACCACTTTTGAAGATGATTCATCAGCTTCTTCCACTAAAGCGTCCGTGAAAAGCTGACTAGTTGCAACTTTGTTACGATTTTTCTTTTCAATTTTTGTCTTATTCTTACGAATCTGACGTTCAATTTTATCAACAACTAAGTCAATAGAACCGTACATATCTTGTGAAACATCTTCTGCCCGAAGGGTAATGGAACCAAGAGGAATGGTTACTTCGACTTTTGCCGTTTTTTCGCGATAAACCTTCAGGTTGACACGTGCATCAAGTTCTTGCTCTGCTTGGAAATACTTCTCAATCTTCTCAAGTTTAGAAACTACGTAGTCACGGAGAGCATCAGTTACTTCTAGGTTTTCACCACGGATACTATATTTAAGCATATAAGTACCTTCTTTCTAAACATAAATGTTTTATTTACAATATCATTATAACGCTTTCATTCCTTTTTTGCAAATATTTTCTTATCTTGCGAGTGAAAATGTCAAAACTTCTTTCACACCTGCTTCCAGCAGTAATTCTCGAGCCAATTGTAAGGTTTTACCAGTCGTATAAATATCATCTATCAGCACAATCTTATCTGACAGAAGACTATCTTTTGCCAATCTAAAACATTGCTGACTTTTTAAACGTTCTTCACGATTTTTACTGGATTGAGCAAGCACATCCTGCTTTTCAAGCAAATGTTTATAAGGCAAACCAGCAGCTTGCAAGAAGCCTTCTACCTGATTAAAACCTCGACTTTGGTATTTTTCAGGACTGACCGGAATAGGAACTAAAGTATATTTTTTGAAGTTTCTGAGACTTTTTTTGAGAACTTCCGCAAAAACAAATCTTAGAAGATAATCTCCTTGAAACTTATATTTGCTGAAGAAATCCTTCATCAAATCATTGTAAAGAAAACAGGCCTGATGTTGAACCAAATAGCCTTGCGCTTCCCATGCCTGACAATCCGAGCAAACGTCCTCTCCTCCCTCCTTCCAGCAGCGTGGACAATGGATAGCAGAAATAGCTTCAAATCCTGCTCGACAATGGTTACAAATTGTATTCTGTTCTTTTTGTAATAAAATCAAGGAAGAAAAAGTCCTATTTTCTTCGACTACTTGGCTGCATAAAAGGCAATTTCTCATAGGCCAGCCTCCTTGTTCATCAGTTTGATTTCACGAATCGCTTTTTCGATTGAACTTGTAGTACCGTCGTGAAAGAAGAATAAATCTCCTGTTGGACGCTCCATACTGCGCCCCACTCGACCAGAAATTTGAACCAGAGCACTACGACTAAAAAGACGATGGTTGGCCTCCAAAACAAAGACATCTACACAAGGAAAGGTCACGCCACGCTCTAAGATGGTCGTCGTGACCAAAATGGTAATTTCTCGCTTCCGAAACTCTTCAACGATTTCTAAACGATTTTCAGTTGTTGAAGCCACAAAACCGACTCTTTCCGCTGGAAGGATCTCCTCCAAAACTTGTGCAAATTCCTGACCTCTTTTGATTTCTGAGGCAAATATTAGCAAAGGAGAGCCTGTTTTTCTCTGTCTCTCGATATATTTTTTCAGCTTAGGCGGCAATTTCTTTTTCGCTAAATATTTTTGAAAATCTGCCAGCCAAACTTTTTGGGGCACAATCAAAGGATTGCCATGGAAGCGCCGAGGAAGACTAAGTCGTTTTAATTCTCCTTTTTTAACTTTTTTATCCAGCTCATCCGTCGAAGTGGCAGTTAAAAAGATGGTGGTTCCTTTCTCCTTGACTGACTGCTCCACGGCATGGTAAAGCACAGGATTGTCCACATAAGGAAAAGCATCCACCTCGTCCACAATCAGCAAATCAAAGGCTCGATAAAATTTAAGAAGCTGATGGGTAGTAGCAATGACCAAGGGACTCCGAAAATAGGGCTCGGATTCGCCATGCAAAAGCGAAATCGGGCAGACAAAATCCAGCTTGAGACGGTGATAAAGCTCTAAACAGACATCGATCCGAGGACTGGCTAGGCAAACGGCACCTCCGCGATCAACCACCTCTGCAATCACCTGATAAATCATCTCCGTTTTGCCCGCACCAGTCACCGCATGGACAAGGCTATTCTGCTTTTGAGCAACTGACTCTAACAGTCCCTGAGAAACTTTCTCTTGAAAGGCTGTTAATTTCCCCTGCCACTTGAGTACCTGATTTGCTGGAAAGTCTTCCTGCGGAAAATAGTAGAGTTCTTGGTCACTCCGGACTCGCCCCAAAATCACACATTCCCTACAATAGTAGGCATTGACTGGCAGCTGATGATGCTCTTTGTCCACTTGAGTGCCACAGCGTCCGCAAAATAATTTCCTCCTTTCCTCTCGCATACCGGGAAGCTGCTGAGCTTGCAATTGCAACTCTGGGCTGAGCTGATCTTTTGTAAATATCCTACCTAGGCAATCTTTTCTTTCTAACATACTTTTTTATTCGTAAAACTTTTGGAAAAATCCAATTTTTTGTGTACAATAAAACTATGGAATATAGAACAATTAGACAAGATGGCCAAGCCCAAGAAGAAATTAAAAAATCCCGTTTCATTTGCCATGCAAAGCGCGTTTACTCAGAAGAGGAAGCTAGAGATTTTATTGCTGCCATCAAAAAAGAGCACTATAAAGCCACTCATAATTGCTCTGCTTTTATTGTCGGAGAGAAAAGTGAAATCAAACGAACCAGTGACGACGGGGAACCTAGCGGTACAGCAGGCGTTCCCATGCTCGGTGTCATGGAAAACCACCAGCTGACCAATGTCTGCTTTGTGGTCACGCGCTATTTTGGTGGGATCAAGCTAGGAGCTGGCGGACTCATCCGAGCTTATGCAGGCATCGTCGCTTTGGCAATTAAAGAAATTGGCCTGTTCGAAATCAAAGAACAGGCAGGCCTGCGCCTCAAAATGTCTTACAGCCAGTACCAAAACTTTGATAACTTTTTAAAAGCTGAAGATCTGATCGAATTCGACACAGAATTCACAGATCTAGTTGCCACAACCATCTATATCGACAAGCAGGAAAAAGAACCACTAGAACAGAAATTAGTCGAGTTTTTCAATGGCAAAATCCAAATTGACGATCAAGGTTTGCGCGAGGTTGAAATTCCCTTAACAGTTGAATAATTTAAAAAGCTAGGCTTTGTGATAAAGAATTTTTATCGTGGCCATAGCTTTTTTATATTTTACAAAGTACCGCTTTCGTCTTATACTAGTTTCATTAAAGTATTGAGGTATGAAGGATGACAAACATTTATCAAAATATCACAGAATTGGTCGGACGGACACCAATTGTTAAACTAAATAATATCGTTCCTGAAGGAGCTGCTGAGGTTTACGTCAAGTTAGAAGCCTTCAACCCTGGCTCTTCTGTCAAAGACCGGATTGCTCTCAGCATGATTGAGGCCGCTGAACGCGATGGCCTTATCAAGCCTGGCGACACTATTGTGGAAGCAACCAGCGGAAATACTGGTATTGGTCTTTCATGGGTTGGGGCAGCTAAAGGCTACAAGGTTGTCATTGTCATGCCAGAAACCATGAGTGTGGAGCGCCGCAAGATTGTCCAAGCCTATGGAGCAGAGCTAGTTTTGACTCCAGGTAGCGAAGGAATGAAAGGCGCTATCGCCAAGGCAGAAGAAATCGCCCAAGAGCGCAAAGGCTGGTTACCGCTACAATTTAACAACCCCGCCAATCCAGAAGTTCACGAACGAACAACAGGAGCAGAAATTGTCGCTGCTTTCGGTGAAACTGGACTGGATGCCTTTGTCGGTGGTGTTGGAACTGGTGGGACTATCTCTGGTGTTTCTCATGCTCTTAAAAAAGCGAATCCAAATATCCAAGTCTATGCAGTCGAAGCAGACGAATCTGCTATCCTTTCTGGAGAAAAACCTGGTCCGCATAAAATCCAAGGACTTTCAGCTGGCTTCATTCCAGAGACCTTGGATACAGAAGCTTACGATGGCATTGTCCGCGTGACTTCTGAGCAAGCGCTAGAATTGGGACGCTATATCGGTGGTCAGGAAGGCTTCTTAGTGGGAATTTCATCTGCTGCAGCTATTTTTGCAGCCATTGAAGTCGCGAAAAAACTAGGAGCTGGTAAGAAAGTCCTTGCTCTGACACCTGATAACGGAGAACGCTACTTGTCCACTGCTCTCTATGAATTTGACGCCTAATCGTGAAAATAGTGTACC
>NZ_KQ968982.1:5500-7923 GCF_001578725.1 Streptococcus sp. DD04
CTTTTTTCTAATCTTTTTGTTCTTTTAGAAAATCCTTGGCTTCCTTAATCCAGATTGGCATTTGCTTACCTAAGGGCGCAAAACCAATTTTACAACGATCATTTGAAAAGCGATGCCGTCTCGGTAAGCGATGTTTTTCTTCCTCTAAGGTCCGCATAGACAGACTGGCCTTGCCAGAAAACTCGTCATAATCCACCACCTGCACGAGAACCTGATCCCCGATTTTTAAAATATCGTGAATATTATCAATATAGCCCGTCCGAATCTCAGAAATATGAATGAGGCCAATCAGACCGCTTTCTAGTTCAACAAAGGCACCGTAGGGCTGAATCCCTGTAATTTTGCCCTTTAACTTATCTCCGATTTTCATTCGTCTATAACCTCAATCGTCTCAATAACAACATCCTCAAGCGGTTTATCCATTGAAGCTATCTCAACTGCTGCGATTTTGTCCAAAACTTCATAAGAAGCCTCATCTACTAACTGCCCAAATACAGTATGTCGACGGTCCAAATGCGGTGTCCCGCCCTTGCTAGCATAAATTTCAGCAATTGGCTCCGGCCATCCTCCCCGAGTCAATTCCTTGGTTGAATAAGGAAGACTGCTGTTTTGAACAATAAAGAACTGACTGCCATTGGTATTTGGTCCAGCATTTGCCATTGACAGGGCTCCACGGATATTATAAAGCTCTGGTGAAAACTCGTCTTCAAAGCGCTCGCCGTAAATTGACTCGCCACCCATCCCAGTACCAGTCGGATCGCCACCCTGAATCATAAAATCTTTGATAATTCGGTGGAAAATCACTCCGTCATAGTAGCCATCCTTAGATAAGGCGATAAAGTTGGCAACTGTTTTCGGCGCTTGCTCTGGAAACAGTTTGATCTTCAAATCCCCATGATTAGTCTTGATTTTTGCAATCGGTCCTTCAACCGCTTCAGGATTGACCTGTGGGAAATTCAACTCTTTTTCTACCATTCCTAACTCCTCCAAAGCATAAAAAATACCATCTTCTTCTACTGTTTTTGTGATGAAATCTGCCTTTTTCTGCAGTTCTTTATGGGAAATCCCCATAGCAATGCTGATACCTGCATAGTCAAACAATTCTAAATCATTAAGCTCATCGCCAAAAACCAAGACATTCTCAGGTTTTAAGTCTAGATGCTCCGCCACCTTAGCAACACCAGCTGCCTTTGAACCTTCTGTCGGAACAACATCCGATGAATGCTCATGCCAGCGAACCAAGCGCAGAGCTGAGGCTAGATCCTCTGGCAACTGTAAACTGTCTCCTACATTTTCAAAGGTCCACATTTGGTAGATTTCACGATCTTTGTAAAAATCAGGATTGACAGCCAGATCTGGATATATGATATCAATTGCGGACGAAATCATAGGATTGCGGACGGATAAAGCCGCTTCATGACTACCTACCAAACCGTAATCAATCCCCGCTTCCTTGGTCCATGCAATGTAGGATTCCACACACTCTTGTGGAATGACCGTTTTAGCAATAACTTCCCCTCTTCGATTTTCAACGTAAGCCCCATTCAAGGTGACAAAAAAATCAGGATCCAAGGTACGAATTTCTGGAACGACTCCAAAAATGCCACGTCCAGAAGCAATTCCTGTCAGAATACCTTTTTCTCTCAGCTGTTTAAACACAACTTTGATTGACTCTGGGATGAAGCCTGTATTCTTTACTCGCAAGGTGTCGTCGATATCAAAGAAAACAATCTTAATTTTTTTTGCCTTATATTTTAATTTTGCGTCCATATTTTCCTCTTTCAATCTAATCTTTTCTATTATATCATTAAAAATCGTCTTGCGGAACAAGGTGATGCTGAAAAGCGTAGACGACTGCCTGGGTTCGATCGCTCACTTCCAGCTTGGATAAAATATTGGACACATGCGTCTTGACTGTTTTCAAGGAAATAAAGAGCTCATCAGCAATCCGCTGATTTTCATAGCCCTTGGCTAAAAGCCCCAAAATATCCCGCTCCCGCGCTGTCAAATCCTCATAAAGCTCTATATGATTTCGATGGTATTCAACCTTCTTACTGACTTCTGTTTCAATGGCAAATTCACCTTTTGCAACCTTTCTGACTGCGTGGAGAATTTCCTCAGCACTGGAGGTCTTCAGCATATAGCCACGAGCACCAGCATCCAACACTGGATAGATTTTTTCATTGTCCAGATAAGACGTCAAAATCAAAATCTTTGCCTCTGGCCATTCTTTCAAGATAGCCAAGGTGGCATCAATACCGCTCATCTCTGGCATCACAATGTCCATTATAATTACATCGGGCCGGCTTGCCAAGGCTGCTTCGACTCCTTCTCTGCCATTGGTGGCTTCTGCTACTCCTTCAACATCTTCCTGTAATTCTAAAAAGCTTTTTAAACCCAATCTGACCATTTGATGGTCATCC
>NZ_KQ968982.1:7994-20451 GCF_001578725.1 Streptococcus sp. DD04
TCATCCACTAGTAATATTTTCATCTTTTCCCCCTTCTAATAACGGAACACAGATTTCGATAGAGAATCCTTTTTTCGGAGCTGTCAAAATTTTTAGACTGCCAGCCATATCATGCACTCGATCCTCAATATTTTTCAAACCATAACTCAGTTCATCCAAAGTAGCTGGTTCAAAGCCGATTCCATCATCAGAAACCTTGAGTTTTAATTCATTTCGCGTCTGATAAAGATAGATGTCCAAACGATTAGCCTGAGCATGACGCAAGGTATTGTTGATCATTTCCTGGATAATCCTGAAAATATGCTCCTCAATCTGCTTGGGGAGACTGGCAACCTCGTGTTTAAACTGGACAGTCAGATCCGACTTATCTCTTAATTCCTTAATTAAAACATCCATGCCCTCTACTAAAGTCCGATTTTCCAACTCTGTCGGCCGTAAATGCAAGAGTAAAATCCGCAAATCTTTTTGTGCTGTATCCAGAATGTCAGCGATTCCCTTTAGCTGCTCTTGGAGATTTTCTTTATCAAGCCGCTCCACATTTCCGGCAACTCCTGAGAGAATCATATTGGCTGCAAACAGCTCCTGACTAACCGTGTCATGTAAATCACGAGCAATCCGCCTGCGTTCTTTCTCAACAATCTTCTCCTCCGCCTGCAAAGACTGATTCTCAGACTTCTGCAAATTCTCAGTTAGAGTATGCACTTTTTCTTCCAATTGAAGTAAAGAATAGTCCAGCTCTACCTGACCGGTCGCTTCTAAAGCTTTGCCCTCTAAAATGTATTTGACATTTTTTTGAACCTGAGAAACGGATAGAAACTGAAGAAACTTTGCTGCAGCAATCAATAAAACAGTCAGAGATAGACCTAGAACTACAACAAAAAACATAAAAGACTGCAGAAGTTCTAGATTGTTTAGGAGCTTTTGCCATTCAAAATTAAAAATATTAAAAATGTAATGAAAGATGATCCCTAGAACAAAGAAGGTATAGAGAAAAATGACCAAGTAACTTGTTTTTTTCACTTTCTGACAACCTCCACATTTCCTAAAAAGCTGACCAACACAATTTTTACAGTTTTACTCGCTCGCTTATAATCTGGCGTTGTCAGGGAAATCGTTTCATTGCGCAACTTGCGAGATGGATGATTCAGAAAGTTTAAATCCCCGTACAATGTATTCATTTGAAGCTGGATTTCCACGTCAAGCGGCACAATGATTCGGGTATCTCCAAAGGCCTTACGAATAATCACCACATTATCATGATTAGCTAAAATAACATCTTCTAAATGGACGGTATCCTTTCCAATCAACCGCAAAAGATTAATATCGTGAAACTGACAATTATCTTTTGAAAAATGTTGCAAATCTCCCAGCCAACGATTTTTATCCCTTTGAATTTCGACATCTTCTTCAAAAACCAGATAGCTTTCCTGATTTTCCTTGTAAATATATGGGTAAGCTACCATCAAACCATAAATAACTGCAAACAAAAGGGCTGCAATCACATAAGGATTGAGCATGATAATGAAAAACAGCATAATCATTGATGCCACTAATAAAAAATTCCCTTTTTGTTTACCAAAATAATAATATAAAAGCAGGAGAAAAAGGACCATAATGATAACAACACGCGAAAAATCTGCTGCCAACATCGTGATAAGAGCCATAGCCAATAAGATTGTTTCAACAAAGATGAATAATTGAACTTTCCACATAGCCTTTTCCTTTCTGTACCTCTCTATTCTAACAAAAATAAAAAGAAAAACCTCCGTCTGAGGCACGAAATAAAAAAATAAATCACTTATGTCCAAAGAAAAATGGTCATAAGTGATGTATGAAAACTATTAACGACTAGAGCTGCTGCTCGACGATGAAGTAGAGCTGGATTGTGCATCATCATCTGATTGACTATGAGAACTAGATGACGATTCTGATGAACTCGTTGACGAGCTTGCAGTAGTACCATCTGTCACATAAAGAGTGATTTTTGTTGATTTTAGACTAACACTTTGTCCGGCTGCTGGTGTCTGCGAGGTCACTAAATCGGCTTGACTAGAAGCCACCGAGCGATCAATAACCCGCTCAATGTTCGAAGACGGAATTCCCATCTCGATTAAGTAAGAACGAGCATTGGCATAAGTGTACTGAAGACTGCCAAAATTTGGCATTTCTACAGTGCTAGTCTCTTTTGCAACTCTCAGGGTAATTTGAGCATTTG
This sequence comes from Streptococcus sp. DD04, assembly GCF_001578725.1. NCBI lineage: Bacteria > Bacillati > Bacillota > Bacilli > Lactobacillales > Streptococcaceae > Streptococcus > Streptococcus sp. DD04. Next base: position 10,210 of record NZ_KQ968982.1, read on the forward strand.
AAGATAAATCGTACGTTGCCCCAGCTGCTGGTGTCTGACTGATAACAACTCCTGGATCATAATCTTCTGATTCCACTTCTTCAATTTTTATTAATTTTTCGGAAACCTTTTTATTCTTCAAATCTTCAACTGCTGCTGAATATTTTTGACCTGTATAATCCCCCATGATAAGGTTCTTGGGGCCTTTAGAAATAATGAGGTTTATTTTGCTACCTTCCCGCCGCTGACTTCCTGCCTGAGGATCCGTCTTAATGACATGACCGGAAGCAACCGAATCACTGTTTTCTTCTTTTTCTTCTCCGACTACTAAATCTTTAGCTTCAATAGTCGCCCGAGCTTCTGCCACAGTTTGACCTGCCACATCTGGAACGGTGGTATTCGAAGGACTGTTATAAATCAGAACTGCAAATGCAGCTAAAACCAAGAAAACCGCCAAGAGCAGGACTTTATATCGGGTTCTTAAATGGTGTTTCTGTGCTTTCTTTTTTACAGGAGCTGGAGTTTCATCAGGTTTCCCCACTTCTGTTGGCTCAGTCTTTAGAATGGAGGTTTTTGTCGGTGAAACAGTCGGCTGAGGAATTGGCGAAATTTTTGGTAAGGTTTTGGTATCTGCTTTAGCAACATCATCAAAAACAAGTTTTTTTTCATTCCGTCGCTCATAAGACAAACTGCTCGACAAATCAACATACATTTCAGCAACAGACTGATAACGATCCGTTAATTTTTTAGCTGTTGCCTTGATAACCACATTTTCCAAGGCTTGAGGAACATTGGGATTTTCTGCAATGATCGACGGCAATGGCTTTTGAAAATGCTGGAGAGCAATCGTTACAGCGCTATCTCCATCGTAAGGGATATGCCCTGTCAGCATCTCATAGAAAATAATCCCCATTGCATAGATATCGCTTTGAATTGTTGCCTTTGAACCGCGTGCCTGTTCTGGCGAAAGATAGTGGACCGAGCCCAGCATAGAGTTAGTCTGGGTCAGACTTGTCTCAGCAAAGGCCACAGCAATCCCAAAGTCTGTCACCTTGGCATTACCATCTGGGGTTAAGAGGACATTTTGTGGTTTCAGGTCACGGTGAACAATCCCCCGCGTATGCGCAAGGCGCATAGCCAAAAGAATTTGTCCCATGATTCTAACCGCTTCTTCGTTTGAAATCGGAGATTTTTCTTTGATATAGCGCTTGAGATCAAGTCCTGCTACATATTCCATGGCCAGATACTGCTGACCGTCTTCTTCTCCGATATCGGAAATCCGGACAATGTGAGGATGATCTAAATCAGCCATCGCCTTGGCTTCCCGCTGGAAGCGCGCTACGGCAATAGGATCTGTCTGGTAATTGGTCCTGAGAACCTTTACTGCAACTTCCTCACCATCCAAAATCAAATCCTTGGCCAGATAGACATCTGCCATGCCTCCTCGACCAATTTGCTTGATGATTTTATATCGCCCGGCAAAAATCTTGCCGATTTGAATCATGCCTCATCCTCCTTGTCAAAACGAACCAGAGCGACTGTGATATTATCCAATCCTCCAGCATTGTTGGCAAAGCGAATCAACGTTTGAGTTTTCTCAGACAGACTGATGTCACTGGTCACGATGTCATAGATCTCACTTCCTGAAATCATGTTTGTCAGCCCATCACTGTTTAGCAGTATATAATCACCAGCTTCCAAGGTTACCATACCATAATCGGGCTGCACCTCATCTTTTTGACCAATTGACTGGGTGATAATATTCTTCTGCGGGTGGCGTTCTGCCTCTTCTTGTGTAATCTGTCCGGCTTTTAGAAGAGCATTAACAAGGGAATGGTCGCTAGTTAACTGGCTGTATTCCTCACCACGAATCAGGCCAATCCGTGAATCACCAATGTGGGCATAGATGGCTTGATTACCAATGATAGCTAAGGCTTCCAGAGTTGTCCCCATGCCCTTGTATTCTTCATCCTGACCAAATTGGTGAATGCGCCGATTTTCTTCTTCCAAGTGCTCTGCAAACCATTCACGGACTTGGTTCACCGAGTCAATCTGGGTATTAACCCATGCGGCACCTAAGTCTGTTACCGCCATTTCACTGGCAATATTGCCAGCTCTGTGGCCGCCCATACCATCGGCCAAGATGATCATGGTCTTGCCAGCACGATTTACAAAATGATTGGCATAATCCTGATTATTTGTTCGCTTTTGACCAACATCTGTTAATAATGAAATTTCCATACTGTCAGTTTCCTCCTCCAGTTAAGATATCTTCCTAAATTGACTGATAAAAAATCCATCACTGCCATATAATTCTGGTGTAATCAAGATACAGCCGTCTTTTACGATATCTTCTCTTTCATGTTCTAGTCTAACTTGCTCAAAGTTTGGATGTCTTTCTAAAAATTGCTTGACTACTTCAAAATTCTCTGCAGACACAATCGTGCAAGTACTATAAGTTATTATACCACCTTTACGTAGACTTTGACAAACGCTGTCTAATATATCCAGCTGAATTTTTTGCAGGCTCTGAAAATCTGCATTTTCTTTATTGTACTTAATGTCTGGTTTGCGACGAATCAAGCCGATTCCAGAGCAAGGAGCATCCACCAAAATCTTGTCAAAAGCATCTAGTCCAAAAGTCTCAAATACTTTGGTCGCATCCAGCTTTTGAGTTGTGATTTTATCTGCTAATCCTAGACGATCTGCATTTTGACGAATCAAGTCCAGCTTATGGTCGTAGAGATCCAAGGCTGTAATCTGACCAGTCGTCAGATAGGAAGCCATGTGAACAGCCTTGCCACCCGGCGCACTGCAAGCATCCAAAATCTGCTCATGTCCCTCAATTTGCAGGGTCGGAGTAACCAGCTGACTAGACTCGTCTTGAATAGTAATCAAGCCTTTTTCAAAGAACTCATGACCAGCAAAATGGCCCTGCTTCTTGACCAAGGCTGAAAGAGCCAAGAGCGAATCTTCCGCACCTAAAACTGCTTTAATTTCTTCCTTTCGAGCCAAATCCGTCACTCGAATGCTGGCCTTGTTGCGTTCAAAGAGACTTTCAAAAATAGCCTCCGCGCGTTCTTCCCCGTATTCGTCAATCAAGACCTTAACCAGCCAGACCGGCAGAGAATACTGGACTGAGTAGCGCTTATTCTTGCGGTTAATAGTGGTCGGATCAGCTGCGCCTTCCCGCTCGATCTTCCGTAGGATGGCATTGACATATTTTTCACTGCCACGCTTGCGGCCTTTTGCAATCTCAACAGCTTCATTAACGACAGCATGCTGGGGGATTTTATCCAGATAGAGCATCTGATAAAGGCTGAGCTCAAGCAGGATATAAAGCCAAGCATCTAGCTTGTCTCTGTCTTCCACCCAATGAGCCAGCTGCCATTCCAGACTAATTTTGCGAGCGACCGTTCCATAGACCAGCTCCGTAACCAAGCTTTTATCAGCTGAACTGAGAGCACTCTGTTTCAGAGCCTTGTTGAGGGCAATATTGGAATAAGCGCCCTCTTCAAAGACTTCTTCCAGAATTTGCAGAGCAAGCTCACGAGCTCTTTTCTGCTTACTTTCCAAATTCATCACCTACTGCTAAACTCCGACCCAGACCGTTGAGGAAGTCCTTGATGTCCATTTTGGGCTTGCCGAATGGCTGCACCGTTTTTAGTGAAAGGGCTCCCTGACCCGCTGCGACGACTAATTCTTTTTTGCTGATCGTCAGGATTTCACCTGGACGACCACTGCCTTCCGCTTGGCTGACTTCGTAAATCTTGAAGCGCTGACCAGCTAGCAGGGTATGGGCCACCGGCCAAGGATTCATGCCCCGAACCTGATTGAAAATCTGGCGACTGGTCTTTGTCCAATCAATCCGCTCTTGATCTGGGCTGATATTTGGTGAAAAAGTCACCAGTTCTGGTTCTTGAGGCTGGGCTTGAATCTCTCCCGCTACATAGGTTGGTAAGACTTCTAAAAGAAGGTCGCGACCAATCATAGCTAATTTTTCAAAGAGAGTTCCGACATTATCAGACTCTTCAATGGCTATCGCTCGACTGGCAATCATATCACCAGCATCCATCTCTTTGACCATCTCCATAATAGTCACACCAGCTTCTTCATCGCCATTTATCAAAGCATAATGAATGGGCGCTCCGCCACGGTATTTGGGCAAGAGAGACGCATGGACATTCACTGCGAAGTTAACGCTATCCAGCAAACGGCTAGGCAGAAACTGGCCAAAGGCTGCTGTCACGATTCCGTCAGCTCCCAAGTTCATAATTTCTTCCAAGTCCGCGCTTTTAGCCAACTTTTCTGGTTGGTAAACCAGCAAGCCGTTGGCTAAAGCCACTTCCTTGACCGGTGTCATGCGAATCTCCTTTTTGCGGCCCACTGCTCGGTCAGGCTGAGTGACCACCGCTAAAATTTCATATTGTTCCCTTTCCAGCAGGCCTTTTAAGACCGTTGCTGAAAAGTCAGGTGTCCCCATAAAGATTAATTTCACTGTCGTTTCCTCAAATCTGTCGCAGACCACTGTCGCCTACGACTGTTTTTCTTTCTATTATACCAAAAAAGCGAGCAAAGCTGACAGCTCTCGCTCACTTTTGCCATCAGATAAAATTCTGGGGTTCATTATCAATACTAAGGCGCAGGTCCTTGTTTTCCGCTTGCTGCGTTAGTTCCAAGACCCGATTGAGCGTAGTTTGTAGGTCATCCTCAAAGCGATACTTAAGTAAAATCTGATAGTGATAGAGATTGTGGGTGCGGGCAATGGGCTTGGGTGTGGGACCCAAAATTTGCACCTTGTCCGACAGGCCACTCCGTAAAATATCCATAACCTGATAAGATTTCTTGACTACCGTTTCCTCATCCTTGTGGGATAGGGTCAGCCCGACTGTATAGTAATAAGGCGGATAGCTCAACTGCCGTCGAATTCCCATTTCATAAGCGTAGAAGCCTTCATAGTCCTGCTTTCTGGCAAAGTCAATGGCATAGTGATGCGGGTTGTAAGACTGGATAAAAACTTGTCCTGCTTTTTCAGCCCTACCTGCCCGACCTGCTACCTGAGTCAGTAGCTGGAAGGTCCGTTCAGAAGAGCGAAAATCTGGCAGATTCAGAGCCGTATCCGCATTGAGAACACCGACCAAGGTCACATTAGGAAAATCCAGTCCCTTGGCAATCATCTGAGTTCCCAGCAGAATATCTGCCTGCCCTTGACCAAAGGCCTCTAGGATTTCTTCGTGACTCCCCTTTTTACGGGTCGTATCCACATCCATCCGCAGAATGCGAGCTTCTGGAAAGAGGGTGGTCAATTCATCATAGGCCTTCTGCGTTCCCGTACCATAGTAGCGGATACTGCGACTGGCACAATTAGGACAGGCTTGCGGAATGTCCTTGGTAAAACCACAGTAATGGCAGTTCATGGTCTTGGTATCCATATGCAAGGTCAGAGAAATATCACAGTTGGGACAGGTATCCACCGTACCGCATTCTCGACACATGACAAAGCTGGAATAACCTCGCCTGTTGAGCATAAGAACCGTCTGCTCACCTTTCTTCAGACGATCCTGAATAGCTTCTAAGAGAACAGGAGTAAAATTACTAGCTTCATTTTGCCCAATGTAATCTCGAAAATCCACCACTTGAACCTGAGGAATCTGCGCCAGTGGGTTAGCCCGCCTGGTCAGCTGCAAAAAGTCATAGACGCCACGACTAGCTCTGGCTCTGCTTTCCAAACTCGGAGTCGCCGAACCCAACACCAAGACAGATTGATTGTACTGAGCTCGCAGGAGAGCCACTTCTCTGGCATGGTAGCGAGGATTGGAATCCTGCTTGTAGGAGGACTCATGTTCCTCGTCAATGATGATGGCTCCGATATTTGTCAGCGGAGCAAAGATGGCCGAACGCGCACCGACAACTACCTGAGCCTCTCCCCGCTCCACTTTGCGCCACTCATCGTACTTCTCTCCGTCAGATAGGCCTGAATGCAAAATAGCCACCTTGTCGCCAAAGCGCGAGATAAAACGGTCGGTCACCTGAGGAGTCAAAGAAATTTCCGGCACCAGCATAATTGCTGTTTTGCCTTGGTTGAGAGCCTCCTCGATAACCTTGAGATAAACCTCAGTCTTGCCACTCCCCGTCACTCCTTCTAGCAAAACGGGTTGAGCGTTTTCTTTACCGATTTTTTCACAAATCGCAGCGACCGCGACTGCTTGCTCCTCATTGAGAACCAGCTTTTTATCCTGTCGCTCCTTTTGGAAATGCGCAGCAGACCGGCTGACCTCTTTCTTCTCTGTATGGAGAAGCTCCTTTTCTAAGAAAATGTTGACCACTGCAGGCGAAAAGAGTTTGCGTAGGTCTTTGAAAAGACCTGATTGCGGATTTTCCAGCAGATAAGTCTGAAGTTCCTGCTGCTTTTTCGCTCGGGCAGAAGGCAAAAACTGAGTCAATTTCTCTCTGTCCACCTGATACCAAGTTTCTGTCTTGATATGCTTACGGTCGGTCGCTTGGTATTCCAAGCGAATCTTACCAGTCTGGGTCAACCGCATGAGCTTAGACTGACTTTTCTTATCCAAATCAGAAAAACGAAGACTAGCTGTTTGACCGAAAATAGCCTGCCGTTCATCAGCCGATAGGTGATTCGTTGGATAAAGCAACTTGTCATAACTGGAATTGAGAAGACTAGGTAACATAGCCTTCAGGATGGAAATTTTATAGGAAAAGACAGATTGGCGCAGCTGGTCAGCTAGCCAGAGCTGCTCCGCATTGAGAACCGGTCTAAAGTCGAGAACTTCTGCAATATTTTTCAATTCTCCAATATGTCCAGCCAGATCTTCAGCTTCCTCATCCGCCAAGCCAACAATCAGCCCTTGAATCAAACGACCGCCCTTACCAAAAGGCACATGCACCCGCATTCCAGCTTCTAGCATTCCAGAAAACTCCTCTGGAATCGCATAGCTATAGGGTTTGTCCGTCTGCATCAGAGGAACATCGACAATAATCTTCGCAACTTTCACACTCTCACCCCGCTTTCCCTAAATGCCATATTCATAGAAAAAAATAAGATTGAGTAGCCCCAACCTTAAATCTTCTCACCCTCTTCTTTTTCTTTGGCAATTTGTTCTTTGATTTTGCGCTCTTCTTCTTCTTTGCGCAGTCGTTCCTCTTCTGCACGTCGGCGAACTGCTTCACGTTTTCCTTCTGGGTCTGGGTGAATCACGACATTACCAGATTCAATTTCTTCCAGAGCACGCAATGTTGATTTCTCTGATTTGAATTCCTGAGTTGGTTTAGCACCAGCTTCTAATTCATGAGCACGCTTGGCTTCCAAAATAACCAAAGAATATTTTGATGGCACCTTGTCCAACAGGGTGTCAATAGACGGTTTTAACATCATAATTTTCTACCTAATTTCTAACATAATTATCGTATAAGTACTTCATCTTTTGGAAGCATCTCTTGGTAGCGGCCGATAACTCGATCCACACGAAAATGCTCCGCTTCGATCACACGTTTTACGCGTTCAGCTGCCAAAGGTACTTGGTCGTTGACAATGGCATAGTCATACTCACGCATCAAGGCAATTTCTTCTTTTGCTTTCTCAATCCGCTGAGCAATAACTTCTGCGCTATCTGTCCCGCGACCAACCAAACGGTCTTTTAATTCTTCTAAATCTGGCGGAGTCAGAAAAATGAAGACAGCATCCGGGACTTTTTTCTTAACCTGGAGAGCACCTTGAACTTCAATCTCTAGGAAAACATCCACACCCTTATCCAAGGTCTCATTTACATAAGTGAGTGGAGTTCCATAATAATTTCCAACATACTCAGCATATTCCAGCATCTGTCCCTGACGAATCAGCTCCTCAAATTCTTCACGAGTGCGAAAGAAATAGTCAACCCCATCTACCTCACCAGGACGTTGTGGACGGGTTGTCATGGATACAGAATACTGAAACTGATTATCAGTGCTTTCAAAAATCTCTCGTCTGACTGTTCCCTTACCTACACCTGAGGGACCTGAAAAGACGATTAATAAGCCTCGTTCCGTCATCATATCTCCTTCATAATCTTTCTATCTAGTGTAACAGAATTATGCTTATATTTCAAGAGAATGTCTCTATTTCTATAGTGTTCTCATCAAAAAGTTAGCAGACCAGTCCGAAACCTAGTAGGAGAAGTAAGCACTTCACAAGAAAGAAAAAGCAAGCTGCTACCAACTTGCTTTCTTTATTATTTTGCGTAATCAACTGCACGCATTTCGCGAATGACTGTGACTTTGATATTCCCTGGATATTCCAGATTATTTTCGATTTTTTCACGAACATCATGTGCTAAAATCGTAATCTTATCATCTTTGATCCGTTCTGGATTGACCATGATTCGAATTTCGCGGCCTGCTTGTAAAGCAAAGCTATTTTTTACGCCCTCAAAGCCGTTAGCAATTTCTTCCAAATCCTGTAGACGTTTAATATAGCTCTCAAGTGACTCACTGCGAGCACCCGGACGAGCTGCGCTAAGGGCATCTGCTGCCGCAACGATAACTGCAATCACGCTCTCAGGCTCCACATCTCCGTGGTGGCTGGCAATCGTATTAACAACGATTGGATGCTCTTTGTACTTACGAGCCAATTCTGTCCCGATTTCTACGTGACTGCCTTCCACCTCACGGTCAATGGCTTTCCCAATATCATGAAGGAAACCAGCACGACGGGCAAGATTCGCATTTTCACCCAGTTCCCCAGCAATAATTCCAGAGAGCTTGGCTACCTCAATCGAGTGACGAAGAACATTCTGTCCATAAGAGGTACGGAACTGCAAACGTCCCATAATTTTCATCAAATCAGGATGCAGGTTTGGTGCCCCGATTTCGTAAGCGGCTGCTTCACCATACTCTCGGATACGATTATCAATTTCTATCCGATTCTTTTCAACCAGCTCCTCAATGCGAGCCGGATGAATACGTCCGTCCTTCAAGAGGGCTTCCATCGTCATGCGAGCAATTTCACGACGAACAGGATCAAAACCTGAAAGAGTGACTACTTCGGGTGTGTCATCGATGATGACATCAATACCGGTCAAGCTTTCAAAAGTACGAATATTACGCCCCTCGCGACCAATAATCCGCCCCTTCATACTATCATCAGGTAGATGAACCGTTGAGTTGGTCTGCTCAGCCACATAGTCACCAGCAATTCGCTGCATAGCTTGCACCAAGATATCCTTGGCCACCTTGTCAGAGCGCTCTTTAATATCCTGCTCCGCTTCCCGAATACGAGTCGCAATCTCTTTAGAGAGTTTATCCTCGGTCTGCGCTAAGATAATGTCACGCGCTTCCGTTTGAGTAAGGGACGCTACCCGCTCAAGCTCAGCTTCCTTTTGCTGCTCTAGCTCAGCTACTTGTGCTTCACGCGCATCAATGTGTTTAGCTTTATCAGAGAGACTTTGTTCTTTATGCTCCAAAGTCTTTTCCTTGTTGGTTAAATTATCGTCTTTGCGGTCAAGATTACTTGCACGCTCTGTCAAGCGGCTTTCAATTTGTTTTAATTCTTGACGCTCAGACTTAAATTCTGCATCAACCTCTTCACGATATTTCCTGGCTTCTTCTTTTGCCTCCAAAAGTGCTTCTTTTTTAAGCGAACTAGTTTCACGTTTGGCTTCTTTGACAATCAAGTCAGCTTCGCGTTCGGCTTGTCCGCGTAAATTGGTTGCTTCTTGTTCAGCATTTAAAAGAGTAAGTTCTGCGGCATCTTTAGATGTTCTCATCTTAACCGAGATCCCTACGTATCCAATCACTAAACCAATGATGGCAGCAAAAACAAAAACAGCTATAATATTTAAGCCCATGTTTTCACTCCAAATCTATTTAATTATTGAATTCAAAATTCCATACTATTCTATCATAAATGCTGAAAATTCACAAACCTATTTTTCTAAAAAAACAGGCCTGTTTTTCTCTATTATTCGCTAAAAAGGCGCTAAATAAAAGAATTTAATATATAAAATTTTTTATTTTAAAAGTAAAGTTTTTTTATGCTATAATCAAGGGGAAGATTTTTAAAATATGATACGAAAGCTTATGATTGACTCTGCTTCGCACTCATCTATTTATCGTAAAGGAGAACTTATGTCTAAAGAAGTTATTGTCGAAAGCTTTGAGCTGGATCATACCATTGTTAAAGCCCCATATGTCCGTCTGATTGGTGAAGAAACTGGACCAAAAGGAGATATTATTTCTAACTTTGATATTCGTCTGGTTCAACCAAATGAG
>NZ_KQ968982.1:20794-38361 GCF_001578725.1 Streptococcus sp. DD04
ATTCCGACCGCCGGTCTGCATACGATCGAACACCTGCTGGCCATGCTCATTCGCAAACGGATTGATGGTATGATTGACTGTTCACCTTTTGGCTGCCGCACAGGCTTTCATATGATTATGTGGGGACAGCACACGGCGACCGAGATTGCTCAAGTCATCAAGTCCTGCCTGAAAGAAATCGCCCAGACAACTACTTGGGCAGATGTCCCTGGCACTACCATCGAATCCTGTGGAAATTATAAGGATCACAGCCTCTTTTCAGCTAAAGAATGGGCAAAACTCATTCTCAGCCAAGGAATTTCTGATAACGCTTTTGAGCGCCATGTTATCTAAACAAAAAAATGCAGAAATCGTCCGAAATGGAATTTCTGCATTTTTTATTTTGATGCATCGTCTAGCAAGCTTAAGGACCGCTAGACAATCTGCTGAAGTACATTGATTTAATAATCTAAATCTTCCGCATAACCTGGGCCGTTTCCTACAAAATACCCCGTCTTACAGTTGATACTGAAAAGATAAGTTCCATCTGGCTTGAAGAGGTTATAATAACCATTGCCCTTGATAATATTAACCTTTTCAAGGATAAACTGATCCCCTGTGATATATCCACGTTCACGTGATGTTTGCAAAATTTTCTCTAAAACTCCAGGATTAAAAACCCAAGCTGGATTATTGACATCATCGATAGCCGCTTGATTGTAAGGAACTCGGCTGAGATGACGCTGGAGGTTTACCCCATCACTTGGGAGGCCGAAGCCAGTATAGGAGTTGGAGACAGTGCCTGAGCCTGAAGCACCTCCAGCTGTTGCAGGGCTTCCTCCCTGGTCTGTGCCAGGAGCTGGTGCCGGTACTATTTGACTGCGTCCTTGAGCAACGGCTGCTTTCAGGACTTCATCCAATTTTGCATTTCCGCTTGATACATCAGAGAAATTAGCATCAGCATTTGCCTTGGCTTCTGTATTGAGGACACCGTCTGTAATGGCACCGCCGTCAAATTGTGAATTTACACTTTGGATTGCTGAAATTTGCTTGACCAGAGCATCGTATTTTGTTTTAGCTGCGTCGTAGTCGCTGCTACCTTTTAGAGCCTCAAGCTTGGCTTTCAAGTTTTCTAACTCTCCAAATTTGCTGTTTTTCACTGCTGTTTGGCTACTATCTGTAAAGAATGAAGCGTACAAATCATTAAATTCTTTCAAAGAAGCTTCTTTCTTTGAACTTGATGAAACTGACTTTTTGCTTGATTGAGTGGTTGAAACGCTGGAACTCCCTGCTGTTCTATTGCTACTATTTCTTCCCAAGGTAAAATAGATAGAGGTTCCAACGGCCGTAACCGCGAAAAGTGCAAGCACAGAATATAAAACTACCTTTTTCTTGTAAAAAGGAACTTCAAGGCTTTCAAAGTCTTCTTCATCTACCTCTTGAAGCGAATCATCGGAAGGCTCAACAAAAGGCTCAACTGGTAAATCATCTATTTCTAAAGCTGATTTGTTAGGAGCGAGTTCTTCCTCTTCTGCCAACTGTGTTTCATACAAATCTGCAGAATGGTCTGACGCAGTTTCCAGTCCTTCACTTCCCCCATCCTCATGCCTTTCTTTAGCAAAATCATCTAAATCAAAAGCAACATTAAGCGGGTGCGCCTCTTCTGGAGTTTCTTCAAAGTTCTGAGTATCAAACTTCCCTGCTTCTATTTCTTCTCGGTGCTGTTTGATGTATTTATCTAAAATACTATCTTCGTCTGTTACTCCCGCTTTGACTTCCTCATTTTTACGTTTGACTTGACCAACTGTCAAATCCTTGGCTTCTTCAAAATCCAAGATCGACTCTTGCGAAGATTCTAAATCTTTTTCATTCATTATCTGCATTCCTTCCTAATCAAGAATTTGACGTTTGACACGCTCTCCAAAATATTGATATAAATCAACTTTTAAAGTACCGTTGTAGAGTTTTCGTTTTTTATCTGCCTGACCGCCATATTTGGCTTCGAAGGCCTCGTCGCTCGTCAAGATAAATTTACTCCATGTCTTCAATGGGGTAAAAGTTTCCCCCATTTCCTGATAGAGCTTGGTCACAGCATCATCGTCCAATAAACGCTCGCCATAAGGCGGATTAGAGATAATGACACCATTGATCTTGTCCGTATGAAGGTCTTGTAGCCGCATTTGCTTAAAGTGAATCTGGTCAGCAACGCCGGCTTCTTCAGCATTTTTCTTGGCAATCTCTACCAGACGGGCATCCAAATCAGAGCCCGAAATATCCAATTGGATATCTTGGTCAATCTGAGCCAGGGCTTCTGCCCGAAGCTGGCGAACCAAGTCCCGATCTACCCAATTCCAGTCCTCAAAAGCAAAAGAACGGTGTAGACCTGGTGCCATCTTCATCCCAATCATAGCCGCTTCGATACAGAAGGTTCCTGATCCGCAAGTCGGGTCAATCAAGGGTTTATCTGGATACCAGTTTGACAAAAGTAAAATCGCGGCTGCCATATTTTCCTTGATTGGCGCTCCGCCCTTCTCAGTCCGATAACCACGCTTGAACAAGCTAGAACCACTTGTATCAATCATGATCGTAACAAGGTCTTTTAAAATGGAAACTTCAATCTTAAACTCTGCTCCATTTTCCTGCAAGGGAACACCTTCTGGACGAGCATAATGCTTTTGCAATTTTTTCACAACTGCTTTTTTTGAAATGGCTTGAACGCTGGGCTCATTATGCAGTTTTGATTTGACACATTTGGCTTTAGAAATGGGAAATTTCGCACCTAAGGGTAGATAATTTTCCCAGTCCAAAGCAAAGACGCCTTGAAAAAGCTCTTCAAATGTTTTGGCTGGAAATGTCCCCACAATAATCTTTATCCGATCTGCCGAGCGCAGCCATAGATTAGTTTGAATAATGGTTTTGACATCGCCTCTAAAGCGGACGCGACCATTTTCAACCTGACAATCTATACCCAAATCCCGAATCTCACGGCCGACCACTGCTTCCAGACCTGCTGCCGCAGTAGCAATTAAATTAAAATTTTCTTTCATTCTTTCTTACTCTATCAAGATCCGCTTGGCCAAGCCATTGAAAAATTGGTCTCAGCTCGGAATCAGAATGTCCTTACTTGGCTATTCTCTTTAGAAAAACCTTGCTTTCCTATTTCATCCCTTGCAGCAATCTTCTGTCTAAGGGGCTTTATATCTTAATCAAAAAGCTAGCATACGCTAGCTAACCTATGTGCAATTTTCTATAAGCCATGTTTTGTTCCAGAAATGACTAGGTACCATCTCCTTCGATAATCATCTGTCTACTGTTTCCAGTCAGAATGCTATGTTCGTTTCCACGCATTCCGTGCCCCGACCAAAGTTTGGGTTGCTAGCTTGAGGGGTTTACCGCGTTCCACTTCTTCTGTTTCCAGAAGAACTACGTCACTGTGGCACTTTCAGACCTAATCAGACCTATCCAAAGACTTAGCCTTTTCAGTCGCCGTAACGGAAAAATCCGTCCCGAGGCTTATTGTTTCGCCTAGCACAAACACTACCAGCATCACAGCCGGTGCTAGCATGGACTTTCCTCATGAAAATATCAAATTTTCACGCGATTATCCAAAAATTGCACAGTTATTAGACCAATTACAATTCACGCTCTACAATTTGCTTGCCAAAAACTTCCTTTTCCAGACGGTTCAAGCGCTTCAAAATATCAAAGTTGGTTGCCGATGTCATTTGTGGCATTTCTACTGTTGGTTGAACCGGCTTTGCTGGAGCCGTTTCTTCAGGCTTATTCGCCAATTCTTCTTTCAAACGACGATTTTCTTCACGCAGTTCTTGCACCAAAGCAGCGTAAGTTTCATAATCTTTGATAACATCATCCAAAAATTCATCTACTTCTGTCTTGCTGTAGCCACGCACTTCGCGCTTAAAATCTTGATCAAAAATATCTTTTGCTGTAAAAATAATACTTGCCATCTTCTCTCTCCAATCTAGTTCATCATATTCAATTATAAACAAAATCCACTATAAAAATCAAGATTTAGCCCTTATTTTCCTAAAAAATTTTCTGCTACCTCGTTTAAGTCATCAAATGTTAATTTTTTGATAAAATACTGTTCCTGATTTTTCATCTCTTGGTAAAGATATTTGAGGTTTGTCTCATTTTCTTCATCGTAAAATAGATAAGCTCCGTCTGTATTTTGGATAAGAAATTGATTGTATTCTCGAAACTGACTGGGATTTTGGTAGCTAGGGTAAGCATATTTAACAAAATCTACTTGCTTAAAAGCCACAAGTTTCGCCTGATTCACTTCATTCCAGTTTTCTCCTTGATTTTCAAATAGAAAAATAGTTGCTATCTGAAAACTGTACTCTGTTTTTAATTCCTTGGCAACATCCAACACCCATGATTCAAATCCCAGATTCCCCATAAAAATGAGCCAATCCACCCCCTCATCGAGTAAGCGCAGCAAATCCCGCCTGACACCCTCTTTGATAATCTTAATGCGCATGTCTTTCTCGGTCACAATGCCAATTTCAAAAGGCTTATAACCCGCGATAAGTAGACTTGTCATTTATTCTCCCTTAAAAAATGTTTTTATGATATAATAGAGTGATGTTATTGTACCAATAAGGAGTTCTATGGTCAACTATCCTCACAAACTAAAGGTAAAAAATAAAATCTTTAGCTCATCCACAGATTTTATCAGCTTTGCCAATCGTGGGATGTCTTTTGAAAAAATGATCAACGAATCCAACAACTACTACCTAAGTAGAGGACTCGCTGTTATCCACAAAAAGCCAACACCCATCCAGATTGTTAAAGTTGATTATCCGCAGCGCAGTCGTGCTAAAATCGTAGAGGCCTATTTTCGGCAAGCTTCTACAACAGACTATTCTGGTGTTTACAAGGGGCACTATATTGATTTTGAGGCCAAGGAAACGCGGCAAAAAAATGCGATGCCGATGAAAAACTTCCATCAACACCAGATTGAGCATATGGAGGCTGTGCTGAAACAAAAGGGAATTTGTTTTGTCTTGTTGCATTTCTCAAGCCTAAGGGAAACTTATCTGCTTCCGGCTTCCTATTTGATTGAGTTTTACAAGATAGACAAGGGCGGAAAGTCCATGCCTTTATCTTATATTCAGGAAAATGGCTATCGAATCGAAATCCAGCATTTCCCCAGCGTTCCCTATCTTGATATTATTGAACAAAAACTACTAGGTGGTATTACAAATGAATAAACAGACTGTTATGCAGATATTAAAATATCTTGCAAGCGCCCTCATTTCTCTTCTCTTGCTTGGCTTTGTAGCCGGTTGTTTGGTGTTTACTTATTACGCTTCCAAGGCTCCTACGCTTTCTGAGAAAGATTTAATCGCGACTACTTCAAGTAAAATCTATGACAGTGATAATAATTTAATTGCTGACTTAGGTGCTGAGAAGCGAGTGAATACAAATACAAATGAGATTCCTACGGATTTGGTCAATGCCATTACTGCCATTGAAGATCATCGTTTCTTTAGTCACCGAGGAGTTGACTTTATTCGTATCATCGGTGCATTTCTCAGCAACCTCAAAGGTGGAGGCAGACAAGGGGGGTCTACGCTGACCCAACAGCTCATCAAATTGAGCTACTTCTCAACCTCTTCTTCAGATGCGACTCTTTCTCGTAAGATACAAGAGGCCTGGTTAGCCACTCAATTAGAGCGCAAGGCAACGAAGCAAGAAATCCTGACCTACTATGTCAATAAGGTCTACATGTCCAATGGTAACTATGGTATGCAAACTGCAGCCCAAAGTTACTACGGAAAAGATTTAAAAGATTTAACGATTCCTCAATTAGCCCTTCTGGCTGGAATGCCACAGGCTCCTAATCAGTATGATCCTTACACAAAACCAGAAGCAGCCACCGAACGCCGAAATCTGGTCTTGTCAGAAATGTATGAACTGAAATACCTCACACCAGAGCAATATGAACAGGCTGTCAATACGCCTGTTACCGACGGCCTCCAAAGCCTAAAAGCTTCGTCTAGCTATCCAGCTTACATGGATAATTATCTAAAACAAGTAATTGAACAAGTTGAAGAAGAAACAGGCTATAACGTATTGACAACCGGAATGGAAGTGTATACCAATGTCAATACAGAAGCACAGAAAAAACTTTGGGATATTTATAATACTGAGGAATACGTTGCTTATCCTGATGATGAAATGCAGGTTGCTTCCACCGTTATGGATGTGCGAACTGGTAAAGTGATTGCCCAACTCGGCTCCCGTCACCAGTCTACCAACGTATCTTTCGGTACCAACCAAGCCGTTGAAACTAACCGCGATTTCGGTTCAACCATGAAACCAATCACTGATTATGCTCCGGCTCTTGAAAATGAAATCTATACCTCTACGGCTGCCCCTATTACAGATGCTCCATACAATTTCCCGTATTCCAGCACACCAGTCTACAACTGGGACAAGAAATACTATGGTACTATGACGATTCAGTACGCTATTCAGGAATCCCGTAACGTTCCTGCCGTGAAAACGCTGGAAGCCGTCGGTCTAGATGAATCGCTTAAGTTCCTCAATCGCATCGGCATTAACTACCCTGAAATGTTCTATGTTAACGCCTTTTCAAGTAACACCAGCAAAGCCGGCAATGAATACGGAGCTAGCAGTGAAAAAATGGCTGCTGCCTATGCTGCCTTTGCCAATGGCGGTACCTACTATAAACCGCAGTATGTCAATCGTGTCGTCTTCAGCGACGGAACAGAAAAAATCTTTGCTGATAATGGAACCAAGGCGATGAAAGAAACCACAGCCTACATGATGACGGATATGATGAAAACCGTTCTTCACTCAGGTACAGGTACAAATGCTGCTCTTTCTGGGGTTTATCAGGCTGGTAAGACTGGAACCTCCAACTATGCTGATGATGAATTAGCTAAGCTGACCAAGCCTTACTACTACTCTAGCATTGTCACACCAGACGAACTCTTCGTTGGTTATACGCCTAAGTACTCAATGGCTGTTTGGACTGGCTACTCCAACCGTCTGACTCCGATTCTTGATGACGGAGTTAAGGTTGCAACAGATGTTTACCGTGAAATGATGCTTTATCTAGCTCAAGACGGCTCGGCTTCAGAAGATTGGGAAATGCCAAACGGCTTGTTCCGCAGCGGATATTATCTCTATCTAAATGGAGCAACTATAAATAATCGCTATAATACCCAACAATATTATAGCTCTACTTCTTCAGAAACTAGCACAGAAGCTTCTTCTAGCAGTTCTTCAGAGACAAGTAGCTCGGCTCCCGCCGCTAATCAATCGACTTCTTCCTCAGAGCAAACAAATGGAAGCGAGTCAAATAATCAAAATCAAAGCAGTCAGAATAGCGGAAACCGTTAGAATGCTAAAAGTGATTGGAAATTATCTCCAATCACTTTTTTATTTATATCAAAGTTTAAAACAGCTGTCATCCAGTAGAAAACAACCCTATTGATAACTGATTGCTCGTAACTCTATCATGTAAATAAGAATTGAATTCTCGTATATAAAACAGAGAAAACAATACCTTAATTTCAAAGGAGTAAAAAAATCTACTTACTTGCCAAAGCTCCCATTGGATCCCATGGTGCTAAGAGAATTGGTTCAGCATTGTAGGCTGCCAGTTCTTCTGGAGTCAAGAATTCTTTTCTGACCACGATTTGATAGGTGTACTCATCCATCCAAGCATCGCTGGCGACAAAGTACCCCTTATCTCCAACCTTGTCTCCCCAAGAATTTTCTACCTTCCATTTTTTAGCTTGACCATTTTCATCCAAGTCCACCCCAGCCAACACCATAGCATGGGTCATAAGGCTCTCGCTGTAATCAAGACGGCCTGCCTTATCTTGGGTCAAGAGAATATCCATGCTGGCAGTCAAATCATGCATACCTTCCTCCATGATTCCTGCCTTGCGATTGCTGGATTGACCCACATCAGAGCCAAACCAAACGGTCTCACCAGCCTGCATCTGAGCAATAGCCAATTCCTTGAGCCGTTTCATTTCTACATTCAAATAGCGAACTGGTTTACTGCCGACTACATTGCCCAACATCTCGACCGTGTAAGACTTGCCATAAGGTTTATCAGCTGTTGGCGCATTGATAATTGACACATAGTCATCCAGCTTGAGGTCTACATATTTTTGGTAAAAGGCCTGTGGGGTCAAATCTGATTCACTGCGGTAGTTGCCATCCTTGTCCCGATAAGCAAAGTCAAACTTCCGAGGCGGTAAGCCCAGTGACATCGCTAGGAAGTTGAAAATTTCCTGTAGTAAAGCTTCTTTCTTGGCTTGTAGACTAGCTTCATCTGCACAACTCAGAGCTAGCTCACGCAAGATTTGAGCATCCTGACGCAGGAGTTTATTGAGCAACTGATTGAGCTCACGGCTATTGCTGGAAGAAATGGACTCCGGATAAACTGACTTGGGCACGACCCCGTATTTCTCAAAAAGAGCCACAACCATATCCCACTGACCGCCGTCCTGTTGAGGCGTATCTAAGAGGAATTTGACCTTACGGCTGGTCAATTCTTGATCAGCCGTTTCCAAAACCTGCTCTAAGAACCAGTTAGATTTTTCATATTTATCCCAAAAGAAGGTATGAGCTTGGGATAGCTCAAAATCTTCCAGCTGGAAGCCCGCAATCATCTTGTGGCGGAAGGTATTAAGAGCTGCAAACATCCAGCAACGACCAGAAGCTTTTTGGTCACTGACCTTGTCTTTGGTGAGATCTAGTGAGAACACAGGTGCATTTTCTACAGCAGCAGTCCGTTTTTCCAAAGAAGTCAAGAGCCCATTATGGCTGATGGCGTTTTCCATAGCGGCATATTTAGCATTGGCCTCATAGTCCGCAAAAAGCTTATCTGTAAAATCTTGTTTTAATGAATGCATAAATTCCTCCTTGTTCTATAGACTATTATAGACCTTTTAAAAATTCCTGCAAAGTAAAAAAGTTAAGCAAGCCTAACTTTTTCTTTTTAAATCTGATTTTAGGATTCCATAGACAGAAAAATCTTTGACTTCTCCCTTATGAAATACAGCTTGACGAAAGGTCCCTTCATAACTCATACCAGCCTTAGCCATAACACGGCCAGAAGCTGGATTAGCGGTTACAAAATCAGCCCTTACACGATTGAAACCTGCTTCCAGCAAGAGATAGTTCAAAACAACTTTCAAAGCTTCTGTCATCAGCCCCTGACCCCAATAGTCTTTACCTAAAATATAGCCGACCTCGCCAGCATTGACTGTCTCATCTAGATCCACCACACTGATGTCACCAATCACATGATAAGGATTTTCTTTCAGGCAGATTGCCCATTTGTAAAAATCCAAGTTTTGGTAATTCTCACCCCAGCAAGCAATTGATTGTTTGGCCATATCGGGACTCTCGTAAGCATCCCATGTCACATCCAACAGATTATCAGGGCGGGAAGCCCAGTTGTCGTACATGGCTTGATAGTCAGATTCTACAAAAGGTCTCAACAAAAGACGTTTCGTTTCGATGGACTGTGTACCGATTTTTTTCATGGCTTTCTCGCTTTCTAGCTAAGGCGGAAAAGATTCACTAGAGTTTTTCACTTCCAAAATTCATCAAAGATGGTAATCGGTAAATGCCGCTTGTGCTGGCCTTTATGCCACCAGGATTCGATAGTAGCTTGGGCTTGAGCTGAAACAGACTTTCCTTCCAGATAGTCGTCAATTTCATTATAGGTCACGCCCAGAGCGACTTCATCAGCAATTCCAGGTTTTTCTTCTTCCAAATCAGCCGTCGGAACCTTTTCATAGAGAGCCGGATCCGCTCCTAAAGCAATCAAAAGCTGTTTGCCTTGGCGTTTATTGAGACGATAAAGGGGCACAATATCTGCTCCGCCATCCCCAAACTTGGTGAAAAAGGCTGTGATATTCTCTGCTGCATGGTCGGTCCCAATGACAGCTCCGCTATATGAACCAGCCAAAGCATACTGGGCAATCATGCGGCTGCGGGCCTTGATATTGCCCTTGTTAAAATCAGAGACTTTGGCACCCGTTGCCTCCACAGCCTTTGTCATAGCATCAGCAGATTCCTTGATATTGACTGTCAAACTGACATCAGGCTGGATAAAAGCCAGAGCCTTTTGCGCATCATCTTCATCTGCCTGGACACCGTAAGGCAGGCGGACAGCGATAAAGCGATAGCTATCATCTCCTGTCTCTGCCCGCATCTCTTCTACGGCTAGCTGGGCTAAACGACCAGCCAAAGTTGAATCCTGACCACCAGAAATGCCCAGAACATAGCTTTTCAAGAAAGGATGTTTTCTCAGATAGGCCTTGAGAAAGTCCACTGTCTTGCGGATTTCTTCCTCTGGGTCAATGACGGGCTTGACTCCTAGTTGACGGATGATTTCTTCTTGTAGGCTCATTTTTCTGCTCCCATCTGGTAGGCTTTCTTGCGCATCTGGTCAATCAAGTCCATCTTATCCTGCCAAATATCACGCGCCAAATCGACCGGATAATCTTGTGGATTGAGGACCCGTTTGTATTCGTCCCAGAGTTTGTCAAATTCTCGGCGGGCATAGTCCTGAATCTCAGACAGAGTCGGCAAATCATAAACGAGCTGGCCTTCTTTATAAATATCCACCAAGAGCGGCACCGCATCAAAATTCTTGACTGTCTTATTGATATAAGTATAAGTCGGATGGAACATCTCCAGCTCTGCCAGATGGGTGACGTCAACTCCATCATAAGTGATGTAGTCGCCCTCAGACTTGCCTTTTTCACGGCTGGTAATCCGCCAAACCTGCTTCTTGCCCGGAGTCGAAACCTTTTCAGCATTGTTGGAGAGCTTGATGGTGTTACGCAAGTGCCCATTCTCATCTTCAATCGCTACAATTTTGTAAACCGCACCCAGAGCTGGCTGATCGTAAGCAGTAATCAGCTTGGTTCCCACACCCCAGACATCAATCTTGGCCTTTTGCATTTTCAAGTTGAGGATGGTATTCTCATCCAAATCATTGGAAGCGTAAATTTTAGCATCTGGGAAGCCCGCTTCATCCAATTGCTGGCGAACTTTTTTAGAAATATAGGCCAAGTCTCCAGAGTCAATCCGCACACCTAGGAAATTAATTTTATCGCCCAATTCACGCGCTACGCGAATGGCCATAGGAACCCCGATCCGAAGTGTATCGTAGGTGTCTACTAAGAACACACAGTCCCGATGAGTGCTTGCATAAGCCTTAAAAGCCTCATAATCATTACCGTAAACCTGCACAAGTGCATGGGCATGCGTTCCCAAAACAGGAATATCAAAGAGCTTCCCTGCCCGAACATTGCTGGTGCCATTGGCTCCGCCGATAACGGCTGCCCGCGTTCCCCAAATCGCCGCATCCATTTCCTGAGCACGACGGGTACCAAACTCCATCAGTGGCTCATCTTCGATCACAGAGCGAATGCGAGCTGCCTTAGTGGCAATCAAGGTTTGGAAATTAACGATATTTAAAATCGCAGTTTCTACCAACTGACATTGTGCCAGCGGGCCTTCTACCTGAACAATGGGCTCATTGGCAAAAACCAAATCGCCTTCTTGGGCAGAACGAACTGTCAGTTGCATCTTCAAATTACGTAAATAATCTAAAAATGCTCCATTATAACCCAATGACTCTAAATAGTCCAAATCCGTCTGGCTAAATTTCAAATCATTCAGATAGGAAACAATCCTCTCCAAACCTGCGAAAACCGCATAGCCATTATTAAAAGGATTCTTGCGGAAAAAGACCTCAAAAACAGCACGTTTATTATGAATATTTTTATTAAAATAAACCTGCATCATATTGATTTGATATAAATCAGTGTGTAAAGTTAAACTATCATCTGGGTACATGTTCCTTACTCCTCTATCCTTTTATACTGGCTCAAAATCAACATGAAACCTTTCTTTTTAATCGCTTTCTAGTGGCGGTGCAGTCCAGATACTTCCTGACTTATCCTGAAGGCTAAAGACTCAAAGTTCCATAGAAAACTAGGCAAGAGATCAGAAAATCAAAGATTTGTGATTCGTGGTTCCATACCCGTCACGATGGCTAATTCCAATCGTCCCAAAAGCTCTTTGAGCTTGCAAATAGCTAACGAAGTCAGATACAAGGAAAGCTCAAAACAAGCATCTTTCAAACTAGACAGCATCGGCAATATATCTTGCAACAATGAACTACAACTTTTCAGAAGCTTAGGAATTTTGAACTAGCCTTGTCTTGATGACAAGGGAAAGTATCAAAAAGAATTTGATTGAAAGTTAATTTCAACTCTTCAAAGTCACATTTAAATTTTGAGTATGTATTAATTGTATTTATTATAACACAAATGACAAAAAGCATTAGACTAAAAATAGAAAAAGAGCTGAAAAATCAGCTCTATCATTCATTTTGTTTTCTTAATTGGAAACTTGAGTTGGCTATACAGGCCAAACGCAACAATCCAGACGGCAGATCCGATTGCTCCTACAACCGTTGACTCTTGTAAGAAAAGAGTGACAAAGACAAAGGCAAAGAAGAGCATGGTCAAAGGATTGAGAAACTTATAGGCCGGCATGAGATAGCCATCCGCCATAAACTCCGGTGACTTGCGATATTTGAGGTGGGCTAGCATGGTCAGACCATAGATGGCGATGTAGACACCAGATGAGGAAGCCGTAATCAGTGCAAAGGAATCCGATACTCCCGGCAGAATCTTGATAAAGGCCGCAAAGGCAATGACAGCCGCCGAAGTCAAAATAGCATTCTGTGGAACATTTTGTCGCGACAGCTTCCCAGCTCCTATTTTTTTTAGGAAACGATTAGGCGTATCGTGAGCAATCTGATACAAATGGCGCCCAGTTGAGTAAAGAGTCGAATTCAGAGCCGAGGCTGCTGAAGTTAGGACTACGAAGTTAATCAATGCTGCCGCCCACTTGAGGCCAGCCAACTTAAAAACGATAACAAAGGGAGAATCAGCCGTTGCCAGCTCTTTCCAAGGAATAATAGCCATAATGGCAAGGAGAGAGCCTCCGTAAAACAAGATAATCCGCAAAGGAATTTCTTTGATTGCTTTTGGCAGCACCGCTCGCGGATTTTCCGTTTCAGAAGTGGTAATACCGATAAATTCAATAGCCTGATAGGCAAAGAAAACCATCTGGAAAGCCATAATAAAGTTCATAAAGCCATTAGGAAAAAGCTGAAAATCTTGGCTGATATTCCCAAGACTGGCTACTCCGTGCGGTGTTTCAAATCCTGTCAGCATCATAAAAATAGCTGTTGCAATCAAGGCCATAATGGCTACAATCTTTATCATAGCAAACCAAAATTCAACCTCGCCGAAAACTCGAACCGCTATCAGATTGACCAAACTAAGAAGGGCTAGAAAGACGAGCTGAATCAGCCAAGCTGGCCAGTCAGGAAACCAGTACTGCACATACTGGGCAACAGCCGTAATCTCAGCCATTCCAATAAAAATCAGAGAAATCCAGTAGGACCAGCCTGAAAAATAACCCCAGCTAGTTCCCAAATATTTCGTAATAAAGTTAATAAAAGTATGCTGATCAGGGTCGTAATAAAGCATTTCTCCGATAGCCCGCATCATCAGATACATGAACATCCCCGTTAGCATATAAATCAAGATGATGGACGGACCAGTCAGACTAATCGAGCGCCCAGCTCCCAAAAAGAGCCCTGTACCAATGGTCCCAGCTATGGCAATAATCTGAACATGTCGATTCTGCAATCCACGTTTCATCCCATTTTTGGTTTTTGTTTCAAATTTTTTCCTGTCATTTTCAATCATTTGACCTCTCCTTTTCATGTGAACTGACTTATTGTATCACAATTCTGACAATTCTACCAGATATTTTTTATTTTCTACAAATCTCTGCTCTGTGAAAATACCAAAAAGAGCTGGGATAGAAATCCAGCTCTTCATTGTTTTGAACTAGGGCAACATCTAAGATCTCACGGTAATAAACGGTGAACCTTCCGTGTTATCTTCTGGAGCACCACTTTTTACACCAAAAAGATAATCAACTGAGTACCAGCCATTATTATTGGCATTGTAAGGATCAAACACCTGTGTTTGTCCGTTTTGATAACCTCTCATGACCAACTCATGGGTGACTGGGTAGTTTGCAAAAACACTACTACCAACAGCTGCTAACACATGATGCCCAATCGCCAAAGATTGTTTAACTGCGGCTGATGAGGATAAAATATCCGTTGTCAGTCCCCAGTTCTGAGCCGCTTGGATAATTCCTCGACTTGAAGTTCCGAATAGGCCATTTTTGTTAAAGGAATCTGTATTATGATACAGGAAATCTGCTACAGTTGTCGGTAAAACAGTTTGACCAGTAATGCCAGAGATAGCCATTGCCAAAGTGGTCGGAACACAGCCAGTAGCATTCAAATTATAATTCCCGTAGACTCGGCCAGCCCATCGAGGATCACGTTGGGAATAATACGGCGTACTATAAAGCCCCCTATTGACTGTCGTAGTCGTACCACCAACTCCTACTAAGCTGCCATCATTTTGGGTATAATATAAATGTACAATATATTCACCCGTTGAATATTTATGATTTGAGGCCCGTACCAAGGCTTTATAACTACCATCTGCTTGTTTTTGAGCTTGATACCAAACGATATCATCCTGCCCATTGACACTAGACCAAGTTGGTAAATAAACTGCCTTGACTCCTTTGGGGTTAAATATATTGGACACTACCACTTCAAAAGTACCTAGCCGAGGATTGTTGTTTTGAATGGTAATTTTTCCTATTGGCTTGATATTTTCTGCATCTATATTTGCTGTCGTCTTGGTGCCACCAACGCCGACCATACGACCATCATTCTGGACATAGTAGAGGTGGATGTTGTATTCACCTGTGGAATACTTGTGGTCGCGTAGATTGACCTGCGCCTTGTAGGTGCCGTCGGCTTGCTTAGCCGCTGTGTACCAGATAAGATCGTCCTGACCCTTGGCACTAGACCAAGTCGGAAGTTTCACTTCCTTTATGCCATAGCCATTCTCGACTTCAGAAACCACCACTTCAAAAGTGCCCGTCTGTTGATTGTTGTTCTGGATGGTCAACTTGCCCTTTGGAGCTGCCAGAGAAACTGTCGTCTTGGTGCCGCCAACACCGACCATACGACCATTATCTCCTACATAGTAAAGGTGGACATGATACTCACCGGTAGAATACTTATGATCACTAGCCTTGACCGTCAGTTTGTAAACACCATCAGCCTGACGAACACCCCGATACCAGATAAGATCATCCTGACCCTCGGCACTAGACCAGGTCGGAAGAAGAACCTCACGAACTCCCTCCGGACTGCTCACTCCACTGACTAAAACATCAAAAGTACCTGTTGCAGGATTGTTATTTTTAATCGTCAGAGTTCCCTTTGGTTTAGCGATAGAAACGGTCGTCGTTGTTCCACCGACTCCAATCAGCTGGCCATTATCCTGAACATAATAGAGATGGACATGGTACTCACCAGTGGACAGCTTATGATTGCGGGCTTGAATACTAGCTTTGTAAGTGCCGTCAGCCTGCTTGGTTGCTGTGTACCATACCAGATCATCTTGACCTTTGTCATTAGACCAGGTTGGGAGATGCACACTCTTGACTCCAAAAGGACTAGATACTCCAGAAACAATCACATCGAAGCTACCTGTATCGGGATTGTTGTTTTTAATCGTCAGGGTTCCCTTTGGTTTGGCGATGGAAACGGTGGTCGTTGTTCCACCGACTCCAATCAGCTGGCCATTATCCTGAACATAATAGAGATGGACATAGTACTCACCAGTGGACAGCTTATGATTGCGGGCTTGAATACTAGCTTTGTAAGTGCCATCAGCCTGCTTGGCTGCTGTGTACCAGATAAGATCGTCCTGACCTTTGTCATTAGACCAGGTTGGGAGCTTAACCTCCTTGACACCAAAGGGATTGGAAACACCAGAAACAACGACATCAAAGCTACCTGTATCGGGATTGTTGTTCTCGATTTTCAAAGTTCCTTTAGGCTTAGCGGCCAGACTGAACTGGGTGCCACCCACACCAACTAATTTGTCGTCATCTTGGACATAATAAAGATGAACCGTGTAGTCTCCCAGAGAGTATTTGTGATCACGAGCCTGAATGCGAGCCCTATAAGTGCCGTCAGCCTGCTTGGTTGCTGTGTACCAGACCAGATCATCTTGACCTTTGTCATTAGACCAGGTTGGGAGCTTGACTTCCTTGACACCGAAAGGATTGGAAACACCAGAAACAACGACATCAAAGCTACCTGTATCGGGATTGTTGTTCTCGATTTTCAGCGTCCCCTTGGGCTTGGCAATAGAAACCTTAGTAGTCGTACCGCCTACGCCGACTAACTGGCCATTATCTTGAACATAATAGAGATGGATGTGATAATCACCCACAGAGTTTTTATGACGGGAAGCGTTGACTGTAACGGTATAGTTGCCATCGGTCTGAGGTTGAGCTTCATACCAGACCAAATCGTCTTGACCTTTATCACTAGACCAAACAGGAACAAGAACTTTTTTGACACCATAAGGATTTGAGACTTCTGAGACAACGACATCAAAGCTGCCTGTATCTGGATTGTTATTGGTGATATCCAGTTTTCCTTGCGGTTTGCCGATGGTGACAGTTGTTTGGGTACCACCTACGCCGACCAGCTGATTGTCTGCCAGTAGATAATAAAGGTGGATATTGTACTCGCCTGTGGAATACTTATGGTCACAGGCAGCGACACTGATCTTATAGGTCCCATCCACTTGTTTTTTAGCATCATACCAGATAATATCGTCCTGCCCATTAACGCTGGACCAAGTGGGTAGGGCTACTTTTTTGATGGGCTTAGGAGCTGAGATATTGGTTACATGCACATCGAAACTACCAGCATTTGAATCTACATTTGTAATAGTGAGGGTGCCTTGGGGGGTGTCATCTACTGCACGAGGCGCTCTCGTTTCTGCCTCTGAGACTGCTTTTGCTTCTGAGCGAATTTTGCTTTCAATAGTGTTTTCAGCAAGTTTGGAAGCTTCTTCACTTGCTGTTTCATCTTTGTTTTGAGCGGATTTATCTGTTTCAGGATTGATTTTAGGTTCCTCAGCTATATCTGAGATTCCTGCAACTGATTCTTTTTGCCCT
Source organism: Streptococcus sp. DD04 (assembly GCF_001578725.1). Lineage (NCBI taxonomy): Bacteria > Bacillati > Bacillota > Bacilli > Lactobacillales > Streptococcaceae > Streptococcus > Streptococcus sp. DD04. Next base: position 37,967 of record NZ_KQ968982.1, read on the forward strand.
TCTGTAGATGAAGTTATAATCGCTCTTTCATCTTGATCCGAAGAATTCGCAGATGCAGTAACAGCTTGCTTGCTTTCAGAATCCTGCTCTGAAGAGATTTTTGGCAACTCTGATTGCTTTGATGCATCTGGGTTCGTCACTGCAGCCGACGGCTCAACTTGCTGTCTATCATTTACTGTGTGACTCGTTTCCTCAGCAAATACGCTATTGGCACTTGCTGCTAATAAAATAGCCGTGCTGGCCAGATAAACAAATCCTTTAGTTTTCATATTTCTTTCCGTCCTCATTAATGATTCCTATTTTTATTGTAACATAATATGATAGTTTCGTATCATTTTTATCAGCCTCTATTCAAAAACTGTCCCTATTATTTCATTCGTAAAAAAAATAAAAAA
>NZ_KQ968982.1:38437-55795 GCF_001578725.1 Streptococcus sp. DD04
ATCTGCTATTTAATGCTCTGTAATATACTTATAAACTTCTTGGCCTGCTACTGCTCCATCCCCAACGGCTGTGGTAATTTGACGCAGGTCTTTCTGACGAACATCACCAATGGCATAGATGCCGTCAAGAGCTGTTTTCATATACTGATCCGTGACAATCCAGCCAGCTTCATCGCAGATCCCTAAGTCTTTGACAAAGTCGCTAACAGGATCTAGGCCGACATAAACAAAGATGCCACCAAAATCTGCCTCGCTGCTTTGCCCCGTTTTTACATTTTCAAAAACTACACTGGTTACCTTACGGTCATCCCCTTTGATTTCTTTTACAACTGAATCCCAGATAAAGCTGATTTTTTCATTGGCAAAGGCCCGCTCCTGCAAGAGCTTTTGCGCCCGCAATTGGTCACGGCGGTGAACAATGGTCACAGATTTTGCAAAGCGTGTGAGGAAAATCGCCTCCTCAACGGCAGAATCGCCTCCTCCAACCACTAAGAGATCCTCATTACGGAAAAAGGCACCGTCGCAGACCGCACAGTAGGAAACTCCGCGACTGTTGTATTCTTCCTCGCCAGGAACCCCTAAATGACGATGATTGGCACCAGAAGCCAGAATCACCGTCTTGGTTTCAAATACTTCATCCTCTGTGATGATTCTTTTATATTCACCCTGATCTTCAATCTTTTCAACCTGACCAAAGAGGTGCTCAACACCCAGATTTTCTAAGGGTTCAAACATTTTCTCAGCCAGCTCTGGTCCGCTGATACTAGCATAACCGGGATAATTTTCAATCTCCGCCGTATTATTCATTTGACCGCCGTAAATACCACGTTCAAGCAGAGCCACTTTAAGGTTACTTCTAGCTGCATAGAGGGCTGCTGTCATTCCTGCGGGACCAGCCCCAATAATCATTGTATCGTACATCGTTTTTCCTTTCTCTTTGTTGTAACTATGATTAGTCTAACAAAGCTCCTGATTTTTTACAAGCAATTAAGCTTTGAAAACAATCAGCAGACCCAAAACTGCAAAAGACAAAACCGGAATCGTCATAATCGCAATCAAGAGAACATCATAAAGATGACTTTGACGCTCTTTAGCAGTCTTATCCTTGCGACGAATCATACGCAGGCCAATCCACAAACCATCAACAATTCCTACAGCAATAGTAGTATAAATAAGACTTTCGATATAGAGAGAAAAAATCTGATTTAACATGTCAACTCCTCAATCATCAATTGCATTCTTCGTAGCCTTTAAAAAGACTCTGGTCGAAAACAAACTCAGCTGGTCTAGCCAACTGAGCCTTCACGTCCTCTATTATATCAAATATATGTCCGTTTGTAACTAGCAAAGAATTCTTTAGTCCTTGCTTCCTTGGGATGATTGATGAGCTCTTCTGGACTGCCCGACTCAATAATATGCCCCTTATCCAAGAAAAGCACCCGATCTGCTACCTGAGAAACAAAAGATATATCATGGCTGACCAGGATCATGGTTTGTCCTGCTTTAGCAGCGTCGGCAATGGATTTCTCTACCTCACCGACTAACTCTGGGTCAAGGGCTGAGGTCGGCTCATCTAGCAAGAGAACATCTGGCTTCATGGCCAAGGCCCGCGCTAAAGCAACCCGCTGTTTTTGACCGCCTGATAAATGCTTGGGATAATGATTCTCACGGTCAGACAAGCCAACCTTTGCCAATTCTTCCTTGGCAATTTTAGTCGCTTCTTGGTCAGACAAGTTCTTGACTACCAGCAGACCTTCCTTGACATTTTCCAGAGCCGTCCGGCGGGAAAATAAATTGAACTGCTGGAAAACCATGGCCAATTTTCGACGCAGAGTCAAAATCTCATCTGGTGAAATGGTTGAAAAATCCACCTTGAAGTTATCAATTTCAATCCTTCCGCTATCTGGCTGCTCCAAATAATTGAGGCTGCGCAGAAAGGTTGACTTACCTGCGCCTGATGAGCCTATTAAAGCAATGACTTCGCCTTTTTGAATTTCCAAACTCAAATCATCCAAAACCTTTTGACCAGAAAATTCTTTACTTAGATGGGAAATTTTAATCATCAGATCTTACCTCCTTGTGCTTGCTCTAGGTTTTCCAGATTGGCTGGCGCCTTGATATCCATAGCCTTTTCAATCACACGACCGATTTGCTCAATCACGATATTGACAATCCAGTAAATAATCGAAACGGAAATGAAGCGCTCAAAATAACGATAATCCGAGCCACCGATAGCCTGAGCCTTGGCAAAGACTTCCACGACACCCGCACTAAAGGCCAGAGAAGTCCCCTTGGTCAAGCCGATGAGAGAGTTAATCAGAGTCGGTGTTGCCACAACTGCTGCATTTGGAATGATGATCCGCAAATAGACTTGACGGTTGGTCATTCCCAGACTCCGAGCCGCTTCAATCTCACCTGCGTCCACCGAAAGAATAGCTGCCCGAATCGTCTCACTGGCGTAGGCCGCTTCATTAAAGGCAAAGGCGATAATTGCAAAGACTGAGGCAGGGATGGCATTGATATTAAAAGCCGTGCCATATTTTTGATTGATGGCTTTCAACAGGAGCGGAATCCCGAAATAGGTCAGCATGAGCTGAACCAGAAGGGGCGTCCCACGGAGAAAACTAACAAAAAGTGCCTGAATGGGATAAAGAATCCGCGTACGGTTAATCTTGACCACTGCGAAAATCATAGCCAAGATGATGCCGAAAAATGCTCCACCCAACGTCAAAAAAAGCGTGATGGGCAAATTCTGTACAATACTTGGAATCGCATCAAAAACAGCCCGTAAACTAAATAATTTGCCATCTGGAAGGAGCTGCAGCAGCTCTTCATACCAGTCCGCAGCTAGAATATAAGTTGTAAACATTATAGTTACTTCCCTTTCTCGATAATGGATTATTCTATCATAATTTCAGTCAGATGCAAACTATTTAGCATCAGGAAATAGCCAATCTCTGAACCTCTGGTAGATAGCTGGAAATTGACAATAAAATAGACCAGTAATCCTAGTCTATCATAGTTTCACTGGTCTTTAAAATATAATTTTTCTATATCCGCCATAGAAAGAATTTATGACTAAAAAGTCTGGCGTTTAGCTTTGCGCTCTGCCCGACCACGTGCACGATTCTCTGCTCGCTTGGTCTTGCGGCGCTTTTCATTGACCGCCCACTGGATTTTCTTCTTATAGCCTGGTTTGATTTTTTTCTTTTTCTTCTTGACCAGACCCAGCATCTCTGTATCCAGCTTCTCTCGACTCTTCTCCCGATTAGCCCGGCGGTCCCGATCATAGGTATCCTGAAATTCGCCATTTTTAATCATCTTAGGAGTAAACTTGATACCCATCTTTTCCAGCTCTCGAATATCCGAATCGTCACTCGGTTGATAGAGGGTAATGGCTGTGCCGGAAAGACCATTTCGTCCCGTCCGACCAACCCGATGGACAAAGAAAGACAAATCCTGAGGAATGGCATCATTGATGACATGACTGACACCCTCGATGTCAATCCCCCGAGCCGCCAAGTCAGTCGCCACGATGTATTCAAAGTCCAGATTCTTGACCTGATTCATGATGCGCTTGCGCTCGCGTGGCGGAATGTCACCGTGAATCTTAGCCACTTTTAGCCCTTGAGCAGACAGATAGGCCTGCAATTCGTCCGCCCGAGTCTTGGTATTGACAAAAATCATCGCCAGATAAGGCTGGAGGAGCTGCGTTACTTCATAAATCTGGGCATTCTTATCCCGCCCCTTGGTTGATAGGAGCCAATTATCAATGGTATCGGCGATCACTGTCTTGGTCTTAATCTGCTCCATAACCGGATTAGACAGGTATTTTTTCAAGAAAGGCTGGAGCTTCTGCGGAATGGTAGCCGAAAAAACCAGAAACTGCAATTCTTTGGGCAGACGAGCTGCAATCCGGTCTACCGTCTCCAAAAAGCCCATGTCCAACGTCATGTCGGCCTCGTCCACGACAAAGGTATGAGCCTTGTGGATAGCCAAATCACCTGACTCAACCAAGTCATAAATCCGACCCGGCGTTCCAATGACGATATGGGGCTGGCTAGACTCTAGTTTGCCAATTTGACGAACCTTGTCAGTCCCGCCGACATAGTTGGCCACCCGAATCTCTTGCTCTGAAAAGCTAGCCAGCTGACGTGCTGCCTGATAGATCTGGGTTGCCAATTCTCGGCTGGGTGCTGTAATCACCGCTTGGACACTGTCAGCCTCCTCATCGAGTTCTTGGAAGATCGGCAGCAAAAAGGTATGCGTCTTGCCTGATCCTGTTTTGGACTCCCCGACCAAGTCCCGGCCAGATAAAACCACGGGAATCAGCTTTTCCTGAACCTCCGTCGCCTCCACAAAGTTCAGGTCCTTGAGGGCTTCCTGAATATAATCTTTAAAGTTAAATTCTGTAAATTTCATTTTTTCCTCTGTTCACTCTTAATCTTATCCATTATACCAAAAAAATATCTTTTCTGCTCAGCTCAGGACGAGAAAAGGCGGGCTTGCACCCACCTTCACATCACAAATATAGAATTGCCAAAGTTAGCAAGCTGCCTAAGAGACTTACTCCCCAGAAAAAGAAGTCAACCTTCCATTCACTCCAAGGCTGGCCATGACCAGAAAAGCCGCCCAACTCAAAATGGTGATGGACCGGTGTCATACGGAAAATCCGCTTGCCGCCCGTCAACTTGAAATAAGTCACCTGCATCATGACAGAAGTTGTCTCAAAAACATAGACGATGCCGATAAGAAGCAAGGTCCACTCTTGGTGCAGAGCAATCGAGATTGCGGCTAGCATACCGCCCAGAGCCAAACTCCCCACATCTCCCATAAAGATCTTGGCTGGCTTATGATTAAAGGTAAAGAAGCCCAGCAAGCCGCCAATCATACTGATGATGACAATCAAAATGTCAAAACGCTTTTGCTCCACAGCAATCACTCCATAGGCTACCAAGCTAATCGCAACGGAGATACTGGCCAAACCGTCAATTCCATCGGTCAAATTCACAGCATTGGAAAAGCCAACCAGCCAAAAGAGGACGAAAAAGATATAGAGGAAGCCCAGATGCACTGGAATAGTAAAAACATTGAGAAAGTCGCCTGCTCCGTGCTGATTGTAAAAGAAGTAAAAGACGACTCCGCCAACCAACTGCAGAAATAGTTTCTGTTTGGGATTGAGCCCCTCATTGATTTTACGGAAGACTTTGAGGAAATCGTCCAAAAAGCCAACGATGCCATAGAGGACCAAGATAAAAAGAATCATAATCAGGCTGTTGGACAGCTGATGAGCAACCAAAGCTGTCACAAAACTAGCTAAAACCGAAGCGACCAGAAAAACGGTTCCCCCCATCGTTGGCGTTCCAGCCTTAGCCTGATGCTGCTTGACATCCTCATGCATCTGTTGCCCTGATATACGCGCCTTGTGATAAAAACGGATAAAGGCAGGAATCCCAACAATCGTTAGGATAAAGGTTAGAATTCCTGCAATAATTGCTGTTAACATGCTAGTCTCCCAGTGTAATTGTAATTTTTTTCAAATCTTTCAGTGCTGTATTGACTTTCTCGCTCTGCTTGACAACTTTTGAGCCTTCACCTTTAAAAGTGATTTCAAGCCCCTGCCATTCAGCAAATTGCTCAGCATTCTCCTTGGTCCAGCCATACATATCCGGCAAATCTTCAAATTTGTCAGTTAAAATTAAAATCTGTTGATTAGCCTTTAGTTTTTTCCTTCTTTTACAGACACCTTTTTGATGTCACTGCCTGTCCCTAAAATGATCGGCTGCACCAGATTACGGCGCAGTTCATCAGCCAAGCCTCCTGGGCTAATTTGGTTTTTCAGCTTCAGTTGCTTGGTCAAACCATCGATAGACGGCATTTTGTAGGTTGTTTCTTTGTCAACTAATTCCAAAGCAGGGCTATCGCCAGCCAGATTCAAACTGTCTTTAAGGGCCACGGCTTCCTCTAAAACAGGGTTGACAACTTCCTGCCAGAAAATAGCCGAAAATTTGACTTCTGGCTGCTGGACAGTAATATACATGATGAAATCTGGATCTTCGGCTGGCGTCATGGCTACAACGGAGTGAATATAATCATTCTCCCCTTCCAAGTACCCCTTTTCCGATGCAATCTGAGCCGTTCCTGATTTAACAGCAACATTCTGCCCAGAAACCTTGATGACTGGTTCGCCACCGATATTCAGTGTTCCATAATAAGGAACTGTTCCGACCTGAATCATATAATCCCGAGTCGTTTTCGCAGCTTTCTCTGAGACTGGATTTCCAACGATTTCTGGCTGAGATTTACGGGCACTGTCTGTCTTAGAATCATAGATAGCTGAGATAAATTTTGGCTCCAGCATCACACCATTATTTGAAATAGCTGAAAAGGCGCGCAGCATCTGAACCTGAGTCACCCCAATCCCCTGACCGAAAGCACTCATAGCAATGGTTACAGCATTATCATCAGGCAGGGCGCCGTATTCCTCATAGCCCATACCAAAACGGGTTGGTAAGCCAAATTTGAATTTCGACAGATAATCCAGCCACTTCTCATTTCCCATGGCTTGCTCAATGCGCGTCATACCGATATTACTAGAGAAAATAAAACCTTGGGCATAGGTCAGGACTTGCCCTGTTGATAGACCTGAGTTTACATCCCAGTCACGAATGGTTGCATCCGCAATCTTATATTCCGTGTTGTCATAAGTACCATTAGGATTAAAAGTGCCATTATCAATCGCCGAAGCCAGAGTCATCACCTTCATCGTCGAACCTGGCTCATACTGCGTTTGATAAAGGAAACTATTCCAGGTTTTTAAATGCTCTGCGTTCAAACCTTCCTTGGTATCGGCATTGTAAGTTGGGCGCTGGGTCGTGGCTAAAATTTCACCTGTTTTCGCACTGACCAAGGTTGCACTGACATATTTTCCTTTTGCAGTCTCCTGAAAAGCATCCATTCGCGTTTCCAAGTATGTCTGCAACTGGGCAGAAAGTGTGGTGTAGACATCTTTTCCATCTTCTGTTTTAACGGAAACCTGCTCAGATCCTGGGACAATATTTCCATTGCGGTCTTTTTCATAGGTGACGAGGCCATTCTGCCCCGCTAAAATCCGATTGAGCGACTGCTCCAGTCCCGAGGTTCCTGCAAGGGTTTTATTACCCTCTTTGTCTTCCTGCAACTGGGCCTGCCCGATAAATTGGGATGCAAAAACGCCATTGCTGTAGCTTCGATTAGGGCTTGTCGTAAAGTCCACTCCCTCAACCCCAGCAGCTTTCAGATCCTCCCGAATCGCACTCATAGTGCTATAGGTAACACCATTACCTTGGGAACCGAAAGAAACCTGCTTTAAGTTTTTTTGAGAAAGCTGCTGCTTGACATAGTCCTTATCCATTTCCAGATATTTGTTAAAAATGTCAGCAACCTTATCATACTGCGATTCTTCTACATAAAGGATTTTCCCCGCAGCTGACTTATACTCCTTATCAATGACAGCATAAACATTATAGGTCGTGGCATCTTCCGCAATCGGAACACCATTTCGATCATAAATGGTTCCCCGCTTGGCCGCAACAACTACTGTTTTTTGGTGAACAATTTGTGCTCCCTCCGACAAATCAACGCCAAATTTTTGATCCGTTCCGATAATAATAGCAAAATTAATCAAAAAGATGAAAAAGAGAAAAATCGCCAACACACTCATGCTTTTTCCTACCCGTCGTCGATTGTACTGGGCAGTACGCCGATTTTTCAATGCATATTTCTTTATAGTAGTTAACATTTTATTCTTCATTCGTTGTGCTCACTGTTTTACGATTTCCCTTTTGGAGCTTCATATCCTGAGAACTAGCTAGCTGGGAAAGTCTTTCATAGCGTGTCAATTCATTGACCTCCTGCTTGATATCATCAAGCTCAGCCTGCTCCGACTCAATATTAGCATTGACTTCAGTCAAATCACGGTCAACCTGCAGCAGTTTTGTCTGCATAAAAACGATACTAACCGCAAGGATAATCGCTGTTAAAATAATGGAACCATAGAAGGCTTTTTCAACTCGAGAAAATTTTCGAATACGATTTTGAATAGAATGATTTTTTTTATCTGCCATGAAACTTACTCATGTACCTTCCTAGCCACGCGCAGCTTAGCAGAATGAGCGCGATTGTTGGCTTCTAATTCTTCTTTGCTTGGTAAAATCGGCTTGCGGCTTACCAGTTCTAGCTTGGGCTGCAAATCATCTGGTATGAAAGGCAGACCTTTTGGAACATCTACGGTTGAGGCTTCTTTAAAAAGCTGTTTGGTCAGACGATCTTCCAGCGAATGAAAGGTAATCACTGAAATACGACCACCTATAGCCAACAAGTCAATGGCCTGCTGAATCGACTCATCAGCCGCTCCCAGCTCATCATTGACCTCAATCCGAATGGCCTGAAAAATCTGCTTGGCCGGATGACCTTTTTTCTTCAGTTCCTTAGCAGGTTTGGCTGATTTGATAATCTCAGCCAGCTCTGTCGTCGTTTCGATGGGCTTGATGCTCCTAGCCTGCTCGATCTTACGGGCAATCTGCTTCGAAAACTTATCCTCTCCGTATTTGAAAAAAATACGGACCAAATCATGATAAGCATATTGATTCACAACTTGGTAAGCTGTCAAAGCAGCATCTTGATTCATCCGCATATCCAAAGGCGCGTCCTGCTTATAAGAAAAACCACGCTCCCGCTCATCCAGCTGCGGACTAGATACGCCCAAGTCGTAACAAATCCCATCGATTTTCTCAACTCCTGCTTCATTCAGACGAGTCTTGAGATTGCGGAAATTATCCTTGATAAAGGTCACCATTCCCCGCTCAATGTAGGGCGCCAGACGTTTTTTGGCATTGTCAATCGCAGCCTGATCTTGGTCAAAAGCATACAAATGCCCCTTTTCCCCCAGCTTGCTCAAGAGATACTCGCTGTGACCAGCTCCGCCCAAAGTCGCATCAACATAGATGCCATCTGGCTGAACAGCAAGCTGGTCAATCGTTTCGTGAAGAAGTACTGTAATGTGATGAAATTCTTTTGTCATATCTTATCTATTATACCACACTCAGACCCAAAAAATCATAAAAAGAGAATTGAACACGACAAAGGTATGAAAAAGTCTGCGGTCGTAAAACGAGAAAAACTGACTGTTGTTATCGTATCTTTTACAAAAAATGAACGGATGGCAGTGACAAACTACTAAGCAAGCACTCATTTTCGCAGTGTTGCATGCCGAGTAACCATTACAAAAGGCCTAGAATCAGCGTTTTAAACGCGGTTCTAAGCCTTGCTTTTAATGACTTTCGGTCTTTTCTCTTATGATTCTGGATCATCCAAACTGCGGCCATGAAGACCTTTCTCACGCTGGATTTGACGCAGCTTTTCAGGCGTGATATCATTGCCAGCCTCGTCGACAATCTTGATGCCTTCAATGTGGTGGCGAACAGAGCGACGGTAGCCTTCGATATACTCTTCACGAAGCTTGGCCTGCTCTACCTTTTCTTCACCAGTCAGACCGACGGTTTTTTTCTTTTTAGCCAGTTCATTAATACGAGCAATTTTTTTAGGATCCATGATTCTACCTCTCTTACCTTTTATTTGGTATTAATCTGATTAAACTGCGCAAGTTGTCCAGCTTTGGCCGTCAAAGAAGCCAGGAGAGCTAGGCGATTGTTACGTACAGCCTCATCATTAGCCATAACCATAGTATGGTCAAAGAAAGCGTCAATAACTGGACTGAGGGCAAAGAGTTGGTCCAAATTGGCAGCTAAGTCCGATGTCAGCTCCACTGCTTCAATGGCAGCTGCCAAGTCTTTTTCCTCTTGATTTTCAAAGAGAGCTGGATTAACAGCTGTCTGCCCTTGGGCTTTCTCAGCAAGATTGAAGACCCGAGACAGGCTTTCCACTGCCGACTTAAAGTTGTCTTCCTGAGCTTTCTCAGCTAGAAGCGCAGCTGTTTCTACCAAATCACGTACGACAAAGTGAGTGCTTTGAAGAACAGCTGTCACGATGTCTTTCGGAATGCTGCGATCCATCATTTTCTCAACACGGGCACGGAAGAAGTCCAGCACCGCCTCTTGATTGTCATAACTTAGACTATCAAACTTGAGACCGTAAAGTCGACCAAGAAGCTGAGCCAAGTCAATGTTCCAGCCAAACTTGTCCAAGATACGCACGACACCCTGAGTCGCACGGCGCAGAGCATAAGGGTCATTGGAACCGCTCGGAATCAGCCCAACTGAGAAGAAGGACAGAATCGTATCCAGCTTATCAGACAGAGCCAAGACCGCACCGACCTTGGTGTCCGGCAATTCGCCATCGGCTGATGTCGGCATATAGTGCTCCCGAATGGCAGCTGCCACCACAGCATTCTCACCAGCCAGAAGAGCATACTTCTCACCCATGATACCTTGCAGCTCATCAAATTCCCCAACCATGCCAGTCAGCAAGTCAAACTTATAAATAGCCGCTGTACGAGCCAAGTCGGCTGTCTCCTCAGCATCCAGTCCTGCTTCTTGCGCCAGCAGAGCTGCAATCTTGCCAGTCCGATCCATGTGCTCTGCCAGAGAGCCAATCTTCTCGTGGAAGGTCACATTCCCCAGCTTTTCAACCAAGTCAGCAATAGCCAGTTTTTGGTCTTCGCGCCAGAAGAATTCCCCATCTTCCAGACGAGCTACCAAGACTTTCTCATTCCCCTTGATAACATTTTCCAGATGCTCGGCATTTCCGTTTCGGACAGAGATGAAGTGTGGTAAAAGCTTGCCTTCAGCATCGCGCACAACAAAGTAACGCTGGTGCTCTTTCATGGAAGTTACCAAGACTTCCTCAGGCACCTCTAAATATTTGGCATCAAAATTACCCAAGAAAGCAGTTGGATATTCTACCAGATTCAAGACCTCATTGAGCAGGTCTTCGTCAATCTCGATAGAAACCCCGTGCTCCTCTTCAAGTGCTCGAATCTGCTCGACAATCATATTTTCCCGCTCAAGAGGATTGGCAATGACAAACTGATTCCGCAGGTCATCTTCATAGGAATTCGCTGAAGCAATCTCTGTTTCTTGCCCCAAAAAGCGATGTCCACGACTAGTACGGCCGCTCTTGATGTCCAAGAAATCCAAGTCAAAGGCCCGCTCATCTAAGAGTACAGTTAAGGTGTGGACAGGGCGGATGTATTCAAAGGTGTTGTTGGCCCAGTGCATGCTGACAGGGAAGGTCAGGGCTTGCAGAACTTCTGTCACTGCTGGGATGGTTTCCTCTACAGGGCGACCGACCTCTTCCTTGGTCACATAGACGTATTCTTCCCCCTTAATTTCGCGGAAAGTAATGTCCTCAACCGTCAAGCCCTTGCCACGGACAAAGCCTTCTGCAGCCTTGGTAAAGTTCCCATCTGCATCCAGAGCAATTTTCTTAGAAGGGCCTTTGAAATCTTCGGTCAAGTCGGACTGCTTGTCCGCCAAGCCAACCACGCGCACGGCTAAACGGCGAGGTGTTGAGAACATTTCAATTTTCTCAAAGGTCAGACGATGGTCTGTCAAGAAGGCTCCCATCTTGTCGCGCAGCTGCTTCATGCTCGGTGTCACGACATAGGCTGGCATTTCCTCCAAGCCTAATTCAACTAATAAATTTTTTACCATGATTATTCTCCCTCCTCTGCCAAGAGTTTCTCGCGCGTCTCTGCATCCAAAAGCGGATAACCCAGACGCTTGCGCTCAGCCACAAAGGTCTTGGCCACAACACGCGCCAGATTGCGAATACGGGCGATATAGCCAGCCCGCTCAGTCACAGATACAGCACCACGCGCATCCAAGAGGTTAAAGGTATGCGAGCATTTGAGAACATAGTCATAGGCTGGGTGTACCAGATGCTCGTCCAGACAGCGCTTAGCTTCTGCTTCAAACTTCTCAAAATTCCCCAAGAGCAAGTCTTGATCGCTGACCTCAAAGCTGTACTTGGAATGCTCGTACTCAGGATGAGTGAAAATTTCGCCGTACTTGACGCCGTCAGCCCACTCAATGTCATAGACAGAGTCCACTTCTTGGATATAAGAAGCCAGACGCTCCAGACCATAAGTCACCTCAGCAGTCACCGGCTGAGTTGGCAGACCTCCGACCTGCTGGAAGTAAGTGAACTGAGTGATTTCCATACCATCCAGCCAAACTTCCCAGCCCAGACCAGCCGAGCCAGTTGACGGATTTTCCCAGTTATCCTCGACAAAGCGAATATCGTGCTCCAGCGGATTGATACCCAAGAGCTCCAAAGACTGCAAATAAAGTTCTTGGATATTGCTTGGAGACGGCTTCATAACCACCTGAAATTGATGGTGCTGATAAAGACGGTTAGGATTTTCCCCATAACGACCATCTGCTGGTCGGCGAGACGGCTCTACATAGGCCGCATTCCAAGGCTCTGGCCCAATAGCCCGCAGGAAGGTATAGGGACTCATGGTTCCCGCACCCTTTTCATTATCATAGGCCTGCATGAGCATACAGCCCTGGTCGTTCCAGAACTGCTGTAAAGTCAAGATAATTTCTTGAAACGTTAACTTCTTAGACATTGGTTACTCCTTTAGTTTATTTCATTTCTAGCGCTAGACCTGTCCTCTGTTCCGTTTGAACAAGCAAAAGAACCACATCAGACACACCTAGGCTATTTCAACCTAGGGGCGTCAAGACGCGGTTCCACCCTAATTTATTACTTCATTCTATTTGTAAATTCTAACCGAAAGCGCCATCTGCACTGCTTCCCTATCCGGCTCCCACCAACCCAGACTCGCTAGAAAGTAGACAATGAGAATTCTTTCTAGGCATTATTGTAACAAAAAAGATTGCTTTTGTAAAATGCTTTTCTGATGATTGGTAAAAAATTCCGTTGAAAGTAGTAGGACACTGTAAAAACATTCTCTCATGTCTTTTCTTAAACTTTGTGACAGTTTTCTTAGAAAGTCTAAAAAGACTCACGAAACAAAATAATAAGTTGATTTTAACCCTCTAAAAGACTTAAATATAAGAATCTGCTCACCTTGTAACTGCCCTAATAGAATGCTAGGATAGCTTTCAATTTCATTTGAAAATTGAATCATCTCCTCTTCTCGCATCGACAAACAAAAAACCAGCCAGAGCTGGTTTATCAATTTCGCTAACATAATATGATGAGCATCTAGTTGAGTAAAAAGTTACAAACTTCAAAAACCGTTAGCCCATTTATAATCATATTACAGATGAGATGAGCCGTCATAGGAACATAAAGATTTCTTGTCCTAATATAGGAAAGACTTAAAGGCAGGGCCCAGATCATACATAAGAAGATGCCCCAAATGGCAAAAGCATGTGCCAGAGCAAATAGAAACATGCTCAAAACTGTTGTCACTATTAAAATTTTCTTGCTTTTAAAGGATATAAGGAGTTTTCGGTAGAAAATTTCTTCTACAATAGGTGGCAATAGAATGGTAGAGGCTGCGTATAACACAAGTTTCAACCAACTGTCCGCTCTTAAATGAATCATTCCTTTATCCAAATCAGGAAATAGACTCTCCAAGAAGTTGGTAAAAACAAAAGCTAGACTAAGAAAGAGGATAGTCAGGAGGACCTGTTTCCAAAACCTGCCGCCACTTCTTACAGCCTTCCACCACTCTTTTAAGGAAAAATCCTTATTCCAAGAAAAATAGATGGCTAAGATTAGATAAAACAAAAAGTTAAGAAAAATATGATCTTTCGAAGAGCATAAGAAACACCCTAAGATAAACAACATCTCTATCGTAAGGGGACAGATTAAAGATTTTAAGTACTTAGTTTTTATACTTCACACCTCATTCTTTTGTTTCTATCGTTTTTATAAGCCACTATAAGGAACGGCACCACCCATACAGACGAGGTATTCATCAGTTTCACAAAAAAAGCTAACTGAGGAAGGGGAGGCCTAATATGCGTTCGGGAATATTCAATCGCATAAAGTTCTAACTCACTGAACAGTACAGAAAGTAGATCCTCACCTTATCCCTTAAAGGCTTCAAGAAATGCTTTGAGTTCTGCATCAGCTTCTGGCGTTGTACCTCTGAGCTGTCCCAGCATGTCTACTAGGTCAGCTGTTTTGCTGGCAATCTCGCTGTTAGTGCGATTGATATTGGCAACAATCTCTGTCAGCGGAGCGACTTCTTCCTCCTCAAAAGTATCTACATAGATGAATTATCATTTTAAAAATTGATAAAAATACTACTTTTATAAAAATAAGAATCATATACTATGTAGCATTTATCAAATTTAACAATCAAAGGAAGCAAAAATTTATTTATTTTTATCAACTTCTGAAATATATAGTAAACCCAATAATAATTTTATTTCTTGTGTTTTTTTCATTACATCAACTTTTGTTATAATTCTAGTTCCCCCATGCGTTGACAAATTTAAAAATGCTAAAAAGCTTTCGCTTTCATCTCTAGATCCAATTGATTTAAGTAAAGATTTTAAAGTTTGTTTATCTTTTGCATCTAGTTCACTTTTATCAATTGAATTTTCTCCTTCCTCAATAACTTGTCTGTAGTTTTGTAATAAACTTTCTGTCTTCCTTCTATCGCTATTATCCAAAATATCATTTACAACAATTTCAATTAACGTTCGATAAGCAGCAACTGCTACAAAACTATAATCGTCAGTATTAAAAATTCGATTAATTTCTCCTATAAAACTGACAACGTCTGGTCTAAAGTTAACTTCTTTGTTTATAGGCATGCTAACTAAATTCCTATTAGAAGATTCTAGTTGAGAAATGTCAAAGTTATCTTCTACCACTCTAAATGTAAAATCAGCCTCATGAATAAGCCCTGTTTTCTTATCGGTTATTTTAATTGAAATCGTATTTTCATTTAAGCGACCAAAACTTATTATGCCTTTATTAAAATTAATAGTAGGATTATTTTTTGTATCAATTTCAAATTGTAAACCTTTATCTTCTTCACCAAAACTATTTGTAAAAGTGAATAAATCATCAACTTTATAATCTATCCCCTTCTTGAGTATATTTTCTCTTTGACTGATTTTAGGTTGAGCTGGCTTCCTTAAAATTATCTTTAGAGAAGATACTGTAGTATCTGTCTCTTGACTAATCAACCATTCCCCCTCTTGAAGTTTATTAAATTCACTAACTTTTTCTTCATTAAAGTAAATGTCTGTTGCAACTTGGATTAATTCATTTAAATTAGTAATCTTCTTATTTAGGTCATCTATATCAATCCATGATTCAACTGTACCCAAATCTATTGTTTTTTTAGCCTTCGGAATAATATCTAATAGAGTTTCCTCATCAAATAGAGTACATTTTAATTTGTTTCCTTGTTTTTTAAAAATTATAGAATCCTTTAATTTAAAATTTGGTTTAATATATTTTTTAAGATTGTCAGGATTAGAAGTTTCTTCTTCGGGTATCCTATTTTGAATAAATGTTTTGGAAGAAAAATCTCTTAATTCATTTTTCAACGAAGCACCAATTCTCTGAATTTCTTCATTTAATTTTTCAATGAAATGAGCAATCTCATCAGTTAACTCACTCTGAGAAAATTGAGTCCGATCAGAATTAAACTGTATTGATGAATCACTAGATTTAATCGAAATATAACCAATTAATTGCTTTAATACTTCACTATATTTTTTAGTACCCATTAATTCAGTATCAAACAACATATAGTTGTTAAATAAATTATTATTGATATAAATTAAAGGAGTTAAGTTATTATTAGTAGGATTATAGAATAAAGAGTTAATCTTACTTTTTCCTTTTGAAACGAGATAATAGGCAGCTAAACTAATATCAAGAGAATACCTATCTGAATTAAAACTAAATTCTTCAGAAAAGATATCCTTACCATCTTTCCTAAAGACTAGATTTTGATCAGACGAAGAATAATTTATTTCAAATAACTGCTGAGGCTTATTTTGTGTCTGTAATTGAATTTCATAATCGGTTGAGTTAATCTCTCCATCTATATTAAGTTTTATAATAAAGTTCTTATCGGCAGAAATTTTTCCGTCAGATATTTTATCATCAATAAAAGAATTTAAAATTTTATTTCGATTAACTTCTTCACTAAGATACCTTTTTAAAGTATTGACATTATAATCATTGATTTCAATTTGGATTAATGTACCTATAAAATCACCTGAACTTGAAAGAGTAACATCTAAACGCTTATCTGTTATATTATATTCAGTAACCAAAGAATCAAAATCTACAGTAAACTCTGAGATCTGAGTATTTTGAGCTGTTTTCCAATATACTTTTTTCCCAAATCTAAAAACAGATAAAAATCCCAAACCTTTTGACCCCTGAGTTAAGCGTTTAGTGTCCTTATAAGAAATAATTTCTCCATAATGCTTATCACTACTTGATATGTGGAATAATTTTTTAATTCCCTCCGTATCCATACCAATTCCGTAGTCTCGAATTGTAAGTAGTCTAGATTCCGAATCCAATGTAATATCGACACTAGGAGAACAAGCATCGTACGCATTTTTTATTAACTCATTTAGAGCAATAATATTATTCGGAATTTTTTCTGATAATTCACTCAATATATTACCTGCTACAGTAATAGGTACTTGTTCAACTTTATTAGGCATCTAAATCTCCTTTATTTTTCTTAATATCAAAACATATTCTTGATTCATTGATTCCACTGATTTATCTTTTACTTTAGAAACCCGTCTTGGCATTCTCTTTATAGGTATATTACGTGTAATAGAAGCTTCCAACTCAAAACCAATATTTTCAAAAAATTCCTGCGTAATACTTGATAATGGCACTATTTTATTATCAACACGTCGATCACCTAAAGTTAAAACTATTCTCTTATCCTTTTTTAGAACACGTCCCATTTGCGTCATCACTTCCAAATAGTCTATTACAAAATTTTCTACTTTTTTTCTCTTATCTTGTGATATACTATCAAGATATTCAGATAAATAGCGTGACTGATGTTTTTGTTTATTTCTTTTACCTGCTCCACCTAAACTATTTGAATCAATACTTGAATAATTATCTATTAAATTCTCAGAAAAATCCTCCAAATCCTTCTTATCAATCCAATATATCGGTAGCATAGAGTACTGTCCATATGTTACTGTAGTTGAGTTATCTCCATATGGAGGAGAAGTAACAATTAAATCTACTGAATCATTCTTCATTTTAAATAAAATCTCTTCAGATTTTCCTATCTGTAAATTAAGTTTTTTATTTCTGTCATAATCAGGTAAATATTGAAAGTAAGTATTAATACTCTTTATAAAATCATCAATGATATGGTTTACCATCGCCTCAATGACATTTTTCTCTTTTACATGCAATTTAAACGTT
>NZ_KQ968982.1:56160-64637 GCF_001578725.1 Streptococcus sp. DD04
AACTTCGTGTATTACTGTATTTTTTTAAAATATTAATTAAACACACCCAATAATACTGTCTTACATATCTATATTTTTCTCTCTGGATAGCATAACGAATTTTACTAAATGTCTGTATGAAATCTTTACGATACCATTTTTCTATATTATAAAAATAGTGTTTGTCAAACTCTGAACTGTCACTTTTTAAAAATAGCTCTATTTTTTTATTTGCTACGTAAATATACTGTTTATTAACACCTTGCAACTTTACTTTTGTGATAAGATTAGCCAAAGGGTTAATATCTATACCAATAGGAAAAAGATTATTCTTCTCTCCTTCTACAAGTGTCGTTCCCGAACCATGAAACGGATCAAGAATATTTGTAATGGATGAATCTTCACTTTTAATTAAATTAATCAATTCATATTGCATGTCGGGTACCATAGTAGCTGGATACGCACTAATTTTATGAATACCCGAAGCAGTTACATTTTTAAAATCCCAATAATTAAGATCTTTTGCTTTTATTTTATCTATTAAAGTCAAAGTAGTAACCTCTTTTATAAAAACAGTTATACTAGATAACCAAAAATCTATAGTTCATAGTATAACATAGATATCTTTATAAATAAAGAAATTCATAAAAAGATATTGGTAAAAAATATACATACAATCCTCAATCAGCTGCTTTTCTATTTCTAATTCCTGGGTCTTTTTCATCTGACTCCCTTATCTAACTCTTTTTGTTTGGATATCGGTCTCGTTTTACATACCTCATTATAGCACAGAAAGCTCTTGTTTTATAGCGTTTCCATATTGCCATAGATAAAAATCCCCAGCTCTCTTCAATCTGGGGATACTTTCAAATTTTTAGTTCATAAATCTCTTCCCAACCAGCAAGCTCCAAGACTGCATGGTGCTGATCTGAAACTGTGACAGTCTCGCTGGCATAGCTAAAAAAGGCGAGTTCCTTAATCAACTGACAAGCTTTCACTGTCTGAACTTTGACAAAAAATCACTTTCATCAAAAATCCTTCTGATCCGGATCTGGCGCCCCAGCTTCGACAGGTATGCTTTTAAGAAGTTCCATGTCAGTAGCATCTAGCTCGATGTCAAAGCAATCTAGATTACTGGCGATTCGGCTCGGAGTGACCGACTTAGGCAAAGGCAGAAAGCCCTCTTGCAAGCTCCAAGCCAGAGCGACTTGGGCAATAGTCTTGCCATACTTGTCTGCGACAGCCTGCACTGCTGGATTTTGGAAAAGCTCTCCCTGACCAAAAGGTCCCCAAGCTTCTAGCAAAATACCACGCTCACGGCAGAAGTCCACCGCTTCTGTCTGATAGACGCCTGGTGCTAGGCGGATTTGATTGACAGCCGGAGTGATGCGCGCTGTCTCAAGCAGAGCCTCTAGGTGATGGGGCAGGAAATTGCTGACGCCGATGGCCCGAATCTTGCCTGCCTCATAGAGATCTTCCATGGCCCGCCATACTTCCGCATTGCGCTTTTTCCAAGCACCATCTTCTCGCAAAGGTTTTGGATTGGGCCAGTGGATGAGATAGAGATCCAGATAGTCCAAGCCCAGCCTTTCCATAGAACGGGCAAAAGCTGCCTGAGCTTCTTCATAAGTATGATTGCCATTCCAAAGCTTAGTCGTGATGAAGAGATCCTCACGCGCAAGGCCGCTGTCCTTAATGGCTCGGCCGACGCTTTCTTCATTCTTATAGACCGCTGCCGTATCAATGTGCCGGTAGCCTGCCTTGAGAGCGGCCAGCACCGCCTGATAGGCTTCCTCACCATCCTGAGCCTTCCAAGTGCCAAAGCCCAAGACTGGAATTTTTACACCATTGTTTAAGAGATAGTCTTTCATCTCATGCCTCCTTGATTTTTATCTATGCACAGTTCAGCATTCTTTTATCCGGCAGAAGCTTCCTCGCCAATGCCAAGAAAGCTCATTTCCCTTTTTTCTTTTTAGGAAATTTTGGTTTGAAAATATTTTCTTTCGTTGGTGCCATCCCTTTACTGAAAAAGCTGTAGCTGATAAAGGCCAAGCCGATAAAGGTCATTAAAAAACGTTTCAAAACAAGCCCGAAAAGAAGGAAAAAAACTCCCATTACCAGAAATTTTACGTCAATCTTTTTCATATCCTACCCCCGTCTAATCATATAATCATATTATATCACGCCCCTACCAGCAATTCAAACTTCTCTCATCGCACATTTCACATCTTCTGGCTGATTAGACTACTGAAGAAAGTCGCATACAGCTCTTAATCTAACTTCAAAGGCTAAGCAAATTCTTCAGGGAAAGATGGGAGCTCCGTTCAGAAACAACTCTTTTGAAGCAGATATAAGGAGCGACCTAGGATTGAGCTTTGAAAGTTTGCCAAAGCCAACAAAAAGGATAGGCCATTAACCTATCCTTTCTGAAAAATATAAGGAGACTTTTTAAAACGAATGGTTTACTATTTTATACTGTAAAACGTTTTTCACCATCCAGATAAGTGGCAACCAGCTCTAAATCCTTGTCCAGAACGATAAAGTCAGCATCGTAGCCTTCCTTGATCTGGCCGCAGACATCATCAATGTGTACGGATTTTGCTGGGATGAGACTAGCCATCATGACTGCTTGGTGAGGGTTAGCAATGCCCCACTCAACCACGTTTTTCAGGCCGTCTTTGAGCTGCAGGATTGATCCTGCTAAGTTGCCGGTAGATTTGAGGCGGGCCGTGCCATTGGCTACGACTACTGGAAATTCGCCCAGCATGTAGTCGCCGTCGTCTAGACCTCCTGCAGTCATACAGTCGGTGATGAGGGCTACATGTTCATGCCCTTTTTGCTTGAGCAAAATATCACAGGCCTTAGGATCCACATGGTGACCATCACAAATCAGCTCTGCGTAAGTGTGGGGCAGCTCGTACATAGCCCCAACCATGCCCAGCTCGCGGTGGGTCAAGCCCCGCATGCCATTGTAAGCATGCACCCAGACACTGGCACCCGCTTCTACTGCTGTCTTGGCTTCATCATAAGTCGCATTGGAGTGCCCCAGCGCCACTGTCACACCTTCATCAGTGATGGTGCGGACAAATTCCTCCACTCCCTCACGTTCTGGTGCCAGAGCGATCTTATTGAGAAGACCATTGGAAGCCTTTTGCCAAGCACGAAATTCATCCATGCGCGGATCTTTCATATAGGCTGGATTTTGGGCACCCTTGTACTTTTCAGTGAAGTAAGGCCCTTCAAAGTAGAGACCACGAATCTTGGCACCGCTAGCTTCCTGATAGCGAGCACCGATATTTTCCGTCACAGCCAAAAGCTGCTCATAGGAAGAGGTCAGCGTAGTCGGCAGGAAACTGGTAACCCCTGTCGTCAAAAGCCCTTCACTCATGGTGTGGAGGGTACCTTCGATGTTATTGTCCATGACATCGACCCCACCAAAACCATGGATATGGGTATCGACCAGACCTGGTGCGACAGAGTAGCCTGTGTAATCAATCACTTCCGCATCAGCAGGCACTTCTTGCACCAATTTCCCAAATTTTCCATCGATCAATTCCAAAAATCCACCCTTACGAATCCCTTGAGGATAGAAAAATTGATCTGCTTTAATATATTTAGGCATCTGACTGCCTCCTCTTGTTTAATTTTTTATTGACTCTATTATAACGCTTTCTGTTTTATTTGTAAATGGTCTATACCTGTTTTTTGGAAAAATTTATTATATTATTTGAACAAACAAAAAAGCAGGAATCCTGCTTTTTAAAATTCTTAAATCTGCTCGATTTGGACTTTTTCCGCCAAATTCATGGCATGGTCAGCAACCCTAGTATAGTGCGAAATAATTTCGATAAAGTTGACACCAGCCTGAGGTGTACATTCTCCTCTATTTAGACGAGAAATATGCGTCTTACGTAGCTTGCGCTCTAGCTTATCAATCGCTTCATGTTTCGCTGTCAAATTATTCGCCAACTCAACATCATTTGTTTCCACAGAAGTTAAAGCTTCTTTGATAAACTCTAAAGTCATGTGATAAATTTTTTCCAGTTCTTCCAAAGCAGCTGGTGAGAAGGTAACCTTCTTGCGGATCAGGTAGTCTGTCAGATTTATCAAAGCCTCTGAGTGATCCCCAATTCGCTCCAAATCTCGGCTGGAGTCTAAAATATTGGTCAGGATCTCACTTTCCTTTTGACTAAGCTGCTCACCAGAAAGTGCAATCAGATAACGAGTCAGTTCATCATCAATCGCATTGATGGCTTCCTCCGTCTTATGCCCCTTTTCAGCAGCTTTTTCTTCATGGTTAATGATATAATCATAGGCCAGTTCAAAAGATTTAAAAGCATAGCCACCCATGTGAAGCAGTTCCTTTTTGGCATTTCCCAAAGCCAGAGATGGTGCCTGATGAATCAAAATCTTGTCCAGATAAAGAGGTTCATATTTGACTGTTTCATCCTCACCCGCAATCAATTTCGTAACCACATAGGCTAAAACACCGATAAAGGGAAATTGGACGATAGTATTGGTGATATTAAAGGTCCCGTGGGCAAAGGCAATGGTCATTTCCGGTGACAGATGCAGCGCTGTCTCAAACCACTGAATCAGAGCAGTAAATGGCACGAGAAAGAGCAAACAGATAACTGTTCCAATGACATTAAAGGCCACATGGGCACCAGCTACGCGTTTGGCTGCGATATTGGCTCCTAAGGAAGCGATAATCGCTGTAATCGTGGTTCCGATATTGTCACCAAACAGCACTGGCAAGGCTCCTTGCAGGTCAATGAGATTGCTGGCATAGAGATTCTGCAGAATCCCAATGGTCGCTGAGGAAGCCTGAATGAGGAGGGTCAGCCCCGTCCCGACAAAAACACCCAAAATCGGATTTTTACTAAGCTGAACCATGTAATCCCGGAAGACCTGCAGATCCTTGAGGGGCTCCATGGCTCCGCTCATCAGATTGAGGGCAAAAAAGATACCGCCGACACCAAAGAGGATTCGGCCGACATTATTAACCGAGCGATTTTTGGTAAAAAAGAGGCAAACCGCGCCGACAAAGAGCAAAGGCAGAGCGTAATCACCCAGTTTAAAACCGATGATGAAGGAAGTCACAGTCGTCCCGATATTGGCCCCCATGACAATCCCGATGGCCTGACGCAAGGTCAACAGCCCCGCACTAACTAGACCGACTGTAATGACCGTCACACCTGAACTGGACTGAATCAGGGCAGTCATGCCGATACCGACCAGGACACCTAAAAAAGGATTACTGGTGTACTTGTCGATAAAGTAGCGCAATCGGTCTCCCGCCGCCTGCTGCAGCCCATCTCCCATCATACGGATACTGTATAGAAACAGGCCCAAGCCTCCCAAGAAGCTAAATATAATTTCTTGCCAATTAATGGACATTTCTTTTCCTCCGAAAAATAAATATCGAATATTCTCCTTTTTCTATTGTAAAGGATATTAATTAAAGTAACAAGCTTTTTTTAAAAAAAATATCATCTTTTTCGTTTATGTTTTTCATACGGCCTATTTTTGGGAGAGTCAAAAGCAAAAACTCAGCTAGTTTCAGCTGAGTTCCTCTTTATTTTTTATCTAGATTGCGCAACATCTGATCAATCTTGTTGCCATACTCAATAGATTCATCCTTAATAAAGGTCAAATCTGGAATCTTATACATTTTAAGATTGTGTCCCAGTTCTCGCTTGATGGTACCAGTCGCCTTTTCCAGACCAAGCTGGGCTTTCTGATTGTCAGAAGCCAAGTCACTCATAATCGTGTAGTAGACCTTGGCCATGGACAAGTCACCCAACATTTGGACATCGGTGATGGTCACACCCTGAACTCGTGGATCACGAACCTTTTTCTGCAAAATCTCATTGACTTCACGCTTAATTTCCATTCCCACACGGTCTGCACGAAAATTGTTTGCCATAGGATTTCCTTTCTAATTTTTTCTTCTGCAATATAAGCTAGGCCTAGCCTAGCTTATATTTTTAGTTTTAGTTGGATTGAGTTTGTTTCGAACTCTTTGCGAAAAGATGGATTCGCCTAGAATCATTGATTCTTTATCGCGTTCCTGATTTTCGCTGCGAGTTTTTTATTTTTTAATCTCTTCCATGATGTAAGCTTCAATCGTGTCATCTACTTGGATGTCATTGTAACCGTCAATCATGAGTCCACCTTCGCGGCCATTGGTAATTTCCTTAACGTCATCCTTAAAGTGCTTGAGGCTGGCAAGAGCACCATCATAAATCACGACACCATCACGGATAACTCGAACTTTGGAATCACGGGTAACTTTACCATTGATAACCATAAATCCACCGATAGTTCCGACCTTGGAAACCTTGAAGGTTTCGCGAATAAGGGCTTCCCCGATGACTTTTTCTTCGTACTCTGGATCCAGCATTCCCTTCATGGCATCTTCCATTTCCTCGATAACCTTGTAGATAATGCTGTGGAGACGAATTTCTACATCGTCAGCTTCCGCCTGCTGGCGCGCTTGAGAAGTCGGACGGACGTTAAAACCAATAATCAGGGCATTTGAAGCTGCTGCCAGCGTTACATCGGATTCATTGATAGCACCAACTGCTGAGTGGACGATAGTAATCTTAACACCTTCCACTTCAATCTTCTGCAGGGAAGCAGCCAAGGCTTCTACAGAACCTTGTACATCAGCCTTGATGATAACATTAACAGACTTGACTTCACCAGCTTTGAGGGTATCAAAGAGATTTTCCAGACTGACACGGTGAGTAGCTTGACGTTGTTTGAGAAGGGCACGTTTCGCACGTTCTTCGCCGGCTGCACGCGCAGCTTTTTCATCTTCATAGACCGCAAAGTGGTCACCAGCCATCGGAGTTTCATTGAGACCAGTGATGGAAACTGGGGTAGATGGACCAGCCACCTTAACGCGACGGCCTAGATCATTAGTCATAGCCCGAACCCGACCGAAGGTATTGCCGACAACGATTGGATCCTGCACATTCAGTGTACCTTGTTGGACAAGCAAGGTTGCAACCGCACCTTTTCCTTTATCCAGACGGGCTTCGATGACTGTACCAATCGCTCGAACAGTCGGATCAGCCTTGAGCTCTTGGATTTCAGCCACCAAGAGGACTGTTTCCAAAAGTTCATCGATATTTTGGTTGAATTTCGCTGAGATTTCGACAAATTCAGACTCGCCGCCCCAAGCAGTCGATATGACACCATGCTCAGCCAATTCACCAATCACACGCTCTGGATTTGCACCTGGCTTATCAATCTTGTTGATGGCTACGATAATTGGCACATTAGCTGCTTTGGAGTGGTTAATCGCTTCGATAGTCTGAGGCATTACACCGTCATCAGCTGCTACGACCAGGATGGTGATGTCTGTCACAGACGCACCACGGGCCCGCATAGAGGTAAAGGCCGCGTGTCCTGGTGTATCCAAGAAGGTAATCTTCTTGCCGTTTTCCTCAATCTGGTAAGCACCGATATGTTGGGTGATACCACCCGCTTCGCCTGTCGCTACCCGAGAGTTACGCAAGGTATCCAAGAGGGTCGTTTTACCATGGTCAACGTGTCCCATGATGGTCACAACCGGCGGACGTTCTACCAATTCATCCGGATTGATGTAGCCTTCTTCCACGAAGAAACGCTCGATATCGGCAGTATCGACTTCAATCTTCTTCTTAGCTTCGATACCATAGTCTACCATGAGGAGTTCAATAGTATCACCGTCAAGAGATTGGTTTTGCGTTGCCATCACACCCATCATAAAGAGCTTCTTGACGATTTCAGCTGGCTCGCGCTTGATCCGTTTTGCGATTTCTGCAACGGTCATGCCATCTGTATATTCAAATTCGGTCGGCAACTCATGGAACTTGCGTTCTGTAACAGGTTTTGGAGCCTGATTGTGGTTGCCCTTTCCGCGTTTATTCTTTTTGTTATTATTCCAGTTACTGTTTCTTTGATTTCTCACTTGATTTTGACTGCTTCGATTCTTTTGTTGTTTTCTTGGACCATCTTCTTCGCGTTCAAATTCATCACGCTTCTTATCTGGTCGGGCTTGTTTTTTACGACGAGTATCTACTGCAACTGGTGCTGCAGTGGGAGCGGCAGTTGGTGCAGGTTCGGCCGGAGCAGATTTGACCGTTTCGACAACAGGTACTTCTGCTTGAACTGGCTCTTTCCGCCTATTCTGACGTTCTTGCGCTTCTCTGGCTGCCTGAGCCTGCTTGAAGCGCTCCTCGCTAGAACGTGCGTACTCCGCATTTTGCTCTGCTTTCAGAGCCGCTGCTCGCGCTTTAAAATCAATTTTAGGACCTTGATTTAACTGTGGACGATTATTTTGACCACCTCGATTACGGTCCTGACTGCGGTTGTCACGACGGTCATTGCGAGGATCATTACGACGATCTTGACGGCCGTTATTGGTGTTGCGGTCAGGACGACCTTGGTTGCGATCGCGATTGCCGCGTTCCTTCTTGTCACCGCTTTGTGGTTGGCGATTATTT
>NZ_KQ968982.1:64657-71658 GCF_001578725.1 Streptococcus sp. DD04
CGCTTCCCGCTCTGCCTTAAAGTTACGACTTTGCGGCCGAACTGAAACAGGTTTCGCCGGAGCTGCTGCGGCTGGAGAATCTGCCGCTTTGGTCTTTTCTGGCTTAACAGCCGCGGATTCTTCCTTTTTGGCTGGAGCAGATTCTTTTTGAGGTGCTTTCTCCGGTACTGGCTGGGCAACAGGCACTTTTTCTGGCGCTGGCTTAGAAGCACCAAAGCTATCCCTGATGCGTTGACCCGCTTCTGCTTCTACGCTGGAAGAGTGACTTTTGACTTCCAAGCCCAGCTCCTTAGCACGAGCTACCACCTCTTTGCTTTCCTTTCCCAGTTCTTTTGCGATTTCGTACAATCTAACTTTAGACAATTCTTGTCCTCCTCTTCTATTGCATAAGAGACCTCATTTTCTTTGTAAAACCAGCATCTGTGACGGCAGCCACTTTTCGGGCCTTGCCAATCGCAGAGCTTAATTCCAGTGTTGAAAACACGGTTGACACTTCTATCTTGTAATAATGGCTTTTATCAGTAATCTTTTTCGTTAGATTTGGTCCAGCATCCTCAGCTAGAAAGACCAGATGGGCTTTTCCTTCTTGGATGGCTTTGATGACCAATTCTTCCCCTGAAATGATACGGCCAGCCCGCTGAGCTAGCCCCAGCAAGTTTGCTAGTTTTTCTTTATTCAAGACCCAACTCTCTTCTCTTGACCTTGTGATCGACATAGGCAATCAGCTCGTCATAGAAGCTTTCTTCTACTTCCATGCTGAAACTGCGGTTGAAAACTCGCTTTTTCTTAGCCAGATGGGCTTCCTCATTATCTAGCTTAATATAAGCTCCTCGCCCATTAGCCTTGCCTGTCGGATCAATGAATACCTGACCTTCTTTATTCTTGACAATGCGCAATAAATCACGCTTGTCAATCACTTCATTGGACACAACTGATTTTCTTAAAGGGATTTTTCTTGTTTTTGCCATATCTGCCTCCCTTATTCTGCGGCTACTGCTTCACTTTCTTCCAGTTCTGCTTCTGCCAAAACTCCCTCAGTTGAGACTTCTTCTGCCACAAATGCTTCCGCATCTTGTGCAAAGCCTCCGAGTTCATTGGCTGCTTCCATTTCTTCGAACTCGCTGGCTGACTTGATGTCAATCCTAAAGCCAGTCAAATGAGCTGCCAGACGGACATTCTGACCGCGGCGGCCGATAGCCAGAGAAAGTTTATTATCCGGTACCACAACCAAAGCTCGCTTATTATCTTCAGCATGGAAGATAACTTGGTCCACTTCTGCTGGTGCAATAGCATTGTAGATAAATTCAGCCGGATCTGCCACCCACTCGATAACGTCAATATTTTCTTCAGTCGGTATCATACGGCCACTTTTGGCATCATATTTAGCTGGATGGAACTTGCTGGTAATCTTCTTGATATTAGCGCCGCCTCGACCGACGATGGTTCCGATAGCATCCACGTTTGGATTATGGCTGCGCACCGCTACCTTGGTCCGATCGCCCGCTTCCCGAGACACACTCATGATTTCCACGGTTCCATCGTAAACTTCAGGAATTTCTTGCTCCATCAAACGCTTAATCATCTCTGGATGACTGCGGCTGACAAAAACATTGACCCCGCGTGGATTGTCTTCAACCTTATAGACAAAGACTTCGATGCGGTCATGAGAGGCAAAAACCTCACCAGGAATCTGGTCTTGCTTAGACAGTTGCGCTTCGATACTGCCTAGATTGACATAGATAAAGCGATTGTCAAAGCGCTCCACTGTCCCTGACATGATTTCATTTTCATGTTCTTTGTAGGTGTTGTAAGTGATAGCACGAGTCTGCTTGCGCATCTTTTCCATGATGGTTTGCTTGGCAGATTGAGCTGCTACGCGACCAAACTCAGCTGGCGCTTCTTCAAACTTGATTTTGTCTCCCAGCTCATAGGCAGAGCTGATAGCCAAGGCATCCTTGAGGCTGATTTCCAAGCGACTGTCAAAGACCTCGTCCACAACTTCGCGGACAGTATAGACACGGAAATCACCTGTTTTTTCATTAAACTCAATAGCTGCGCTGTCTGCTTGACCATAGCGGCGACGATAAGCAGAGCGAAGGGATTCTGTCACTGCTTCGATAATATCTTCTTTTTTAATACCTTTGTCCTCTTCCAAAATACGGAAGGCCTCTAGCATTTCTTTACTCATCTTCATGTAACTTTTGCCGAAACAAAAGTATTCCTTTCTTCATTATTGCTATCTATTACTAAAATTTAACGGCCAGTCTTGCTTTTGACACTAGACTATATGGAATTTCAACTTCTTTTCTGCGTGTTTTATCCATATATTCCATGAGCAAGACATCATCTTCAAATCCAAGTAAAGTTCCTTCAAAAACCTTATTTTTATCCAGTGCTTTATAAAGACTGACATGGATATAACTGCCGACTGCAGCTACCACAGCTTCCCTAGTCTTCAGCGGACGCTCCAAGCCTGGACTCGTCACCTCCAGGAAATACTGGTCAGGAAAAGGATCTGGCTTGATAGTGTCCAACAGAGGACTGATAATATCGGTCAAATCTGCCGTATCATTGACCGTAATTCCCTCAGGCTTGTCTACAAAAACACTAAGAACATAGTCACCACCCATCTTGCCATAGTCAATATCCACCAATTCATAAGGTTCTTGGATGGCTGGCTCAATGACTTCTCTTACTAATTCAACAATCGTTGCGATAAGACTGCACCTCCTCACAGATAAGAGGCGAAGATATTTCCTCGCCTCTCTTTCATATTTACTAATTTCAGTATACCACAGCCTGCATAGAAAAGCAAGGGATATGCTTGATTTAAAAATTTCGCTTCTTATATCTCTTTGTAAAAATAGAAAAACACCGAAATTTGTGAACAATCCTTAAGTCTCACAAACCTGTCAGGACTGCTATCTATTCAAACTTCGCCTCAACTCGGTAGATGACCTGTCCCTTGCTGGAGAATTTCTCTTCATATTCTGTCAGGACATTGTCCTCAAAGTCACTGGCATGCAAATCCAACCACACGCCTTTTAACTTCATACCATACTGAGAAAAGCTAACTAAGCTGTACTCGAATAGACCACGGTTGTCTGTTTTGAAGTGGATTTCTCCATTTTCCGGCAGAATCTGCTTAAAGGTATCCAGAAAGGACTTGTAGGTCAGCCGGCGCTTCTCATGACGTTTCTTGGGCCATGGATCAGAGAAATTGAGATAAAGTTGGTCAATTTCCCCGTCTTCAAAGTAGTTGGTCAAATCTGAACCATCGACCCAAAGCAACTTGATATTGGGCACATCCGCTGCCAGCACTTTATCCAAGGCATAGCTGAGTACGGATTTTTGAATATCAATACCAATATAGTTGATTGTCGGATTGGCCTTGGCCATTCCAGTGATAAAGGCTCCCTTACCGCTGCCCACTTCGACATGAATAGGGTGATCATTCCCAAAGATCTTCCGCCATTTCCCCTTAGCATCGGCTGGATTTAAGACCACATACTGCGGATTGGCCTCTAACAATTCTGTTGCGCCTTTGCGATTTCTTACTCTCATTTTACCTTTCCATACTTGGAACGGAAGTTGCGTAAGGCGTAAATCTCCCGGTTCACATTTTCTAAATCATTATTCTCGTAATACTTAGCAATTTGCATCAGGTAGGAATATTGCCCAAACCAATACATTTTATTGAAAACTGTTTGATTGTACTTGTAGCCGTAGTAGGTCAGCCATTCTTGCCAGCCTGAATCCGGCACATAATGGCTCAGGATATGGGCTACATCCAGCATCCTATCGGTTAGCCGAACGGAATCCCAATCCACCAGATAAATCAAACCGCTGTCCGTTTCAATCCAATTGCTATGACGAACATCTCCGTGAACGATGGTCGCATAATCCTCCCGAAAGGCTGGCACTGTTTGGCGCAGTTCACGGATAACCGACTGCAGATATTGATTGTTCCTTAAAACTGCAGGTGCTTGATTTAGCCAAGCATTCAGTAAATCAATCGGAGTTTCCAAAGTATAGCCCAACTTTGTTAATTGTGTCATTAAGGGCCGCGAACGATGCAAACGCGTTAAAATATTGACCACTTGCTTTTTAGACATATCATTTGGTGTCAAGATCGTGCCCGCAAGCCACTCCTGCCCACTTATAACATTACCATCCGGTAAGCGGCGGCTCCATAAAAGCTGCGGTGCAATTTGTTCCCTGGCTAAGCCTGCTAAGATTGGGGTTGTATTCATCTTGACGAAAACGCGCCCCCCGTCTGGATAAGTCCCCATATAGGCCTTTCCACTCTTACCAGCTATTGGTGTCAGGGTTAGCTCATTATCAACCAAGTCCATGATTCCCCTCCGTAAAAAGTTTCCTATCTATTTTACTAGTTTTACCTCTTTTAGTCAACCAATCTATTTAATTTAAATGGCAAATATAAAAGATACAATAATACTGTGACTCCAAGGATTGGCAATACAGCGGCTCTGTCTTGGAAAAAGAGCAAAGCCACCAGTGTTTCAAAAAGCAAGACACTATGTCCAACCGCTGTAATAATCTGCCTCGCTCCCTTAATCTTATCTTTTCTGTCAAGCGGGAAAAGCTGGGTGAGATACTGATAATCAAATGCTTCATAAAGAGCAAGCAACTGAAAGAGCAAGAGATAATTGAAGAGGACAACAAAACCTGCAGCAATCCAAGACTGGCTGACAAAAATGATCGTTAGCAGAGCTAACAGCAGAAGTCGCAGGGTCAAAGGAAACAAGTCGCCATTGCGCAGATAGGAGCGCAAAAACATATTCTGCCATGTCTTGCTATGCTGTTTGCTCACGAGTCTTGTCAAACCATCCAGATACTCCCGACGCTTGACACTGTTTGAAATGCCCTTGACATTGGTAAAGAGAGCAAAGAAACGCAGGAGCCTCTGCTTGCGCCCCTCCTCAGCAGCAATCGCATACTGCCAATTGAGGCGATCCGCCATAAAAAAGCGGCCTCCCTTGCCTTGAAATAAAAACCATTTTAGCAGCAGCATAAGCAGGCAGTAGAGCCCAAAGCCCCAGATTGGTAAGCCCAGAGCCAGAAAAAGCGGAGCTAACAGCAACAACATTCCAGTCTGTAAGACTGCGTATAAAAGATAAGAACGCCAAATCTGCCCCTTGATAAAATCAATCGCTGCCTGCTCCTGCACTAGCAAAAAGAGCATATCTGGCTTTTCCAGATAGGTCGCAATACGCCCAAAAGGCAGGATAAAAAGCGATAGAACAACCAGACTGGCAATGATTGGTAAGTGATTCGTCGGAAAATGCCGCAATAGCTGACTATACTGAACACCTAAAAACCCCATAAAGACCAGCAGAAAAAGGACAAAATGATCATTAAGCACATAACGCAGGTATTTCAGACACTGCTGACGGAAATCCTGCTTGCGTTTAGCAAATACTTCTTTCATACCGCAGCCTCTTCCGTCAAGGCCAGATAGATGTCATTGAGACTAGCTTCTGGCATCTGAAATTGTCCTCGCAACTCAGCTAGATTGCCCTTGGCACGCACCTGTCCTTTATGCAAAATCACAAAGCTATCGCACATCTTCTCGGCTGAATCCAGAACGTGGGTACTCATGAGGATGGACTTGCCTTTTTTCTTTTCCTCCTCCAAGAGCTGGATAAGGTCTGCAATAGCTACGGGATCCAGACCCAAAAAAGGCTCATCCACGATAAAAAGACTAGGATCTACCACGAAAGCACAGATAATCATGACCTTCTGTTTCATCCCCTTGGAAAAATGCACCGGAAACCAGTCCAGCTTATCCTTGAGCCGGAAGATAGTTAACAGGCCTTCCACGCGCTCAAAAGCGACTTCCTGCTCGATATCGTAAGCCATGGCCACCGTTTCAATATGCTCACGCAGGGTCAGCTCCTCATAGAGACTAGGCGTCTCAGGGATAAAGCCAATCTTCTTGCGGTAGGCACTGGGATTTTCCCGCAGCTGTAAGCCGTCAATCCGAATCTCTCCCTTATAGGGCGTCAGAAAGCCGATGATTTCATTGATCGTAGTAGACTTTCCGGCACCATTAAGACCAATCAGACCAACCAATTGACCGTCGCCAACCTCAAAACTGATATCTTTTAAGACAGGAATATTGATATAGCCTCCTGTAAGACACTTGATTTCTAACATATTTTCTCCAAATTCTGGTATAATGTTCTTATATTTTAAATTATAACAAAAACTAGCGAATAGAGGTATCATTTATGGCTGATTGTATTTTTTGTAAAATTATTGCAGGGGAAATTCCAGCTTCTAAAGTCTATGAAGACGACCAAGTACTGGCCTTCCTAGATATTTCTCAGGTCACACCTGGCCATACTCTGGTTGTTCCCAAACAACATTTCCGAAACCTTCTGGAAATGGATGCAGATAGCACTAGTCAACTCTTCGCCCGTGTACCGGACATTGCCCGCAAAGTCATGAAGGTAAC
The DNA here is from genome assembly GCF_001578725.1 of Streptococcus sp. DD04. Classification (NCBI taxonomy): domain Bacteria; kingdom Bacillati; phylum Bacillota; class Bacilli; order Lactobacillales; family Streptococcaceae; genus Streptococcus; species Streptococcus sp. DD04. Next base: position 71,139 of record NZ_KQ968982.1, read on the forward strand.
GAAAGCCAAGGGGATGAATATACTTAATAACAACGAAGAAATCGCTGGTCAAACTGTCTTTCACACCCACGTCCATCTAGCTCCTCGCTATGAGGAGACGGATGGCCTGCAAATTAGCTTTGAAACTCACGAACCAGATTTTACAGCCTTGGCTGAATTAGCAGCGAAAATTGCCCAAGCTTAAGGAGGAACTATGAAACTTTCAAATATTCTCCTTTTTATCGGTGCCGCAGCAGCCAGCTATAAGCTGGTTGAAAACCGCCAAAAAATCCGAGAAGAAGTCACTGAAACATCGGATATCTTAGACAAGATCCAGGACAATCTAGCTAATATCCAACGCAACCTTGCCATCATCCAAGAACAAAGAGACAACTTAAAAGACATCACTCAGGATTTAAGCTACAAATACAAAGTTCTTGAAAACCAAGCAACAATTCAAATCGAACAAATAAAGGATTTATGGGAATCCTATCAATAAAAAACAAGCTCAAAGTACAGTTTAATACTGACTTTGAGCTTG
>NZ_KQ968982.1:71748-80498 GCF_001578725.1 Streptococcus sp. DD04
TCTGCTGTTGTAGGAGTACCATTAACCCCTGTGGTAGTAGTTGGTGCCACAGAAGAAACTGATGGTACTGTTTCTGCATTGCTAGGCACCTCCGCCGAATAGGAATTATATCCACCACCATAAGTTGCCGGTTGGCTGGTAGCATCATAGGTTCCGTTATATTCTTCATATGAACTTGAATCTGTACTCCTGAGACTATTGCCTCCCATCAAATCCTCATAAAGAACCGCATTGGTTTTCAAACTTTTTACCAAGTCCAGCCCCAAAGTTTTACGGATTAGGTTTTGCATTTCAAGCAAATGCTCTGAAGTTACCAACTGATAGCTGCCACCGTCTGCCAATGTCGCATCTTCTCCACGCAGCTGCTCAGATTGAATATGTCTAAAGGCATCCTGATAACCTAGTAACTGAGGAATACTTCCAGAATCCAAGGCAATATTGGTCTGCATGTTATTGCTCACTGCTCGTAGAATAGCTTGATAGTGACTAACGCTATTGAGGCTCAGCACTTTTTCAACAACTTTTCGAATAACCTCACGCTGGCGTTTTTGACGGCCGTAATCTCCCTCTGGATCCTGATAACGCATACGAGCATAGACCAGAGCTTGATCCCCATTGATCAAATGCTTACCTGGCTCAACAGTTGCGGTATATTCTGGCTCATTTTCTTCGATGGAAATCGGGAAATCAAAGGTATTGTTGACCTCAATTCCGCCAACCGCATCCACCAGCTGAACCAAACCCTGCATGTTAATCATCACATAGCGGTCAATATGGATATTCATCAAATCCTGAATCGTCGAAATGGCTAATTCTGCACCGCCATAAGCATAGGCCGCATTAAGTTTGGCTTCGGTCGTTTGACCTTTTTCATCAATTTGAGTTAGAATGTCCCGCTCTAAACTCATCATAACCGTTTTCTTTGTTTTAGGATTGACTGAGAGAAGGATCATCGAGTCACTATTTCCCTGCCAGGCATCAGAACGCGAACCGCTTCCTGTATCTACTCCCATCAACAGAATTGTCAAAGGCTTGGTTTCGGCAATGACATTTGTTTCATTTCCTAAACCTTTATAAGTGCGGGACAAGGTGTCCGTCGACTGATTGTAAATAGTCCAAGCGTAAGCCCCTACTCCGATTGCCGTTACTGCGAAAAGACTTAAAAACATTAGTAAAATTTTTTTAAACATATTTCCATCAATCTATCAGCTTACCCATCAGGTAAACATCCAGAAATATCCCTTCTGTTAAATAGGCCCCTCTTTTTTGGAGGCCTTCAATTTCAAAACCTAACTCTTTATAGAGATGGACAGCTCGCTCATTTCTAACCTGAACAGTTAGCTCCAATCGTCGGAGACTGCTGTTATTCTCCGCCCAATCCAAAGCCTCTTCCAGCAGGATCCGGCCGAGACCTTGATTCCAAAAAGCTTTTTTGACAACGATAAAGACTTGCCCGATATGCCGAATCCGCTCATGAAAATCCGCCGTGATACTAACAAGACCTGCGATTTCATCATCGAGCAGCGCTAATAGATAGAGCTGATTCTCTGACTCCGCTTGGTGCTGAATGAAACTGGCCATCTGACCTTCATCCATCAAAATCCCAGCTTCATCTAAGGTCATATAATCCGACTCAGCCCCAACTTGATTTAGAAAAGCAATCAAAGTCTCTGCATCCGTCTGTTCTGCCTCGCGCAAGGCCAATTCAAATTCAGCCATGCTTCAGCTCCTCAAGTAGTTCCTGAGAACGGCGCCCCTTGCTTTCAAAGACCAGCTCGCGTCCATCAGCTTTCTTCAGAATTGTCAGCTTCAGATAATCATCTGGCAGACTGTCCTCCAATAATTCTCCCCATTCAATGACGGTAACTCCCTCACCAAAGAGAAAATCATCTAAGTCGATCGAATCTGGATCCTCACCAATCCGATAAACATCTAAGTGATAAAGTGGCAAGCGGCCTTCATACTCCCGAACAATCGTATAAGTCGGACTTTTTATCATTTGCTTGATACCGAGACCCCTAGCCAATCCCTTGGTAAAGGTAGTTTTCCCCGCTCCCAAATCTCCCGTCAAAACCAAAATATCTTGTTCCTGAAGCAAGCCTCCGAGACGCTGGCCCCATTCGATTAATTCTTCCTCATTATGACTAAACATTCTTATATTATACCAAAAGATTTGGTTTTACGCTTAAATTTTTAAAGAAAATAACATGTTTCAATACAAATCTCTAGAACGTCTATACTGACGACGTTCATGTATCTTCTGTTAAGAGATAAGACCAGTATTAGCCGCTGTATCATAAATGGATTGTTGATACCAAAAAGAAGCTGGAAGATTCCAACTTCTTACGTATTTTTAAGACAAGGCTAGACTGACAAAGTTGAGGATGAAGAGCAAGTCTAAAATCCAAATCATTGAATGCACTTCCTTGGCTTCACCTTTGATAACTTTCACAAGAGCATACATGATGAAGCCTGCTGCAATCCCGTGCGTGATACTGTAGGTGAAACCCATAAAGATTGAAGTAAAGAAGGCTGGAATGGCTTCTGCCATGTCATCCCACTGGATATTTTTCAAGCTGCTCAACATCATAATCCCTACGACAATCAAAATTGGCGCAGTTGCTGCTGTCGGAACGATTGCTAAAAGCGGGCTAAAGAAGCTAGATACCGCAAAGCAAAGCGCCACAACCAAGGCTGTCAAACCAGTCCGTCCACCAGCTCCGATACCGGCTGCAGACTCTACATAAGTAGTGACATTAGAAGTACCTGCAATCGCACCGATAGTGGTCCCAATCAAGTCAGAATACAAAGCTTTGTCTAAACCTTCTGATTCATGATTTTCACCAGAAGTCGCTACGATACCCACCTTTTCACCAGTTCCGATCAAGGTACCGATGGTATCAAAGATATCCGTCAGAGAGAAGGCAAGGATAGCCATAAATGTCTGAGGCAGACGAGCCGTATCAGCAAAGAGAGCTCCCAAGCCTTCTGGACCAACTGCCACACCAAAAATTTGTCCAAGTTCTGTCAATGCCGTTCCGAGATTATGCTGACCAAAGTCAATAGCAGACAGGTCAACCAAACCAACAGCAATGGCTATTACTGTCGTTGCAAAGATGGACAAGATGATGCCACCCTTGATGCCTTTGATAACAAAGAAAATCGTGATTGCTAGACCAAGCAGTGCCAGCAAAACTGCTGGATTATTGAAATCAACCAGTCCGGGAGTTGCAGCTGAATTGGCTGTGATAGCAGCTTTGGCTTGGTCAGCTCCCTTACCAGCTACTACATAGTTGCCTGGATCGATTGAAAACTTCAACAATCCGGCATTTTTAATCCCTACATAAGCTAGAAAGACACCGATACCAGCAGAAATAGCTGAACGCAGAGCTGATGGAATGGACTCGATAATAGCCTTCCGAATCTTAGTCAAAGTGATAAAGAGCGAGATCAGACCACAGATGAAGACCATGCCCAAAGCTTCTTGCCAAGTGTAGCCCAAACTAAAGACAACCGTGAAAGTAAAGAAGGCATTGAGCCCCATACCTGGCGCCTGTGCGTAAGGAAGGTTGGCATAAAAGGCCATCATGAGCGTTCCAGCAACGGATCCGATGATCGTAGCTAGAAAGACACCTTGAGCCGGCATACCCGTTTGCGACAGCATGGCTGGATTGACAAAGAGGATGTAGCTCATAGCAAAGAAAGTCGTTAACCCAGCGAGAACTTCCGTACGAACATCCGTACCGTGCTCTTTGAGTTTAAATAATTTATCCATTATAGATAATCTCCTAAATTGTTTTATGGCAACTGATTAAAAGAGAACTCCTGATTTTCTTTAAAACAGTGCTACTTATTCGTTATTTACGAACAATAATATGATTATACTCAAAAACATTCACTTTTTCAACCCTAATGCTCCAAAAAATACTTTAACGTGTCTTATTTTTTATTTTCTCTACTTAAAAAGAGCAAACTCATCACTTGGATAAAGGTAAATCCAAGGATAAATACCAGACGTTCCCTCTGAAATGTTTCCAGTAACTTTTGGACAACTAACTGTGGCCGCGTCACCAGATCCCAAGAGTTGAGCCGGTCATAACGGCCGATATAAATTGCCAGACTCGACAGATAAGACAGGACACCTACCGCAAGCATATCCAGCCACCAAGTCAACTTCCAGCGCTCACGCAGGATATTCCAGCTTTCAACCCCGCAATAAACTCCAAATAAAATACTCGGTACAAAAGCCATAAACAGATGCATACTGACAGGATTCCACAGAGCATCCCCCACCCAGGTCATGTGGACCAAGTCCGTCAGCATATAAAAGGTATTCGGATAAAAGACCAGCCAGACCATCAGCAGAAGCGGGTAAAGCCATTTTTGCGTGTTGAAAATTACCGTCAACACAGCAGAATCATAAGCAATCAGGGCCAAAATCATGTTCCAGATCAAATCTGGACCTTGGACACTTATCCCCTGAATATAAACAACAATCGAAATCAACATGAAAAAAATGTGAATCAAAATTGGTTTGCGCATACAAGATTTCCACCTTCGCTCGAAATATCGCTCTTTTATAGAAGAAAAATAATAAAAAACAATCGCATTTCATCTATTGAGGAAATATTATACCACAACTTGTGCCATTTAATCTTAATTCTGTTATAATAGACTGTACCATACTTGACGAGGAAAAAAATGACAAAAAAAATAATCGCCGTAGACTTGGACGGAACTCTGCTGAATTCCGAGAGTAAACTGTCTGACTTTACCAAAGAAACCATCAAAAAAATATCAGCTAAAGGACACAAGGTCATCATCACCACTGGACGTCCTTACCGTATGGCTCTAAACTTTTATAAGGAATTGGAGCTCAATACGCCTATGATTAATTTCAATGGTTCCTTGACGCACATCCCTGACAAAAAATGGGAATTTGAGCAGTCCTTGACGGTAGACAAGTCCTTTTTACTAGATATGGTCCAGCGAAAAGAGGAAATTGAAGCTGATTTCATTGCTGGAGAATACCGCAAAAAATTCTACATCACAAATCCAGATGAAGAGATCGCAGATCCTAAGCTGTTTGGCATTGAGAATTTTAAACCGGAAAATCAATTTCAACCACAACTGGTAACCAAAAATCCTAATGCCATTTTGCTACAAACGCATGCAACCGATAAATATGCCCTTGCTGCTGAAATGAATGCTTTTTATCAGCATAAGCTCGCTATTAATACCTGGGGAGGCCCGCTCAATATCCTAGAGTGCAATCCTAAAGGCGTCAATAAAGCCTTCGCCCTCCAATACCTGCTCAATATCCTCAATGTCGATCGCCAAAACCTAATCGCTTTTGGTGATGAGCAGAATGACACAGAAATGCTGGAGTTTGCAGGAACGGGCTATGCCATGAAAAATGCCAATGAAACCCTGCTTCCCTTTGCTGACCAGCAACTTAAACTGACCAATGACCAAGACGGCGTGGCACATGAGCTTAACAATTTATTCTTATAAAGTCAGTGGACGAGTCCTAAATAGGATTCGTTTTTTCTTATTTCAGGAAAATAAACATACTTTCAAACATTAGCAATTTCATTTTTCAACTTCTGCTTTCAACTGTTTTCTTTTCGTTTCATATATTAATAGATTTAATGCCATTTCCTAATTTTTATCTAATTATTTAAGTGCTTAAAAGTATGAAAAATGGGAATTTAATAGGCTTTTTTCTGAGAAATTTATTTGAAAATCGATGTCACTTTAGCCTAATCACTTGCATTTTTCATGAAAACGTTTTATAATAATATCTAGCCTTAAAGTTTTCTTAAACTTAAGTCAAACATTTTATAAGGAGGAAAAACAATAATGAGTATTGGAATCATTATTGCCAGCCACGGTGAATTTGCTGCCGGCATTCATCAGTCAGGTTCTATGATTTTTGGTGAGCAAGAGAAAGTTCAAGTTGTAACTTTCATGCCAAACGAAGGTCCTGACGATTTGTATGCAAAATTCAATGATGCTGTGGCTTCGTTTGATGCGAACGATGAGGTATTGGTCTTGGCTGACCTTTGGAGTGGGTCTCCATTTAACCAAGCTAGCCGTGTCATGGGTGAAAATCCAGACCGCAAGTTCGCTATTATTACAGGTTTGAACCTGCCTATGCTAATTCAAGCCTACACAGAGCGCATGATGGATGCAAACGCTGGCGTAGATGCTGTCGTTGCAAATATCATCAAGGAAGCTAAGGAAGGCGTCAAAGCACTTCCAGAAGAACTGAATCCAGTTGCAGAAAGTGCTGCACCTGCTGCCGCACCTGTTGCTCAGGCAGCTATTCCAGAAGGAACCGTTATCGGAGATGGCAAACTGAAAATCAATTTGGCTCGTATCGATACACGTTTGCTGCACGGACAAGTTGCAACTGCTTGGACTCCAGATTCAAAAGCAGACCGTATCATCGTTGCTTCTGACTCTGTAGCGAATGATGAACTCCGTAAAGAACTCATCAAACAAGCTGCACCTGGTAATGTCAAAGCCAACGTTGTTCCAATTGATAAGCTGATTGCTGTTTCAAAAGATCCACGTTTCGGTAATACTCACGCTCTTATCTTATTTGAAACTCCACAAGATGCTCTGCGTGCTGTCGAAGGCGGTGTGCCAATCAAAACTCTCAACGTCGGTTCAATGGCTCACTCAACCGGTAAGACAATGGTCAACAACGTTCTATCAATGGACAAGGACGATGTGGCTACTTACGAAAAATTGCGTGATCTCGGAGTTGAATTCGACGTACGTAAAGTACCAAATGACTCTAAAAAAGATTTGTTTGACTTAATTAACAAAGCCAACGTTCAATAATCTTAAACGTTTCGCTCTCATATTATTATGAAAGGATTTAAAACATGTCTATTATTTCTATGGTTTTAGTAGTCTTTGTTGCCTTCCTAGCTGGTCTTGAAGGTATCTTGGACCAATTCCAATTCCACCAACCATTGGTTGCATGTACCTTGATCGGTCTTGTAACTGGTAACTTAACTGCTGGTGTTATCCTTGGCGGATCTCTTCAAATGATCGCTCTTGGTTGGGCTAACATCGGTGCTGCCGTTGCTCCTGACGCTGCTTTGGCTTCAGTTGCTGCTGCTATCATCATGGTGCAAGGTGGAGACTTCACTGACAAAGGTATCACAGTTGCAACTACAATCGCGATTCCTCTTGCCGTAGCTGGTCTCTTCCTTACTATGATCGTGCGTACCATCTCTGTTGCCTTGGTTCATGCTGCAGACTCTGCCGCTAAAAATGGTGACTTTGCTAGCGTTGAACGTGCTCACTTTGTAGCTCTCCTTCTTCAAGGTCTTCGTATCGCTGTTCCTGCAGCCCTTCTTCTTGCAATCCCTGCAGAAGCAGTACAAAACTTGCTTGCTATGATGCCTGATTGGTTGGCAGGCGGTATGGCAGTCGGCGGGGGAATGGTTGTTGCCGTTGGTTACGCTATGGTTATCAACATGATGGCAACTCGCGAAGTATGGCCATTCTTTGCTATCGGTTTTGCTCTTGCTGCTGTTAGCCAATTGACTTTGATTGCCCTTGGTGCTATCGGTGTAGCGATCGCCCTTATCTACCTCAACCTTTCTAAGAAAGGCGGAAACGGTGGTGGCGGTTCTGCTACATCTAACGACCCAATCGGCGATATCCTAGAAGACTACTAAGAAAGGAGCTGCTATATCATGACTGAAAAAATTCAATTATCACAATCAGACCGTCAAAAAGTTTGGTGGCGTTCTACTTTCTTGCAAGGTTCTTGGAACTACGAACGTATGCAAAACTTAGGTTGGGCATATGCACTCATTCCAGCTCTCAAGAAACTTTATACTAAAAAAGAAGATCAAGCTGCTGCTCTTGAGCGTCACTTGGAATTCTTCAATACTCACCCATACGTTGCTGCTCCAATCATCGGTGTAACACTTGCCCTCGAAGAAGAAAAAGCAAATGGTGCAGAAATTGACGATGCAGCTATCCAAGGGGTTAAAATCGGTATGATGGGACCTTTGGCTGGTATCGGTGACCCTGTCTTCTGGTTCACAGTTCGTCCGATCCTTGGAGCACTCGGTGCATCTCTTGCTCTGTCAGGAAATATCATCGGCCCACTCCTCTTCTTCGTTCTTTGGAATGCAATCCGTATGGCCTTCTTGTGGTACACTCAAGAATTGGGTTATAAGGCTGGTTCTGAAATCACAAAAGACATGTCTGGTGGTATCCTCCAAGACATCACTAAAGGTGCTTCAATCCTTGGTATGTTTATCTTGGCTGTATTGGTTGCACGCTGGGTAAACGTTAGCTTTGCGCTTCAATTGCCATCTACAAAACTCTCTGAAGGAGCTTATATCAACTTCCCTAAAGGTGCTGTAACTGGTGAGCAACTTCAAAAAATCTTGGGTGATGTTGCAGGCGGTTTGAGCTTGACTCCTGAAAAGACAAATACCCTTCAAGGACAAATTAACTCTTTGATTCCAGGTTTGATGGGACTTCTCCTTACCTTCCTCTGCATGTGGTTGCTTAAGAAGAAAGTTTCACCAATCACAATCATCATCGGACTTTTCGTTGTTGGTATTGTTGCCCGTGTTATTGGTTTCATGTAATCAAAAAAGGGCTCTTTGTCAACTGTAGTGGGTTGATGTCAGCTAATATCTGGAGAGGACCGAATTGGTTCTCTCCTTTTTGATATTCGAAGCGATGAGAATTCTAGTTCTAAAGTTGTC
>NZ_KQ968982.1:81304-87375 GCF_001578725.1 Streptococcus sp. DD04
CCCAAAAAAGAAGGTTTCGGCCTTCTTTTTATTGTGGTATAATAGCTATATCATTTAAAAGGGAGATGTTCTATGGCACAGTCGCAAAATAAATCGATTGAATTTCAAACTACAGGAGTTTCCTATCTGGGTTTAGGTGGAAAGGTTGGGAAATTTTTGGTCGGTGATGTCGCACTGGAATTCTACGCCGACGCTAATGTAGAAGACTATATCCAGCTGCCTTGGTCTAGCATCCAGCAAATCGGTGCCAATGTCTCTGGGAAAAATGTCAGTCGCCATTTTGAAGTTTTTACAGACAAGGGGAAGTTTCTCTTTGCTTCTAAGGACACTGGAAAGATTCTCAAAATTGCACGGCAACATATCGGGAATGAAAAGGTTGTCAAATTGCCTACCTTGATCCAAACAATTGGCCAATTCTTTAAAAATCTATTTGCAAAAAAATAGAAAATCCTGTATAATCTAGGAAACGGACAAGTAAGACTATGGCTTCTTTCAGAAAGTCTGCGGGTGCTGCGAGCAGATAGGAGCCTAGTGTGAAATTCTACCGTTGCAATACAACTACATATATAATAAAGTGCACACCTGTGAAGTTGGATGGAACCGCGGCCTAGCCGCTCCAACAGTTTCCTCGGTGTGCTTTTATTTTTGGAGGTCTTATGTTAGATTTAAAACGTATTCGGACAGACTTTGATGCTGTCGCAGAGAAATTAGCTACCCGTGGCGTAGCAGCTGATGTGCTCAGTCAAATGAAGGAAATTGATGAGCAACGACGTGATTTGTTGGTAAAAGTAGAAAATCTCAAAGCAGAGCGCAACACTGTTTCTGCAGAGATTGCCCAAGCCAAGCGCAACAAAGAAAATGCGGAGGACAAGATTGCAGCCATGCAAAAACTATCTGGTGAGGTCAAGGACTTGGATGCTACTTTGGCTGAATTAGATGCTAAATTGACCGAGTTCACCACAACCCTGCCAAACATTCCGCACGATAGCGTGCCAGTCGGGGCAGACGAGGATGACAATGTCGAGGTCCGTCGCTGGGGTACACCTCGCCAATTCGACTTTGAAGCTAAGGCTCACTGGGATCTAGGCGAAGACTTGGATATCCTGGACTGGGAGCGTGGTGCAAAAGTAACTGGTGCTCGCTTCCTCTTCTACAAGGGCTTGGGAGCTCGTTTGGAGCGCGCTATCTACAACTTCATGCTGGATGAGCATGGCAAAGAAGGCTATACAGAGGTCATCACTCCCTACATGGTCAACCATGACTCTATGTTTGGGACTGGGCAATATCCTAAGTTCAAAGAAGATACGTTTGAACTGAGCGATACCAACTTCGTGCTCATTCCGACTGCTGAAGTTCCGCTGACCAACTACTATCGAGACGAAATTCTAGATGGCAAAGAATTGCCAATCTACTTCACAGCTATGAGCCCATCTTTCCGTTCTGAAGCGGGTTCTGCTGGTCGTGACACGCGCGGTCTGATTCGTCTGCACCAATTCCACAAGGTTGAAATGGTGAAATTTGCCAAGCCAGAAGAATCTTATGAAGAGCTGGAAAAGATGACTGCCAATGCAGAAAACATCCTGCAAAAGCTCAAGCTGCCTTACCGTGTTGTTGCTCTTTCTACCGGAGACATGGGATTCTCTGCTGCTAAAACCTACGACTTAGAAGTCTGGATTCCAGCTCAGAACACCTATCGTGAAATTTCCAGCTGCTCTAACACAGAAGATTTCCAAGCTCGTCGAGCACAAATCCGCTACCGTGACGAAGCAGATGGCAAGGTCAAACTCCTCCACACTCTCAACGGGTCTGGACTGGCTGTCGGACGCACAGTCGCTGCTATCTTAGAAAATTACCAAAACGAAGATGGCTCTGTGACCATTCCTGAAGTCCTACGTCCTTACATGGGGGGCTTGGAAGTCATTACAGCAGAATAAGCGAATCCACTGTGATATCTGCAATTTGTACATCGACTAGCAATCAATGACCGCTAATAGAGGCTAAGGATTCTCTTTGAAGCTATCTTCTGTCAAAATGAATTTTATATGAGAATTTGCACCCATTTTATACAGTTGACAAAGAGCCAATAAAAAAAGACAAACATCTCATCTTGATGCTTGTCTTCAATCAGAAACCGAGTTCAACTCGGTTTTTAATATTTTCTGAATCGTTGATAACGATTTTCCAATAATTCTTTCAGAGGCAGTTTGGAAAGTTGAGCCAGCTCAGTACTGATTTCTTCCTTGACCGCAGCTAAGAGTTCGTATTTATTGAATCCGCGTTCTGGAATAACCTTATCCACAACTCCCATCTGCAGCAGTTCATGGGAAGTGATTTTCATCAGCTCAGCTGCCTCCATAGCCCGACTGCCATCTTTCCAGAGAATAGAGGCAAAGCCTTCTGGGCTTAATACCGCATACATGGAATTTTCCAGCATCCAGACCTTATCTGCAACAGCCAGTGCCAGAGCACCACCTGAACCGCCCTCACCGATGATAATGGCAATAATGGGCACCTTAAGGTCACTCATTTCCATGAGATTGCGAGCAATCGCTTCCCCCTGTCCACGCTCCTCAGCGCCGACCCCAGGATAGGCTCCTGCAGTGTTGATAAAAGTCACAACCGGACGACCGAATTTCTCTGCCTGCTTCATCAAACGCAGAGCTTTACGATATCCTTCGGGATGAGGTTGACCAAAATTTCGCCGCAGATTATCCTGGAGATTGCGCCCTTTCTGAATCCCGACAACCGTTACAGGCTGGCCCTGTAAGGTTCCAATACCGCCAACAACGGCACCGTCATCACGAAAAGAACGATCTCCATGCAACTCCACAAAGTCTTCAAAAATCCCCCGAGCAAAATCTAAGGCTGTCAAACGCGCCTGATTACGCGCTTCCTTGATGATCCGAATGATTCTTGTCATAGGCCACCTCCATGAAAGCTTAAAAGTGTGGCAATTGTATCACGTAATTCCCCACGCTTAACAATTGCATCGACGAAACCATGTTCCAGCAAAAATTCAGCCTTTTGGAAATCATCTGGCAATTTCTCTCTTACAGTAGACTCAATAACCCGACGGCCAGCAAAACCAACCAAAGCTTGAGCTTCGGCTAAAATGATATCGCCTTCCATAGCAAAGGAAGCCGTGACACCGCCTGTTGTCGGATCCGTCAGGACTGTCAGGTAAAAGAGCCCCGCCTTGGAGTGACGCTGCACAGCAGCAGAGGTCTTGGCCATTTGCATGAGACTCATAATGCCTTCCTGCATCCGAGCACCGCCAGACGCTGTGAAAAGAACGACTGGCAGCTTCTGTTCTGTCGCATACTCAAAGAGACGGGTTATCTTCTCCCCTACAACAGTTCCCATGGAAGCCATGATAAAGTTGGAATCCATGATTCCCAGAGCAATTTTTCGACCTTTAATCAGAGCTGTACCAGTCAAAACGGCCTCATCCAGACCTGTTTTTTCACGCATCTGCGCCAGTTTTTCCTTATAATGAGGAAAACGCAGCGGATCCGTTGTCTCAATCCCAGTGAACAGTTCATCAAAGCTATTCTCGTCTGCGATTAAGCTCAAACGTTCAAATGCAGTAATACGGAAAGTGTAGCCACAATTTGGACAAATCCGTTCGCTTCCCAAATCTTTTTGATAAATGGTGTGCTTACACCCTGGACACTTGGAGAATAGTTCATCTGGCACCTCTGGTTTAGCCTGAGGCGTCTCACGAATCGCCCGATTCGGATTGATTCGGATATATTTATCCTTTTTTGAAAACAAAGGCATTGCTTACTCCTTCATCAAATCTAAGAGTGATCCTGTCTAGTTAAAACAAAACCACTCTCTGTCACTTAATTTTTATCTTGATAAGCTGGGAGAAATTTTTCCATTAGAAAAGCTGTATCGTAATCTCCCGCAATCACATTCGGATCAGAAATCAAATCCAACTGGAAACTGCTATTGGTCACAACACCGTCAATTTCTAGCTCATAGAGAGCCCGCTGCATTTTCATCAGCGCATCAAAGCGGTTTTCTCCATGGACGATAATCTTGGCAATCATGCTGTCATAGTACGGTGGGATAGTGTAGCCGGGATAGACAGCTGAATCCACGCGCAACCCCACTCCTCCGCTAGGTAGATAAAGGTTAGAAATTTTACCAGGACTCGGCGCAAAGTTAAAGGCTGGATTTTCAGCATTGATCCGACACTCAATTGCATGGCCCCGGATTTCAATATCATCCTGTCCAAAGGACAGTTCCTGCCCATTAGCAATCTTGATTTGCTCCTTGACGATGTCAATCCCCGTCACAAACTCTGTGACTGGATGCTCCACTTGAACCCGAGTATTCATTTCCATAAAGTAGAACTCACCCTTGGCTTCATCCAACAGAAACTCAATCGTTCCAGCATTTTCATAGCCGACAGACTGAGCAGCCCGAACAGCTGCTTCCCCAATCTGCTGGCGCAGGGTTTTCCCAATCGCCACCGACGGGCTTTCTTCCAGCACCTTCTGATTGTTACGCTGCAAAGAGCAATCCCGCTCCCCCAAGTGGACCACATGGCCCTGCTGATCTGCCAGGATTTGCACTTCGATATGACGAGCTGGATAAATCACTCGCTCCATATACATGGCACCATTGCCAAAGGCCGCTTTAGCTTCGCTAGAAGCAGATTCAAAAGCCGCTACTAAATCCTCAGCCTTTTCAACCTTACGGATGCCCTTGCCGCCACCGCCGGCAGAAGCTTTGAGCATGACTGGGTAGCCAATCTTTTCGGCTACTTCCAAGGCTTCTTTAGAAGTATACACCTCTCCATCAGATCCTGGAATAACCGGTACTTTGGCCTTAATCATCTGCGCTCGAGCATTGATCTTATCCCCCATCAGATCCATGACAGCGCCTGATGGTCCAATAAACTTAATACCGACTTCTTCGCACATGGTCGCAAATTTGGAATTTTCACTCAAAAAACCAAAACCGGGATGAATGGCTTCTGCCTCGGTCAAAACAGCAGCCGAAAGTACCGCATTCATATTGAGATAAGAGTCTGTAGATTTGGCTGGGCCGATACAGACTGCCTCATCAGCCAGTAAGGTATGGAGCGCTTCCTTGTCAGCCGTTGAATAAACTGCTACTGTCGCAATCCCCAACTCGCGGGCTGCGCGAATAATTCTGACCGCAATTTCCCCACGGTTAGCAATTAAAATTTTACGAAACATGGTGAAATCTCCTCTTTCTTACTGACCAATCGCAAAGGTCAAGGTTCCGCTAGCTGCAAGTTTTCCGTCAACCTCAGCCTTAGCTTCTACCACTGCAATGGTTCCGCGGCGCTTGACAAACTTGGCAGTCATAATCAATTGATCGCCTGGTACGACTTGCTTTTTGAACTTAACCTTGTCCATGCCAGCATAGAAGACCAGCTTGCCCTTATTTTCTTCTTTAGACAATTCCAGCACACCAGCCGTTTGAGCCAAAGCTTCCATAATCAAAACACCTGGCATGACAGGATACTGAGGGAAATGTCCGTTAAAGAAAGGCTCGTTGATTGTCACATTTTTCAGAGCAACAATCTCATCTTCACTGACTTCCAAAACGCGGTCCACCAAAAGCATGGGATAACGGTGTGGAAGTGCCTCTTTTATTGTATTGATATCAATCATTTGATGCGTACCAGCCCTTTCCCAAACTCAACCATTTCTTCATTTTGGACTAAAACTTCCGTGATAACACCATCTTTAGGAGCAGGCACTTCGTTCATTACCTTCATAGCCTCGATAATCATCAGGGTTTGCCCTTTTTTCACTTGGTCACCTACGTTCACAAAAGCTGGTTTATCTGGACCTGCGGCCAAGTAGGCCACGCCGACCAATGGACTTTCCACGACATCGCCTTCAGCAGCAGGGGTTGGAGCCTCTGGAGCCACTTCAGGCACTGCAGTTGGAGCTGCTTGGGGAGCTGGCTCAAGCACAGGTGCGCTTGCAGCCTGCAAGGGTGCGGCAAGCGGAGCTGTACTGACTGCTGGAGTTACTGGCACTGCGGCTTGCCCTTCATTCTTACTGAAAGTCAGCTCATCGCTT
>NZ_KQ968982.1:87430-96198 GCF_001578725.1 Streptococcus sp. DD04
ATTCACGCAGGCTTGATTGGTCAAACTGAGCCATCAAGTCTTTAATTTCATTGATATTCATCTAGTCCTCCCAACGCTTGAATGCCAGAACAGCATTGTGACCACCAAAGCCAAATGTATTGGAAATCGCATAAGGAATTTCCTGCTCCTTGCCTTGGCCAAATACAACATTTGCTTCAATATAATCTGATACTTCTCTTGTACCAGCTGTTTTTGGTACAAAGCTGTGGCGCATCGCTTCAATAGTCGCAATCGCTTCGACTGCACCAGCTGCCCCGAGCAGGTGACCAGTGAATGATTTGGTGGATGAAACAGGAACATCCTTACCAAGAACTGCAACAATAGCACCACTTTCACCCTTTTCATTAGCTGGAGTTGAAGTACCATGCGCATTCACATAAGCAACATCTGCTGGGCTAATCTCTGCTTCGGCAAGAGCCAATTTAATCGCCTTAATAGCACCCTGACCTTCTGGATGCGGAGAAGTCATGTGGTAAGCATCACAGGTATTTCCGTAGCCAACCACTTCTGCAAGAATCGTTGCTCCACGTTTTTCAGCATGCTCCAGACTTTCAAGAACCAGCATACCAGAACCTTCCCCCATAACAAAACCATTCCGGTCTTTATCAAAAGGAATAGATGCGCGAGCAGGATCTTCTGTCGTGGAAAGAGCCGTTAAAGCTTGGAAGCCAGCAATCGCAAATGGTGTGATAGAAGCTTCTGAACCACCTACCAACATCACATCTTGGAAACCAAATTTGATAGAACGGAAGGCATCACCAATCGCATCATTTGAAGAAGCGCAAGCCGTATTGATTGATTTACAGACTCCATTTGCTCCGAAGCGCATAGCCACATTCCCAGCTGCCATATTTGGCAGAGCCTTTGGCAAGGTCATCGGTTTGACACGCTTCGGACCTTTCTCATGCAAACGAATGACTTGATCTTCGATTTCCTTAATGCCACCGATACCAGATGCAACGATGACACCAAAGCGATCCTTGTCAATATTTTCAACATCTAAACCAGCATGATTGACCGCTTCTTGAGAGGCATAAAGGGCATACAAGGAATAGTTGTCAAAACGATTGGTGTCTTTCTTGATAAAATATTTATCAAAAGGAAAATCTTGAACTTCTGCCGCATTATGAACAGCAAAATCGCTGTGATCAAACTTGGTGATGGGACCAATCCCAATCTTACCTTCTTTTAAACTATTCCAAAATTCTTCTGGTGTGTTTCCGATTGGAGAGGTTAATCCATAACCTGTTACAACAACTCGATTTAGTTTCATAGTGAACTCCTTTATGATGATTGGTGAACTTTCAAATCCAAATTCATTTGAAATTACTGCATGGTCAGCCCGCCATCAATCGTGATGACTTGACCGGTAAGATATTCCTGACCCGCCAAGAACAAGGCAACATCAGCCACTTCTCCGGTATTCCCGAACCGTTTCATTGGGATTTGAGCAAGGGAGGCTTCTTTGATTTTTTCAGGAAGCCCGTCTGTCATATCAGATTCGATAAAGCCTGGGGCAATTACATTGACACGGATATTGCGCGCTGCCACTTCACGGGCAACCGACTTAGAAAATCCAATCAAGCCAGCTTTAGAAGCTGCATAGTTGGCCTGACCGACATTACCAGTCAAACCGACAACACTTGATAAGTTAATGATTGCTCCCTGGCGAGCCTTGGTCATTGGTTTCAAGACAGCTTGTGTCATATTAAAGGTTCCAGTCAAGTTGACCTTCAGCACTTGCTCGAAGTCTTCCTCCGTCATCTTAAGCATGAGCTTATCTCGAGTAATCCCAGCATTGTTGACCAAGACATCTACAGACCCCAAAGCCACAATTGCCTCATCAATCATTCGCTTCGCATCAATGCCATCAGATACATCTCCTGAAATAGCCACGACTTTGATTGGATAGCCAGCAAACTCAGCTAAAACGTCATCTGAAATTTGACCGCGCCCGTTCAAGACAATATTGGCACCTGCACTTGCAAACTTATGTGCAATGGCCAGACCGATTCCACGGCTAGATCCTGTAATAAAAACATTTTTATTTTTTAATTCCATTGGTATTCCCCATTATTTTTCCAGTAGGGCTGTCAAAGTGTCTACACTTTCAACATGATGAACAACTGCTGATTTGTCAATTTTCTTCATAAAGCCAGACAGGACTTTCCCTGGACCAATCTCGATAAATTCTGTCGCACCAGCTTCCTGCATTTTAGCGATACTGTCATAGAAACGAACTGGTTCCATGACCTGGCGAGTCAGTAATTCCTTAATTCTGCCAGCTTCCATAATATCCGCTTCTGTATTGCCAACTAATGGAAGCTGAAATTCAGAAAATTCCGTTTCAGCCAAAGCTTGAGCTAATTGCTCACTAGCTGGTTTCAAGAGAGCCGTATGGAAAGGACCTGAAACATTCAGCGGAATCAAGCGTTTCACACCTGCTTCCTTGAGTAATTCCACCGCCTTGTCCACCGCTGCCGCATCGCCCCCAATGACGATTTGACTAGGAGTATTGTAGTTGGCTGGAGAGACCAGTCCCAGCTGACTAGCCGTCTGGCAAGCAGCCTCAATGAGAGAGACCTCTGCATTTAAAACTGCTACCATTTTACCAGAGCCAGCAGGGGCAGCTTCTTCCATAAAGGCTCCGCGTTTAGCGACTAGAGCTACCGCTGTTTTGAAGTCCAGCGCACCAGCAGCTACCAAGGCAGAGTATTCACCCAGAGAAAGACCAGCCACCATATCAGGCTGGATTCCTTTTTCAGCCAGCAGGCGATAAATAGCAACAGAAGTTGTCAAAATTGCTGGCTGAGTATAGCGAGTTTGGTTAAGTTTTTCCTCGTTCTGGTCAATCAATTCCCGAACATCATAGCCCAGAACCTGGCTGGCTTCCTCAAAGGTCGCCTTGACCACGCCATACTGATCATAGAGGTCACGAGCCATCCCCAGATACTGGGCCCCCTGACCGGCAAAGAGAAAGGCTGTTTTAGTCATTTCTAGTCACTCCTGCCCAACGTTTTGCTTCTTGCTGAATCTTTTCAGCAGCGCCATAATAAATATCCTTGAGAATTTCTTCTACTGTTTCTTCCTTGCTAACCAAGCCGGCAATCTGACCGGACATGACCGAACCATTTTCCACATCGCCACGGACAACCGCATTGGCCAAGGCACCAGCACCTAGATTTTCAAAAACAGTCAAATCTGGATTTTCTTGCTTGAAGGCTTCTTTTTCTGCCTTTTCGAAATCACGAGTTAGCTTATTCTTGATAGCACGAACCGCATGGCCGAAATGCTGAGCAGAAATTGTCGTATCAATATCCCGAGCCTTCAAGATCATATCTTTATAATTTTGGTGGGCATTGGATTCCTTAGCAACGACGAAGCGTGTTCCAACCTGAACAGCTTCAGCTCCCAACATAAAGCCAGCTGCCGCCCCTGGTCCATCTGCAATACCACCAGCTGCAACAACTGGGATATTCACAGCCTCTACAACCTGACGTACTAAAGACATGGTAGTCAGTTTACCGATATGGCCACCGGCCTCCATCCCTTCTGCAATGACCGCATCCGCTCCGATTTTTTCCATCCGTTTAGCTAGAGCTACACTTGGTACAACTGGGATTACGGTAATGCCTGCTTCGTGGAAGCGAGCCATGTACTTACTTGGATTGCCCGCGCCAGTCGTCACCACTTTAACTCCTTCTTCAATGACAAGATCCACAATATCTTCTGCAAAAGGAGAGAGAAGCATGATATTGACACCGAAAGGACGGTCTGTTAAAGACTTGATTTTGTCAATATTGGCCTTCACCACTTCCTTAGGAGCATTTCCACCACCGATGATGCCAAGACCACCAGCTTTTGAAACCGCACCAGCCAAGTCACCGTCCGCAACCCAGGCCATTCCACCTTGAAAAATAGGATATTTAATATCTAATAATTCTGTAATTCGTGTTTGCATAATACCTTCCTCTAATCATTGCTTAAGTAATAGCTGGATTCCAAACTACCACATGCGAGATGTATTTCTTTACTTTGACAGTCAAACTATTACCTAAACAAGAGAGAATATCTCACGATACTCTCAAGTTCTTGTTTATTTTGTTTTTTCTTCTACGTAAGCAACCAAGTCACCAACTGTATTTAAGCCTTCTTCAGTTTCGATTTGGATGTCAAAAGCATCTTCGATTTCTGAAATAACTTGGAACAAGTCCAATGAATCAGCTTCAAGATCATCGAAAGTTGACTCAAGCGTAACTTCTGATGGCTCTTTGCCAAGTTCTTCAACGATAATTTCTTGTACTTTTTCAAATACTGCCATGGATAGACTCCTTTAAAAATAAAATATTTTTTATCAATGTGTTTCCACATGACTAACTAAATTGTAACAATAAGCGTGCCCCATGTCAAACCTCCACCGAAACCTGACAGCAAAATTGTCTGATTTTCGTTCAGCTTAATCAAGTCCTGTTGGACACACTCAGATAATAAAATCGGGATACTGGCTGCACTGGTATTACCATATTCCATCATATTAGCAGGCAACTTTTCCCTAGTGACTCCCAGTTTCTTAGCCATCTTGTCCAAAATCCGGATATTGGCCTGATGCAAGAGCAGATAGTCAAGATCATCTACTGAAAACTGGCTTTCCTCAATGGTGTTTTTGATGGATCGAGCCACATCGCGAATAGCAAAGTCAAAGATTGCGCGACCTTCCATTTTTAAATAGCGGTCATCAGCTTGCTTTTCCGAAAAGGGAGAGGACAAGCCAAGCCTGCCACTAGTCAGACTCTCACCTCTCAGACCATCTGTAAACTGACTTTCAGCCCAAAAATGCTGTCTTTCTGAAGTTTCAAGTAAAACACCGCCAGCACCGTCACCAAACAATACCGAAGTCGTGCGATCTGACCAATCCACAACCTTTGATAAGGTTTCACTTCCAATGACCAAACCTTTTTTATACCGTCCAGAAGAAATAAATTTCTCACCTGTAGACAAAGCAAAGATAAAACCGCTGCAGGCTGCCGTCAAATCAAAAGCAAAAGCATTCTTAGCGCCAATATTCGCTTGAACCCTAGCTGCAGTAGAAGGCATCATAGAATCAGGCGTAATAGTTGCAACGATGATAAAATCAATCTCATCAGCAGAAATTCCGCCCTTCTCTAACAACTGCTCAGCAACCCTTGTCGCTAAATCACTGGTGGTTTCATTTAAAGATATGTGACGTTTTTTAATCCCTGTCCGGCTTGAAATCCATTCATCACTAGTGTCCATCAATTTTGCCAAATCATCATTCGTGACAATTTGACTAGGAGCATAATGCGCAGTTTGGCTAATCTTTGCGTAGTTCATCATTTCAGCTCCTCTAAAAAATTATATAAGTTATGCAGACCTTTTTGCATCACTTTTCTTTCTTCCGAACTCATTCCTTCAACCACCTGCATGACCATCCGATTATGAAAACGTTTATGAAGACGATACAAAAGTCGGCCATTTTTAGTCAGATTTAGGTGAACCACGCGGCGATCAATTTCTGAACGTCGACGTTCGATATACCCTTTCCGCTCCAAATTATTCAAACTGGTTGTGACAGTCCCCAAAGTAACCATTAATTCTCTTGAAATATCACTTGGAGTTGCATTTGGAGTGGAGCCAATAACATCAATCGTATGCATTTCTTTAATAGAGACATCTTTAAAACGACTGCCTCGGAGGCTGGACTCTTCAATGACCAAGACATTGTTAAAAATCGATGTTAAATAATCATTTACTAGCTGGAAATTCAAAAACCACACCTCCTTAAAAAATACTTTGGCATTCAAATTTTATCAGATATCAAAATAATTTGCAAGCCTTTTTGAAAATTATTTTGAAAATCAAATAATTTTTTATAATTACTCTTGGGATGTAAACCTTGCCAATTTTCGTCTATTTCCCTCTAAACTTAGGTCTACGCTTTTCAGTATAGGCTTGAACACCTTCTTTAAAGTCCTCGGTGAAAGCAAGGGATTTCTGCAGTTCTAACTCCAACTCTGCATATTCTTTCCAACCGCTGAAGAGACTTTTCCAGACCATTTCTTTCATGGCCCTATAGGAATTAAGCGAACCACGTTTTAATTTTTTAAGAAGTTGGTCTGTTGTTTTTTCCAGTTTTTCAGACTCACAGACTTTATAGAGCAAGCCATACTCCAAAGCCTTCTCTGCTGTCAAAGCCTCCCCTGTCATCACCAAATGAGTTGCCCGAGTCACACCGATTGCCCGAGTCAGTAAGTAAAGACCACCTGCATCTGGCGCCAGACCGACCCCGACAAAGGCCTGGATAAAACGAGATTTCTCTGTCGCAATACAGAAATCTGCAGCCACGACCATATTGGCAGCCGCCCCTGCAACTGGTCCGTCCACACTCATGATAACTGGTTTCGGTAGACGTTTCATGGCAAAGGAAATATCATTGACCAGCTCTGCAATTTTGACCAAGGATTGGATATCGTCCCCACTGACAGCCCTTTGCATTTCAGCTAGGTCACCGCCGACAGAAAATACCTTCCCATTAGCATTGATGACTAAAAATTTTACCGCCTGATCATTTGCCGCAAGTTCAATCGCTTCTAAAATTTCCTCACACATAGGAATATTAAAACCGTTTGAAACTTCCGGACGATTAAAAGTAATGGTCGCTACTTCATCAGCTACCTTGTAAAGAATACCATTGAAAGTCATTCTAGCTCCATTCCCGACTTGATATATTCAGTCGATTTTATTTTGTGATTAAATAATTTGATAATCAAATTATAATGCAGTATCTATTCTAACATAAATAATTTTGAAAGAAAAGAAAAAATAAATAAATTTAAATGATAACCAGATGTTAAGTCATTTACACAAACTTCACTACTTTTAGAGGTTGAAAAAGAAGAATTGAAAAATTTTCAGAATTTTGTTATAATTTTTAAAATAAATATGAGGAGCATCCATGAAAGTTGTAAAATTTGGCGGAAGTTCACTAGCTTCTGCAACTCAATTACAAAAAGTGTTAAATATTGTTAAATCAGATAAAGAACGTCAATTCGTTGTTGTATCAGCCCCAGGAAAAAGAAATGATTCTGATACCAAAGTCACAGATGCTTTGATTAAATACTATCGTGCATACATCGCTGGTGATGATGTTTCATTGCATCAAAAATGGATTATCAACCGTTATGCAGATATCGTGGCGGAGCTAGATTTAAAGCCAACTATTCTCGATAGAATTTCAAAAAACATTGTTTCATTAGCCACTCTGCCAATTGAAGAAAATGAATTTCTTTATGATACTTTTCTTGCAGCTGGTGAGGATAATAATGCAAAATTAATTGCAGCTTTCTTCAACCAAAACGGAGTTCCTGCTCGCTATGTACATCCAAGAGAAGCTGGACTTTTTGTTTCCAGTGAGCCGGGTAATGCCCGAATTCTTCCATATAGCTATGATAAAATAGAGGAATTAAACAACTCCGAAGAAGTTCTTGTCATTCCAGGATTTTTCGGAGTTACCCGCGATGGACAAATCTGCACATTTTCTCGTGGTGGTTCTGATATTACAGGTTCTATCATTGCTGCAGGTGTCAAAGCAGATATCTATGAAAACTTTACTGATGTTGATGGGATTTTCGCAGCCCATCCTGGCATCGTCCACAAACCACATTCCATTCCTGAACTGACCTACCGTGAAATGCGGGAATTAGCCTATGCTGGCTTTACTGTTCTCCATGATGAGGCCCTGCTTCCTGCTTACCGTGGTAAAATTCCACTGGTTATCAAAAACACTAACAATCCTGAACATCCTGGAACGCAAATTGTTCATAAACATAGCAAGGAACATTTACCTGTCGTCGGGATTGCTGGTGATGCAGGCTTTGTAAGTATCAATATGTCTAAATATCTCATGAACCGAGAAATCGGCTTTGGTAGACAGGTTCTCCAAATCCTAGAAGATTTGAACATTGGCTGGGAACACATGCCTACAGGAATTGACGATCTATCCATCATCTTGCGCGAGCGTGAATTGACGCCTATCAAAGAGGAAGAAATCCTTCGCCAGCTTATCCAAAAAGCAGAGGTTGATCATGCAGAAATTGAACACGACCTTTCCATTATCATGATTGTCGGTGAAAAAATGAAAAGCCATATTGGGGTTACAGCTACCGCAACCAAAGCTCTTTCAGAAAATAATATCAACATTCAAATGATGTCCCAAGGCTCAAGTGAAGTATCTATCATGTTCGTAGTCAATAAAGAACAAGAAAAAGCTGCTATCCGAGCGCTATATAAAGCCTTCTTTAAACCACAAACAAAAGAATAAATTATCTAAGATTCGTAGTAGACTTGATTATTAGACACTTCCAAAAGCTCACTACCTTCCAGAAGTGAGACTGTCAAGCCATGACAAAAAAAGATGTTCATTTTATAATAAAGATCATCAATCCGTGGTCTTTAACAGAGCATTTTCTAGTCTATCAAAAAATTGGATAAGTAGGGAGCATGAGACAACTCATACATCCTTATGCATAAATAAAAGCATCTGCTCTATCGAGATGCTAAAATCTGCTCAACCTCAGTTGGGCGGATTTGCTATCTCTCAGGGAAGTTTACTCTTCCTTTTTATTTGGGCTCTTAGTCAACTTAGTGGATTGCAAAAGAGCTAGAATACTTAAATCTAAAATGTTCTATGGTTTTTAAAGAAACATTTGAATCAGTCGATGATCTAAAAC
>NZ_KQ968982.1:97529-98271 GCF_001578725.1 Streptococcus sp. DD04
AAAAAGAATCGAAAATTCCTTACCTAGAATGTGCGGGATATAAAATGCTGATTCGTTTAAAGAAACGCCGTTTCCGATGTCAGGATTGCGGGAAAGTAGCTGTTGCTGAGACTTCTCTGGTCAAGAAAAACCACCAAATTGCAACCATCGTCAACCAGAAAATCGCTCAAAAATTGATCGAGAAAGTTCCTATGACGGCCATCGCTGAAAGCTTAGCAGTTTCCACGTCAACCGTCATTCGCAAACTAAAAGAATTCGAGTTCAAGACTGACCTCAACTGGCTTCCAGAACACATGTCTTGGGAGTGAAACAGTCTGGGGAGAGACTGTTTCAGCTGGCTTCAAGAAGGGAAAGATGAGCTTTATTGCGCAGGATTTTGACTCGCTCAAGGTCATCACAATTCTGGACGGACGAACGCAAGCAACCATTCGCAATCACTTTCTGCGCTATTCCAGACAGGTTAGAAACCGCGTCAAGGTCATTACCATGGACATGTTTAGTCCCTATTACGATATTGCCAGAAAACTATTTCCAAAGGCTAAAATCGTTCTGGATCGTTTTCACATTGTCCAACACCTAAGCCGGGCTATGAACCGTCTTCGCATCCAAATCATGAAGCAATTTGAGAGAAAATCTCACGAATACAAGGCACTCAAACGCTACTGGAAACTCATTCAACAAGATAGTCGGAAACTCAGCGATAAACGCTTTTATCGTCCGACTTTTCGCATTGTACGTTTGT
>NZ_KQ968983.1:0-17117 GCF_001578725.1 Streptococcus sp. DD04
AAGTATTGGTTACTTGAGTCTTATCTGCATTGTAAGACACAAGGTAGTTGTTCTCTCCTACTTTGACTTTCTCTCCTTCTTTCAGAGGAAGACCCGTCTGATCTTCAAGTTCGCGAATAGAATAAACTAGCTTGCTTCCATCAACATCACGTTCAGGAAGTTGATTTTTCCACTTATAAGTGTAGACACCGTTCGACACGGTTACTTCAGGGGTGTAGTTCCCAGTAACAGGTTTTGCATCTGCAACAGTTTGTCCTTCTTTGTGCACATACAAACCGAGTTTGACTTCTTTGTAGTCAGTTGATTTTCCGTTTACCCATGTCTTGGTCGCTTCAAAATCAACTGTCACACGTTTGTTAGAGATGTTGAGGGGAACACCTTGTCCACCTTTTAACTCCACTTCAAACTCTTCGCTAATTAGCTGATAACCTACTTTAGCAACCTTCTCCTTAACGATATACTTACCATCACTGAGAGCCTTTGAAAGGGCAATCCCGTTTTCATCCGTTACCACGGTATCAACTACTTGATTCGTCGCTTTATCAATGATTTCAAATTCAACATCTTTCAACTTAACAGTCGCATCAGCTTCGTCGAATTTAGTGATTTTGATCTTACCAGCAATATCAGCAGTAACAGTTGCACCTACAGCCTTAACAGTTTTAACTTTCGAAGTTATCTCTGTCTTTGTATTGGTTGTGGTTCCCCATGTCTTCCACACTATTTGAGGTTCGTTATCAATCAAGTATTGAGCAGAGTTTCTTACTTTTGATTCGTCCGCTGGTGAGGTAGTAACATATCTTAAGTAAAAGCTCTTGACTCCCATATTAGTTGGCATGAGCAATTCAAACCCACGTTTCCCATTGACAAAAGTCAGCAAGGCCGTATTATCTGAATCCTTTTTATACTCCTCAGGGTCCGTTGTCACTTTGTATTTTTTGATTGACTTTTTAAGACCAGCATAGTTGGTAGCAGTCGTCTCAAACTCTGCTTCGTATAAATTAAAAGAGTTCTCAATATAAGACGCAAAAGCTCCTAAGCTGATATTATCTGTAATTTTAACAGTACGATTCCCCATATCCGTCTTAGAACGGTTAATCCGCATATCCCATGCAATTTTAGGGTTTTTCTTATCATTGTTACCATATTTATACAGCAATTCGCCTGTAAGAGTTGACTTATCGTATATTTTGAACTCAAAAGTTATTTCAGATTTACTACCTCCTGGTAAAATGTAGGTGACCGTCTTAGTCTTTCCTTCAACTGTTTGTTTTGCAGTCGCAGTAAAGCTCCCACGGATATTTTGCTTATCCTTGACTGCTTCATTAAAGGTAAAGACGAGGCGATGGTTGGCGCTTTCTACCTGAACGGTCCCCATCTTTGTATTTGAATTTGTATCGATTAGATCTATGGTCTTATCTTCCAAATCCAAATTATCAGGCGCCTTTACTATAAAGTAATCTCCTGGCTTAATCTCATCCGCCTGTACACCAGGAAATGAGAAGTCGCCCGAGTATTTTAGTTCAACAGTTTTTTCGCTTGGACCAAAATTAGCGTGGTTTGTCCCATTTTCAGCAACTGTGATTTTCAAATTCTCGAATTTAGCCTTATCGGTAACATCAGCAGCAGATACCCGCTGGACATTCCAAAATCCTAGAACAGTAAAAATCGTTAGTAAAGATAAAAAGAAGCCTATCCACCTCTTAGTCTTCATAATCAATTTCTCCTTCTCCTAATTTTTTATAAGCTTAGAACATAAATATTGATATTATGTTCATCTTATATTATAATCGTTATTATTGTACTTCAAATTAACTAAAAAGACCATATCCTTTAGAGTTTTTTTCTTGACAGTTTGTCAACTTTTGACTTATTCTTATTGGAAAGGAGAGCAGCAAATAATATATGATGCGAAATACAAAAGAAAAAATTATTCAGGCATTCTTTGAACTAGCCTTAGACAATCCTTCAAAGTCACGTTTTTCAATAGCAGAAATCGCTCAACAAGCTGGTATTTCTCGACAAGCTATTTATAAAAAACATTTTAATAGCACCGAAGAGATTATTGAAGAAGTTCATCGAATTCTTTATTCAGAATTTTCTGCTGTATTACAAACATATGATCGCTCTACCATCGCAGATCCTTTCGTTTTTTTTGCAAATCACTTTCTCCCAGTTTTTTATAAGCACAGAAAATGGATACAGTGCTTCTATACTACAGCTGCTAACCCCAACTGGATTCCCTTTTTTTCTTCTATTTTACTTGAGTTTCAAAATGAGCATGTTTCCATCAACCACGACGTAATACAGGTTCCTAAAGAAAAAGTATCGCAACTTCTAGTAAAAGGGATTATGAATTTACTAGAAATTTGGATTGTCCAACCTGAGCCAACTCCTCCTGAACAATTTGTCCAGACATTTTTATTCGTTATTCATTTTCCTATTTCAAGCTATGTTGCCAGAGCAGAGAACCCTCAAGAGCAATTACCGACATCTCTATTTTCGAAATAAGAAATTTTTAAAAATAGAAAACACCTTCACCAAGATCTAACTGACTAGACCTTAGTGAGGGTGTTTTTATTCATTTATGCGATAATAAAAGGTGCCCTGTTCATCAAAAGTATTCATCCCAACTCCAGCCCAAATTCGATCACGCGCTGTGTCTGAGTTGTCTTGAAAGTTCTCCTTATCTGCTATTTTGACTCCCTTGGGAATGAACTCCAGCAGAAAACCGCCAGTCTCTCCTCCGTAGACACCACCAGAAGCTGTTCCATAATCTGTCAGAGAAGCACCATAGAGTTCATAGCTGTCAGAAACCAGCCCCTTAGCATCAAACACTAACTGATTTCCAGTAGCATCCTGCCAAGTTCCCTCTATACCAGAGTAGTCACCATTCACCAAGGCAGAAATGTCCATCGCTTCCTTCTCCTCTTTCGTCTGTTCTGAACTTGAATCCAGCGAACTCTGACTGCTGACCGCAGACGAACTGCTCTCTGGCTGCTGACTCGATTCTTGTTGCAGCGAGCTTGATGTCGACTGATTGGAATTTTCATTATTGTGTGAACAAGCCGCTAAAGTCACCACCATTATACAAATCAACAAAGAATAAACTGATTTTTTCCTCATGATTTCTCACTTTCTAAGTAAAATCTACTATCTAGTATAGACTTTTTCAACTCGTTTTACAAGGCACTCCCAAACTAGAATGGAACTTTAGATATTCTCTACTTGCAGAACTTTATAGATGGTTTTAGCTAAAGCTGCTTGATAATCTTCTGCACTCAAGGGTCGATCTACTGTGACCTGAGCAGTTTTACTATCTAAATCCACAAGCACATCAGAGACCCCTTCTATTTTCAAAAAATGCCCTGTAACGTGCTTAACACAGTTTTGACAAGATACATGTTCTAATTGGACTTTTTGTCTCATGAGATTTCCTCCAGTATTTTCTTAGTATTTTTGAACTTTTCTAAAGCATACACGCCTATTTAGCCTTAAAACGGTTGAGGCGCAGCGCATTGGCAACAACTGAGACAGAACTAAGACTCATAGCCAGCCCTGCCAGCATAGGATTAAGCAGGGGACCGCCAAAGAGGTGTAGCAGCCCCATGGCAACAGGAATGCCCAGCGTATTGTAAGCAAAAGCCCAGAAAAGATTTTCCTTGATATTTTTTATAGTTGCCTGACTGAGCTGGATGGCCTTGACTACATCCTGCAACTCACTATGCATCAGTACAATATCCGCTGATTCGATGGCTACATCAGTACCGGATCCAATCGCAATCCCCACTTCTGCTTGGACGAGGGCTGGGGCATCATTAATGCCATCTCCAACCATGGCTACTTTCTTCCCTCGTTCCTGCAGTCTTTTCACAGCATCTGCCTTACCGTCTGGCATAACCCCAGCAATGACTTGTTTAATACCGACCATCTGAGCAATAGCGGCTGCTGTTTCCTGACGATCCCCCGTCAGCATCAAGACTTCCAATCCCAATTCCTGCAGCTGTCTGATAGCTGCTGGGCTGTTTTCCTTAATGGTATCTGCCACAGCCAGAAGTCCTGCTAAACAACCATCTACAGCCAGTAGCATGACAGTTTTACCCTGATGAGAAAGAGCCCGTAGGCGCTGTTGAGCCTGACTCGCATCAACTTGGTAATCCGCCATCAAAGCTTCATTCCCAATCAAGATCGTCTGTTCTTCCACTCGAGCCCTCAGACCACGCCCTGAGATGGATTGAAAATCACTGATAGGAGACAGAATAACACCTTCTTCCTCAGCGGCTGCTAGCAGAGCCCGAGCCAAAGGATGCTCCGAATGCTGTTCGCCACTAGCAACCAGACGCAGCAACTCAGCCCGCGGCAGGTTTCCAAAGACTTCAAGGTCTGTCAGACTAGGCCGGCCGGCGGTGATAGTCCCTGTCTTATCTAAAACAACTGCATCCAGCTGATAGGCCGCTTCCAGAGCTTGACCAGATTTGATAAGAATGCCATTTTCAGCTCCCTTACCTGTCCCGACCATAATAGCTGTCGGAGTCGCCAGACCCAGCGCACAGGGACAGGCAATAACCAGGACCGCAATGAAAATAGACAGGGAGAAGGAAAGACTCTGACCAGCCAGAAAATACCATCCCAGACCCGCCACAGTCGCCAATCCTAAAACAATCGGAACAAAATAAAGCGATATCTTGTCAGCTAATGCTGCAATGGGAGCCTTGGACCCCTGAGCTTCTTCTACCAAACGAACAATCTGTGCCAGAGTCGTATCGGCCCCCACCTTGGTCGCTTCGTAGTCAATGGTTCCAGTCTGATTTAGGGTCGCACTGGTAATCATATCTCCTATCTTCTTTTCTACCGGCAGACTCTCACCGGTCATCATAGACTCATCTACATAGGTCTGTCCCTCCGTTACAACCCCATCTACTGGCATACGCTCACCTGGCTTAATGCGGACAATATCTCCAAGCTTAATCTCCTCCGTATCAATGAGCATAGCCTGACCATAGCGAATCACTGTCGCTTGACTGGGCAGGAGTTTAATCAGACTTTGAATAGCCTGCGAAGTCCGACCTTTGGCTGAGCTTTCCATATATTTGCCCAGCAAAACTAGACTGATGATAACAGAAACCGACTCAAAATAAAGCTGATGAACAAAGGCATGCTGGCCAGCAAAAACTTGACTGCTCGCATAAAGGCTATAGAGAAAGGCTGCTCCTGTCCCCACAGCAATCAGACTATCCATATTCGGATACCTCTTGATGAGATTGCGCACACCTCTCTGATAAAAGCCACGTCCGACCCAAAGCGCCGGTAGAGTAAGCAAAAGCTGAGCCAAAACAAAAGTCAGCGGAGCCTGCGTATGGTCCAAAAAGCTCGGCTGGGGTAAGCCAACCATACTCCCCATGGAAATATAGAGTAAGGGCAGAGTCGCTGTAAAAAGTAGCTGAATCTGCCTTTTTTTCTTGTCCAGCACTGCTGCCTTGGCCTCTGCCTCTCGGCCATATTCCGCCTGCTGCCTCTCCCCTTTTTCTTCTGCCTGATAACCAGCCTCGGCTACAGCATCCAATACCTGTTGGCTATCAAACCCCGCCTTAGGTAGCAAGCTCAGCCGCTCTGTTGCCAGATTAACACTGACTTCCTCAACCGTTGCCAAGTCCTTAACCGCCATCTCCACCGCCATAGCGCAAGCAGCACAGGTCATACCAGAGATTCTGTATTCTTTCTTCTCGCTCATCAATGCGCCCCCTTTCCGTGCCCGCAACGACACTGGCCTTGAGGGCAGTGACATTTAATTTCCAGCGGAGCCGAAACTCTTTTTTTGTCTATAACCTGACTGAGCCGCTCCAAATCACTCTGACTAAACTGGTGACTCTCAATCATTGATATCAACAACTCTCCGTGCTTGGTATTACAGATATTATCAAAAAGCGCCTGCCATGTACTTTCCAGATGATCCGCTTCCAAAATCCGAGCATCGTAGTAAAATTTACCCTCAATTTTTTCCATGGCAATGAACTCTTTGGTCTTCAGACGATTCAGGAGCGTCTTGATGGTTGCAGGCTTCCAAGCAAAATCTGCTTCCAAACGCGCTATAATCTCTGTACTGCGACTGTGCGGATAAGCCCACAGCACACGCATCACTTGCCATTCAGCTTGACTGATATTTTGCTGTTCCATTTTCTAGCACTTCCTTAGCATTTACGTTTGTAATTCACTTATTAGTTTACATCTGTAATCCTACTTTGTCAAGCATTGTTATCATCCATTAGGAAAGGAAAATCAAAAAAGAAGGCGGGCTAGTCCCGTCTTCTTGCTTTACTCACATTAGTGCGCCAACATCTCTTGGGCAATTTCCTGACCAGTCAACTTACTTGGATAGTAGGTTGGCCAGTTTTCCAGCTCATCAAAGAGTGCTTCCTGGCTCTCGCCGCCATAGAAGATATGGAAATGAGCTGCCTTGGTTGGTGCAATGTTGTGGTCGCTAAACTGAACATACTTGTACTGGCCAGCATCCGCATCTGTCGCTTCAAACATGAAGCGTACCCCTCGATTTCCCTTAGAGTAAGTCAGAGTGTGCTTACCAACGTATTTATACGTATATTTCTTGGATTTTCCATCTACCACAAATTCCATAGTCTTGTCTGTGATATTGATATTGGAAACATCTGTCTTGTAGCCCTTGTCATAATAGTCCTTGTATTCAGCTGCCGTCATTTTTCCAGTCAGCTTAGCCTTGTAGTCAAAGACTTGATCCAAGGTACCGTCCTGCAGATAAGGGTAAACAGACTGCCACTCACCAGCATAGTCAGACAAGGTCCGATCCTTGACGGCACTGTCTTCAAAGTAGCCGTTTTGGACTGTCTTATCGTCTTCTTCTTTCTCAGCTGCAATCTCCGCTCCCTCTTGGTCCGTCGTTTTCTTGAGAGCCTTTAGATTGGCCTGCATGATAGAAATATAGTCTGCCCCATCCTTGGTCTGCTCTTCGGTCAAGCTTTCCAGCGGATTCAAGACATCAAGTTCTACTCCTGTTTCCTTAGCCAGAGTAGAAGCCAGAGCCTGAGAGGCATTCTCTTCAAAGTAAATATACTTGATTTTATTTTTCTTGATATACTCGGTCAATTCAGCCAAGCGTGAAGCGGATGGCTCACTGTCTGGCGAAAGTCCAGAAATTGGCACCTGCTTCAAGCCATAGTCCAGCGCCAGATAGTTAAAGGCTGCGTGCTGAGTGACAAAACTCTTTTGCTTAGCGTTGGCTAAACCATCTTCAAACTCCTTATCCAAGGCTTCCAGCTTCTTGATATAAGCCGCTGCATTTTTCTCAAAAGCAGCTTTCTTGTCAGGATAGGCCTTGCTCAGACTATCTCGGATGTGTTCCACCATTTTAATAGCCCGCTTCGGAGACAGCCAAACGTGGGGGTCATACTCATGATGATGCCCCTCTTCACCATGGTCGTGGTCTTCTTCCTCTTCACCACCAGGCAACAGAAGCATATTTCCTGTCCCCTTGATAACCTTTTCTTCCTTATTTTTCAAGGTTTTTAGCAGTTCAGGAACCCAAGTCTCCATGTTTTCATTTTCATAGACAAAGGCATCTGCATCCTGAATAGTCGCAACTGCCTTAGCTGAAGGCTCATAATCATGCGGCTCTGTACCAGCCCCGATTAGAAGTTCAACATTAGCCTCATCTCCAGCGACCTGCTTAGTAAACTCATAAACAGGATAAAAAGTCGTGACAATATTGAGCTTGCCATCTGCATTTTTTTGATTGGAACAAGCTACTAAGAAAATACTCAGTAAACCCGCTAATAGTAAGCTAATTTTTTTCATTTTCTGCTCCTATCTCATAAATTTTTTGACCAGATTGACCAGTAAGAACAAGCTGACGAAAATAATCGTAATGCTGGCACTAGCTGGTGTCTCTACATAGTAAGAAATATAAAGTCCGGCAATCATACCAAAGAAACCAATGGCATTTGCCAGCAAAATGACCGACTTGAAATTTTTCCCAATCCGCAGGGCAATACTGGCCGGCAAGACCATAATGGTCGAAACCAGCAAGGCTCCCGCAGCCGGAATCATGAGGGCAATCGCAACACCCGTCACGATATTGAAGAGAATAGACATGGTCCGCACAGGCAGCCCATCCACAAAGGCCGTATCCTCATCAAAGGTCAAGATATACATGGGGCGAATGAAGAGGAAGGTCAAGACAAGCACCACAGCAGCAATGACAAAGAGAGAAATCACCTGCTCCGTGCTGATAGTCACAATGGAGCCAAATAGATACTGGTCCAGACTCATCGAGCTAGAACTCTTGCCCTTACTCATAACAATCAAGGAAATAGCTAAGCCAGTTGACATAAGAATGGCTGTCCCGATTTCCATGAAATTCTTATAGATAGTTCGCAGATACTCTAAAAATACTGCTGCGACAATGACGATAAGCACCGTTGTGAGAGTGGGCGATAGCCCAAGAACCAAGCCAAAAGCCACACCCGCCAGTGAAACGTGGCTGAGCGTGTCACTCATAAGGCTCTGCCGACGTAAAATCAGGAGAGTCCCCAGAATTGGTGAGAAGAGGCTCATGGCAATAACTGCCAAAAAGGCTCGCTGCATAAAATCATAGGAAAATAAATTAAGCATGGCTCACCTCCTGTCTGCTGTCACTTTCATGCACATTGAAACAGCGCCAAGGCGAGTCCTGATTACGAACCAGATGAATGTTGCGGTCAGCATATTTACGAACTTCCTCCGGATCGTGCGTAATCATCAAGACAGCTTTCCCATGCTGATGAGCACTATGGTGCATGAGCTTGTAGAATTCATCCTTGCTACCTGCATCCATCCCTGTTGTCGGCTCATCTAGGACAAAAATATCCGGATCCGAAGCAAACATCCGAGCAATCACAGCCCTCTGCTTTTGCCCACCAGAAAGAGAACCAATCCTCCTATCCCGATGCTCCCACATTCCCACAGACTCTAGACTTGCCTTGATATGCTCCTCATCGTGTTCATTCAAACGGCGAAACCAGCCCTTGCGCGGATAGCGCCCAGACTGGACAAATTCGTAAACCGTACTAGGAAAACCCGCATTAAAACTAGCAATCTGCTGAGGAAGATAAGCAATCCGCAGTTTCTTACCTCGCTCATTGGTCTTGGAAATCTTAACTTCCCCATGCTTAGGCTGCAAAATTCCCAAACTAGCCTTGACAAGTGTCGTCTTAGCAGCCCCATTCTCCCCCGTCAAGGTTACAAACTCGCCACTATCCAGAAAATAGTGAATATGCTCCAACACAGGCTCCTTGTCATAGTAAAAGGACAGATTTTCCACTGTGATATATCTCATTTCCCAATTTCTCCAATCAAACCATCCAAAAATTTCACAATTACTTCCTGCTCATCAGAAGAAAATTGCTCTGCCAATCTATGGTAGGTGTCTAAGGTGTGCACATGATGGTGCTGATGCTCTTCCGCAATCGGTCGCGCCAAGTCAGTCAAACGATAAAAAGTCACACGAGCATCTTTCTTATCCTTGAAAGTTTCCAACATCTTTTGCTCCACCAAAGCCTTAACAGCTTTAGTCACAGCAGCCTGGCTAACATTCAGCCGTTTCGCCAGATCAGAATTTGCCAAAGATTCCTGAGACAAAAGCATCAAAATGTGCTCCTGCGTGTTCGTTAGCCGTACATCACTCATACAAGAACCGATCAAAATTTCATGTTGATTCTCAGCTGTCAATATGACCTCATTCAAAAAATGATTAATCTTATGTGCTAAATCCGTCATTTCTCTCCACTCCTTTAACCGGTTAATTTTTTACTAGTTAAGTATATCACAAAAAATAAAAGAATCAAGTTCCAATTTAAAAATATACATTGTTTTGCCAAGAATGAGCCAATATGCGACAACTCTGAACGATTCTGAATCACACAAAAAAATAATTTCCAAAAGCAGGCATGTTTTGAAAAGATAAACTTACCCCTCACCTCGAGATGAGATCAAGCCGAAAAAGACAAGGCTTAGAAACCTTGTCTTTATTACTATACCGGCGGCCGGGGTCGAACCGGCACGTCCTAATGGACACTGGATTTTGAGTTTGGCTCTTACCGTTTTAGAAGTATATAAAGCCTTTCAAATAGCCTTTTCAAGAAGTTACCTCTATCGCAAAAACGATAGTTTTTTTATTTTTAGTAACTTTTTAGCATTTAAGTGTTGACATACATAAAATCATTTGATAAAATTAAAACAAGATAAAGAAGTTTATTTTTAGGAGGTCAACATAATATGGCTAGAGGTAAACCTATCCCAGTAGAACACCAATTTCCAAAACCTGTCAAATTCTCGGCAGTTATTGACGAGACAACTAGGCTTAATATTGAAATTGTCGCTGGTCAGTTAGTTCCTGAATTTGGATATGCTCCATCTCAAGGTCAAGTGATTGATTACGTGTTCAAAAAATACCTAAATAAGTAAATATGTTGGTAAGGTATCTTGTCAACAAAATTTACAAATAATAAACTTCTTCATCTGGTGTAAAGAAATCTATATGTATTTATGAAAGGAGAAAACTATGACAACCTCATTAACTATATTATCTGCTAATCTTGATTTTATGGGAGCAGAAAACTATAACCGCTCTTGTGAGCAAATTGCTCAATTTTTAGTATCATATACACCAACATTTATAGCTCTACAAGAAATAGGGACGTGCAGTAAAAAGGATATGCTACAAGATGAAGACTTATTCGCAGAACTAGAATTACACGGATATAAGGTTCTTCCTCATAGAAATAGTAGAAATCCTGTTAATTCCAGATTGCTTTACAATAGTTCTGAAATTGATTTCATCGAAAAGCTCCCTCCCTTATATACAGAGTTTGAAAATCGTCAAAGTGGTGGATTATTCAACTTCGATAACCAAACTATTGCTATTTATTCTCTTCACTTTCCGCTCTACGGAAGATATCCCCTAGAGAAAAAAGAAATGTGGGATAAATCTATACAATTTGCTTCTCAAACAGGCAAATTGTATGACCATGTTATCTTAGCAGGCGATTTTAACGAAAGTCTAATCAACAGAACTACTTTGTCTGATAAGATAATCGAAATGGAACAATACATGGTAAACGCTAGCCTAGATTTACCAACTTGGAAAACTAAAAAGCTTGACCATATATTCATAACCCCTCACACAAAAATCGAAAACTACTCGACACTTGATAATAAATTTAGCGACCATAAAGCTTTACAACTAACTTTTTCTATTTAGGAGCTAACAAATGAAAATGCTAAAACTGAAACCAATAGCAGACCTTAGGCGTAGATATTTTATTACTAGAAAAAAACTAAAAAAATGGCACTGGGCAATGGTTGGAACTCTCTTAGTCCTACCACTCCTAATTGCTACATATAGCAGAGCTTCTCCACTTATCAGTGGTATTCTCCTGTTAGTGTTTTGGGGTATTTCTTTTCAACTTCATCGACAAATAAAGGCTTTCAGAGAAAAACTCTACCCTAACTTATTTATCAGAGAAAATCTGCTTTATATGCTATATACAAACAGTCTATATACAAAGTATAAAGATAGTCGTGGAAGTACTAAAATCGCTCGAAGTGCAGTCCTAGAATATGACTTAAACGAAGAAAATGGTCATGTACTGGTAAAAGCTATCATTGCTGGAGATGAGTTTAGCAAAAAAGTACAATCCTTAGATGATGTCTTATCAGGGACTTTAGAACTTGAGCTAGATGAGAAGATTATCCGACCTAACTGTGTAGAGTATCATTTCTATTACAAGAAACCTCAAAGGCTAGTTTTACAGTCTTACGCCCAGCAACAAGTGATTAACACTCTTGATATAGATTTGGGATACGGTGTGACCTATAGCCCTGTAAAATGCCCTCATATTTTAATTTCAGGAGGGACAGGTAGCGGGAAGTCAGTTTTCATATCTTTTTTGATTTTGGAGCTTCTCAAACGTCAATCAACAGTTTATATTGCTGACCCTAAAAACAGTGATTTAGGCAGTTTATCACACTACATTGGAGACAGATATGTAGCTAGTACTCCGAATAATATCGCTCGTATTGTACGTTTAGCGGTTGAAGAAATGCAAGAACGTTACCAATATATGCGTGATAACTTTCAATACGTCTCAAATTTTACTGACCATGGTTTTAAGTCAGTATGGCTTATATTCGATGAAATGGGAGCATTTCAAGCTTCAGGAACAGATAAAAAGTCTAAAGAAGTTATATCTGAAGTTATGGACGGTATCAAACAAATCATTCTACTAGGGCGGCAAGCTGGGGTGTTCATCCTGATTTCTGCTCAACAAATGAGATCCGATTCAACATTAAGTACCGACCTCAGAGATAACCTTGGCTTGAGAATTGCCCTTGGTGCAAATTCTAGCGAGGGATATCGCATGGTCTTTGGCTCTGCTATCCCTGATAAGTTAAAACCTATTGAAGAAAAAGGAGCAGGCTATCTCTATATGCAGGGGTCAGGCAAAGAAACTGCCCAATACTGGGAAAGTCCTTATCTTGACACAAACCGGTTTGACTTTATCAAAGAATTACAACTTTATTTACCAGAAACAAACTAATTACAACAGATATTTTTGCTTAAATTCGCTAGATTTTCAGCGAAAATATCTGTTCCTCATCGCTCTGCGATGATAGAAAGGAAACTCCTATGAAACTTAATGATTTTTTAAAACCTGCACTCCTTGGCAATCGCTTCTTTGCCGTAAAAGGATATACTGAAGTTTTAAACCGTGAGACCAATAAACCTACCGCATTACGTCTAAACGTATCAATTCAAGATGAAAATAGCGATTTCTTCATGGAAATGATACAAGTTAAAGTTAACACTTTAAACCCTACTGCTTCTGTACAAGATATGGCAAATAACAAGACTTGTCCTGTTACGCTCAAAGATTTGAACGTGGGTCAGTTCAATGGCAATTTGTGGTTTGCTTGTTCTGATGTCTTACCTGCAGCAAAATAGTTACAATAATATATAAGCATGTTTTGCAATACAAATTTTTAGCTATAGTGATTTTCAAAATGATACAGAAATTATTTCATTTTTCGATTCTGAACACATCTATACCAGTCTTCTTAATTCTTCTAAACCGCTAGATAAAGAATTTCAAGAAAAGTGGACAATATTCGTACAACTCTGCGTAGAGTATGCTTCCGCCCGTGGTAAATGGCACACTCTCTCTAGAGAAGAAAAACAATCTTTTGATGAAGCAAGAACTACTATTCATAATAAGGTTATTTATCAACTAAAACTTTTAAAGGTTTTAGCGAATGAACAAGGGAATGATATTTCTTGCTTTGAAAGTTTTCATGATGATAGAGAGCGTATTGAAGATTTTGCTTGCTATGTCTCTTATATCTACGCAGTCAATGCTAGATAATAATTTAATTAAATAATTACTACCAAAAGAAACATTACAAAATTGATAATACTATCTGTAAAATAAAAGAGGTGTTTTATGAAAACATTATTTATTGGAGATTTACACCTAAAAGCACACCTAATTCTTCCTTTAGTAGATAATATCATTAGCGAGCATAATATTAAAAGAGTTATCTTTTTAGGCGACTATGTAGATTTACACGGTCAAAATCAAAATGTCAGTTTATATGCTAAAGACCTTATTTGTCTATTCTCTTGGAAAAAGAAACACGAACAAAACGGTCTTGAGGTTATCAACTTAGTAGGTAATCATGATGTTTATTATTTACTAGGGCAACCTGCTCCTTTCTCTGTTAAAAACCTCGAACTCTTTTTCGCAGTTCAAAATCTGCTCGAAAGTTTACACTTGCAGATAGCTTATCAACTAGATGATTATTTAATAAGCCACGCAGGCTATAATTTTCTATTTGACCCTGAGCCTTGGCACTTTGAGCTTATTACAGAGGAACATGAAGAAAAACTAGAAACTTTTGCTTATGCAATCGGTCCTATGCGTGGAGGAGGAGACTTAGCTGGCTCTCCTTTGTGGGCAGATTTTAGAGAAATTGAACTAGCACCTAATGAAAACTATCCTAAGCAAATTGTTGGGCATACCCCAAAAAAATCTATTAATATTTCTAAAAATGTCATAGGGGTAGATACATTTTCCCTATATCTTGATAAGCAAAATGATTATCAATTTATCGGAAATGGTGACCTGCTCATCTATGACGAGGGAGATTTTGAAGTCATTTCAACAGGCTGGGCTTCAGCAGAAACATTGAAACAATTACCTAAACTACTAACTTAATAACTACTTCTCATCATGTACCTACGCAAAACTGCCGACAAGCAGTCGGCAAGCTGGAAGCGTGTTTAGCGGAGCGGTGCTTAGGATCACATGATAGAAGTAAGGAGGAGCTTTGCTCCTCCTAGTTTATTTATTATATAGACAATCTTTTGGCGAAAGCCAACCGAAAAGGAACTATTTTTTATGACCTCATATAATAAAAAAATAGTCCGCACTTCTTCCTATATTGAAATTTGGGAATATGATAAGCCAATATTTTCAAAAGGAAAATCAATTTTAGATGCTAATACTGAAAATAAGGGAAAATCAAAACGCAGAACATTTGACGAACTAACACCAGTAGAACAAGAACAACGTCTTGAACGCATGAAAAAAACTCGCTTAGAAGCAAAGTGGAACTTACTCCGTCTAGTCGATTGTAACTTTGATAATACGACTTCTTTTCTCACATTAACCACTAAAAAAAATATCAGCGATAGAAATCATTTCAAAGACTTACTCAAAACATTTATCAAACGCTTTAACTATCACATATTTAAAACTAAGAAAAGCCTATTAAGATATATAGCAGTATTAGAAAAGCAAAAACGTGGAGCGTGGCATGCTCATATTCTACTTTTCAGCGTTCCCTATATTCCACATAAGCAACTATTAGAGCTTTGGGGACACGGAGCGGTACGGATAAATAAAGTCGATGTCGATAGTAAAGAAAATCGCGGTCGATATGTTACTAAGTATTTTGAAAAAGGGATTGGACAAGAATTATTGGAAAATTTCGGTAAACAAGCCTATTTATCATCACGCAATTTGAAAAAGCCTGATGAAGATAAGTTTTACACCTATGAAGATTTCAACTATGACAGTTCAGTCGTACTATATGAAACGGAATACACTAGCAAAGTTTATAAAGACGGACAGTATTTCGATAATCACGTTACCTACAAAAAGATAAAGTTAGATACAAAGGAGTAAGTCACATGATAGCAACAGTAAATAAGAATGACCTCGTTGCCCTTGGTTTCTCTGAGGGAACTTCTAAACGAATTATCAGACAGGGAAAAGAACTACTAATTGCTAGAGGCTTTAGAGTATACCAAAATAAGCGTATCGGAACTATTCCGGCTACTGTAGCCACTGAATTACTTGGATTTGATGTCCAAAATAGCCAACTTTCTAGGGAGTAAGATATGGCAACTAGAAAAGGAAAAGACGGCACTTGGATTGTTGATATTAGCAATGGTTTTGACCCAATAACACTAAAACAACGTAGAGTCGTTAGAAAGGGCTACAAGACCAAAAAAGAAGCTACCGAAGCAGAGCACTACCTACGAAGTGTAGAGCTCAAAGAACGCTTCTATGGGGCTAAAATAACTGTTTCTATGCTTTATGAACTGCTAAAGGAAGAAGATTGTCTTAATCATCGGAAAGTTAGCTATATCAACACACAAGAAAATAACTATAATAAACACATTAAAGATTATTTTTCAAAGGTTGATAATGTCGCAAAACTAACCTATGAAGATATTTACCAGTTCAGAGAACATCTTAGGCAAAAAGTTGCTCAAAATTCTGATAACCCCCTAAGCACAAATACCATCAACAAAATCATGATTTTGCTTAAAAAGATTTTTGACGTCGGCTTGAGAAAAGGTTACTACACTACAAACCCAGTAAAGCTACTAAAAAAATTACCAATTGAAAAGACTAAAATGCAATTTTGGACAATCAAAGAATTTCAGCAGTTTCTAACACTGTTTGAACCAGAAGAATACAATATCAAATTGCTCTTTACAGTTCTATTCTTTACAGGGTTAAGACTTGGAGAAGCACTGGCACTAACATGGCAAGACATCGACTTTTCAAGCAATACAATTTATATCACAAAATCTGTCTATGTTAATAAAGGCGTAAGCCATATCAGCACGACAAAAACTAAAGCAGGAACAAGAAGAATTGTTATCAATAAAAAATTAAGTCAAGAACTCCAAGATTGGCAACAACATCAAAAACATCTGTTAGAGCAATTTACCAACAATAGCCTAACTTTACAAGTGTTTCAAAATAGCCCTCTCACAGTTACAAAAAATGCTATTGAAAAGCAATACAAGAAAATCCTTGAACGTGATGATACACTAAAAAAGATACGAATACACGATTTTAGGCACTCACACGCTTCCCTGCTGATTAACCAAGGAGAAGATTATCTAGTTGTTAAAGAAAGGCTAGGACATGCTTCTATCACGACTACAATTGATACCTATTCTCATTTATACCCTAGTAAGCAGAAAGATTTGGCTGATAAACTAGATGATTTATTATAAGATTAGTAATTTTTAGTAACTCAAACAAGAGAAGTTTCAAGTACAAAAGAAAAGACAAGGCTTAGAAACCTTGTCTTTTTAATTATACCGGCGGCCGGGGTCGAACCGGCACGTCCTTGCGGACACTGGATTTTGAGTCCAGCGCGTCTGCCAATTCCGCCACGCCGGCAAAGTAACTGGGGTAGCTGGATTCGAACCAACGCATGAGGGAGTCAAAGTCCCTTGCCTTACCGCTTGGCGATACCCCAATAATCAAAAGA
This sequence comes from Streptococcus sp. DD04, assembly GCF_001578725.1. Taxonomy (NCBI): domain Bacteria; kingdom Bacillati; phylum Bacillota; class Bacilli; order Lactobacillales; family Streptococcaceae; genus Streptococcus; species Streptococcus sp. DD04. The sequence continues at coordinate 16,861 of NZ_KQ968983.1, forward strand.
AATAGGCGAGTGATGGGGATCGAACCCACGCATGCCAGAGCCACAATCTGGTGTGTTAACCACTTCACCACACCCGCCATATTCCAAAAACACGGGCAGTAGGAATTGAACCCACACTGAAGGTTTTGGAGACCTTAGTTCTACCTTTAAACTATGCCCGTAAAGGATGGAAGGGGAGGGATTCGAACCCCCGAACCCGAAGGAGCGGATTTACAGTCCGCCGCGTTTAGCCTCTTCGCTACCCTTCCTAAATTATC
>NZ_KQ968984.1:0-5243 GCF_001578725.1 Streptococcus sp. DD04
GCTAAGCGACTTCCATATCTCACAGGGGGCAACCCCCAACTACTTCCGGCGTTCTAGGGCTTAACTGCTGTGTTCGGCATGGGTACAGGTGTATCTCCTAGGCTATCGTCACTTAACTTTCTGAATTAACGTGCAATCTTACATTGCCTTGTCAACTCAAAATTGAATAACTACTCATTTCTAACAAGTCTTATCGAACGCTGCGCTCAATGAAATTGTATTCGGACTTAAAAGCTAGTAAATTAGATAGCCTACCTGCGTCATCATCGATGACTGGCTAGCCTCCTAAATTTATACGCTTTTCTCAACGTCCTCTTTACTTAGTTTTGGATAAGTCCTCGAGCTATTAGTATTAGTCCGCTTCATGTGTCGCCACACTTCCACTCCTAACCTATCTACCTGATCTTCTCTCAGGGCTCTTACTAACTTGCGTTATGGGAAATCTCATCTTGAGGTGGGTTTCACACTTAGATGCTTTCAGCGTTTATCCCTTCCCTACATAGCTACCCAGCGATGCTCTTGGCAGAACAACTGGTACACCAGCGGTAAGTCCACTCTGGTCCTCTCGTACTAGGAGCAGATCCTCTCAAATTTCCTACGCCCGCGACGGATAGGGACCGAACTGTCTCACGACGTTCTGAACCCAGCTCGCGTGCCGCTTTAATGGGCGAACAGCCCAACCCTTGGGACCGACTACAGCCCCAGGATGCGACGAGCCGACATCGAGGTGCCAAACCTCCCCGTCGATGTGAACTCTTGGGGGAGATAAGCCTGTTATCCCCAGGGTAGCTTTTATCCGTTGAGCGATGGCCCTTCCATGCGGAACCACCGGATCACTAAGCCCGACTTTCGTCCCTGCTCGAGTTGTTGCTCTCGCAGTCAAGCTCCCTTATACCTTTACACTCTGCGACTGATTTCCAACCAGTCTGAGGGAACCTTTGGGCGCCTCCGTTACCTTTTAGGAGGCGACCGCCCCAGTCAAACTGCCCGTCAGACACTGTCTCCGATAGGGATCACCTATCCGGGTTAGAGTGGCCATAACACAAGGGTAGTATCCCAACAACGCCTCCATCGAAACTGGCGTCCCGATCTCATTGGCTCCTACCTATCCTGTACATGTGGCACAGACACTCAATATCAAACTGCAGTAAAGCTCCATGGGGTCTTTCCGTCCTGTCGCGGGTAACCTGCATCTTCACAGGTACTAAAATTTCACCGAGTCTCTCGTTGAGACAGTGCCCAAATCATTACGCCTTTCGTGCGGGTCGGAACTTACCCGACAAGGAATTTCGCTACCTTAGGACCGTTATAGTTACGGCCGCCGTTTACTGGGGCTTCAATTCATACCTTCGGATTACTCCTAAGCACTCCTCTTAACCTTCCAGCACCGGGCAGGCGTCACCCCCTATACATCATCTTACGATTTAGCAGAGAGCTGTGTTTTTGATAAACAGTTGCTTGGGCCTATTCACTGCGGCTGACTTAATGTCAGCACCCCTTCTCCCGAAGTTACGGGGTCATTTTGCCGAGTTCCTTAACGAGAGTTCTCTCGATCACCTGAGGCTACTCGCCTCGACTACCTGTGTCGGTTTGCGGTACGGGTAGAGTATGATACAACGCTAGAAGCTTTTCTTGGCAGTGTGACATCACTCACTCGCTACTAATCTTCGCTCCCCATCACAGCTCAACGTTATAGGTATAAGCATTTGACTCATACCACGCCTCACTGCTTAGACGTACATCCATTCGTACGCACGAGTTAGCCTACTGCGTCCCTCCATCACTTCATACTCCAGTACAGGAATATCAACCTGTTGTCCATCGGATACACCTTTCGGTCTCTCCTTAGGTCCCGACTAACCCAGGGCGGACGAGCCTTCCCCTGGAAACCTTAGTCTTACGGTGGATGGGATTCTCACCCATCTTTCGCTACTCATACCGGCATTCTCACTTCTATGCGTTCCAGCGCTCCTCACGGTACACCTTCTCCACACATAGAACGCTCTCCTACCATACCTATAAAGGTATCCACAGCTTCGGTAAATTGTTTTAGCCCCGGTACATTTTCGGCGCAGGGTCACTCGACTAGTGAGCTATTACGCACTCTTTGAATGAATAGCTGCTTCTAAGCTAACATCCTAGTTGTCTGTGCAACCCCACATCCTTTTCCACTTAACAATTATTTTGGGACCTTAGCTGGTGGTCTGGGCTGTTTCCCTTTCGACTACGGATCTTAGCACTCGCAGTCTGACTGCCGACCATAATTCATTGGCATTCGGAGTTTATCTGAGATTGGTAATCCGGGATGGACCCCTCACCCAAACAGTGCTCTACCTCCAAGAATCTTGATGTCGACGCTAGCCCTAAAGCTATTTCGGAGAGAACCAGCTATCTCCAAGTTCGTTTGGAATTTCTCCGCTACCCACAAGTCATCCAAGCACTTTTCAACGTGCCCTGGTTCGGTCCTCCAGTGCGTTTTACCGCACCTTCAACCTGCTCATGGGTAGGTCACATGGTTTCGGGTCTACATCATGATACTAAAGCGCCCTATTCAGACTCGGTTTCCCTACGGCTCCGTCTCTTCAACTTAACCTCGCATCATAACGTAACTCGCCGGTTCATTCTACAAAAGGCACGCTCTCACCCATGAACGGGCTCGAACTTGTTGTAGGCACACGGTTTCAGGTTCTATTTCACTCCCCTTCCGGGGTACTTTTCACCTTTCCCTCACGGTACTGGTTCACTATCGGTCACTAGGGAGTATTTAGGGTTGGGAGATGGTCCTCCCAGATTCCGACGGGATTTCGCGTGTCCCGCCGTACTCAGGATTCTGCTAGGTACAGATTCTATTTAAATTACGAGGCTCTTACTCTCTTTGGCTGACCTTCCCATGTCATTCTTCTATAAAATCTGAGTCCACAGCGCAGTCCTACAACCCCGAAGAGTAAACTCTTCGGTTTGCCCTCCTGCCTCTTCGCTCGCCGCTACTAAGGCAATCGCTTTTGCTTTCTCTTCCTGCAGCTACTTAGATGTTTCAGTTCACTGCGTCTTCCTCCTCATCCCTTTAACAGAGATGGGTAACAGGTAGTACCTGTTGGGTTCCCCCATTCGGACACCCCCGGATCTATGCTTACTTACAGCTCCCCGAGGCATTTCGTCGTTTGTCACGTCCTTCTTCGGCTCCTAGTGCCAAGGCATCCACCGTGCGCCCTTACTAACTTAACCTTATTTTTCGACCTTTCAGTCTTAAACTCATTAATATTCACAGCGTTTTCGGTTTATTTTCTTGTTACTATTTGATATAGTTATTCAATTTTCAATGGACAAGTTTAGAATAGTACATACTATCCTAATGGAGCCTAGCGGGATCGAACCGCTGACCTCCTGCGTGCAAAGCAGGCGCTCTCCCAGCTGAGCTAAGGCCCCACAAGACCTCTCAAAACTAAACATGACGACCAATGGCTTCCGTTTTCCTTAGAAAGGAGGTGATCCAGCCGCACCTTCCGATACGGCTACCTTGTTACGACTTCACCCCAATCATCTATCCCACCTTAGGCGGCTGGCTCCTAAAAGGTTACCTCACCGACTTCGGGTGTTACAAACTCTCGTGGTGTGACGGGCGGTGTGTACAAGGCCCGGGAACGTATTCACCGCGGCGTGCTGATCCGCGATTACTAGCGATTCCGACTTCATGTAGGCGAGTTGCAGCCTACAATCCGAACTGAGACTGGCTTTAAGAGATTAGCTTGCCGTCACCGACTTGCGACTCGTTGTACCAGCCATTGTAGCACGTGTGTAGCCCAGGTCATAAGGGGCATGATGATTTGACGTCATCCCCACCTTCCTCCGGTTTATTACCGGCAGTCTCGCTAGAGTGCCCAACTGAATGATGGCAACTAACAATAAGGGTTGCGCTCGTTGCGGGACTTAACCCAACATCTCACGACACGAGCTGACGACAACCATGCACCACCTGTCACCGGTGTGCCGAAGCAAAATCCTATCTCTAGGACGGGCACCGGGATGTCAAGACCTGGTAAGGTTCTTCGCGTTGCTTCGAATTAAACCACATGCTCCACCGCTTGTGCGGGCCCCCGTCAATTCCTTTGAGTTTCAACCTTGCGGTCGTACTCCCCAGGCGGAGTGCTTAATGCGTTAGCTGCGGCACTGAGTCCCGGAAAGGACCCAACACCTAGCACTCATCGTTTACGGCGTGGACTACCAGGGTATCTAATCCTGTTTGCTCCCCACGCTTTCGAGCCTCAGCGTCAGTTACAGACCAGAGAGCCGCTTTCGCCACCGGTGTTCCTCCATATATCTACGCATTTCACCGCTACACATGGAATTCCACTCTCCCCTTCTGCACTCAAGTTAAACAGTTTCCAAAGCGTACTATGGTTAAGCCACAGCCTTTAACTTCAGACTTATCTAACCGCCTGCGCTCGCTTTACGCCCAATAAATCCGGACAACGCTCGGGACCTACGTATTACCGCGGCTGCTGGCACGTAGTTAGCCGTCCCTTTCTGGTAAGTTACCGTCACAGTGTGAACTTTCCACTCTCACACTCGTTCTTCTCTTACAACAGAGCTTTACGATCCGAAAACCTTCTTCACTCACGCGGCGTTGCTCGGTCAGGGTTCCCCCCATTGCCGAAGATTCCCTACTGCTGCCTCCCGTAGGAGTCTGGGCCGTGTCTCAGTCCCAGTGTGGCCGATCACCCTCTCAGGTCGGCTATGTATCGTTGCCTAGGTGAGCCGTTACCTCACCTACTAGCTAATACAACGCAGGTCCATCTCTTAGTGATGCAATTGCATCTTTTAATATCTTACCATGCAGTAAGATATCTTATGCGGTATTAGCTATCGTTTCCAATAGTTATCCCCCGCTAAAAGGTAGGTTACCTACGCGTTACTCACCCGTTCGCGACTCACAAAGTACGGTGTAGTAAACTACGGTGTACCTCGTGCGTTCCACTTGCATGTATTAGGCACGCCGCCAGCGTTCGTCCTGAGCCAGGATCAAACTCTCATTAAAAGTTTGAGTTCTCACTCATTTCTGTCACTGACAGATTTATTGTTTTTTTCATTGTTCAGTACTACAACTTCAGTTGTAGTGCCCTGCACATTGGTTCGTCTTGTTCAGTTTTCAAAGGTCTTTGTCGCCCTCGCAAGCGACAACTATATCAGTATATCACCTCAACTAATTCTTGTCAATACTTTTTTTGAACTTTTTTTGCTTTTTT
>NZ_KQ968985.1:0-2099 GCF_001578725.1 Streptococcus sp. DD04
ATGAAGTTCCAAAGACAAACGTGACGGCTAAGAAAGTCTGGGTTGGTGGTCAGGAACGTGTTCGTCCAACATTTTACTTCAAACTCTACCGTACACCAGAAGGTGGAGCGATTGAAGAAGTGGCTGGTGTTGAGAAGAAAGAAGTTCCAAAAACAAATGGAACTGTAGAATGGACGGACCTTCCTGCGACAGATGAGCACGGTGTGAAGTACACTTATAGTGTGATGGAAGTCGATGAAGATGGCAATCTCATCGTAGATACGATAGACGGCTATACTCCTAGCCAAACAGGCCCACTTACTATTACAAATACTTATAGCACTGAACCAGCTGAGGCTGTTATTGAAGTCAAGAAAAAATTGGAAGGTCGTCCAACAAAGCTTCAAGACGAAGAATTTGAATTTATCTTGAAAGACAATGATGGAAAAGAAGTTCAAAGAATCAAGAATAAAGGTACTAATGCTGATGGAACTGGTCGCGTAGTCTTCAATCCTATTAAATTTACAAAAGAAGGACATTATCAGTACACCATTGTGGAAGCAAAAGCAGGTGAAACTGAAAATGGTATCACCTATGATAATAGAACAGTTCCTGTAATTGTACACGTCTATGATAATGGAAGAGGCCAACTGGTTGCCTGGGTTGAGAAATTAGAAATTTCTCAAGTAGCACTTCCAGCAGCTGATTTTTCAACTTCAGCACCTGGTTCTAATCTTGTACCACCAATCTCTGGTGCCATCAACACCATTACAGATGCCGGAATTCAAACATTCACAAATACGTACAAAGCTACCAAAGTCAAAGTGCCTGTTGCTGCGACGAAATCGTTTATCAATAAGAATACAGATCAACCGATTCAGCTTAAAGGCGGTGAATTCGAATTCGCCTTGTTGGATGGAGAGGGTGAGCAAGTCGCAACCACAACAAATGACGCAGACGGAAACATTCAGTTTGGTGAATTGGAATTCAACAAACCAGGTGAATTCACTTATACCATCATTGAAAGGTATGCGGGTACAACTGAGAAAGGAATCACTTATTCTAACAAGACTGTCGAAGTGACCATCACAGTAAGGGATAACAATAAGGGAGCTCTTGAAGCAAGCGTTTCTTACGACAATAACAACAGCACTTTCGAAAATACTTATAAGGCTAAAAACGCTAAAGCAAGTCTCGAAGTAACGAAGAAGCTGACCGGTCGAAATCTCGAAGCCGATATGTTTGAATTTGCTTTGACAGACCAAGTCGGTAACGTTGAAACAGCGAAGAATGGTGCAGACGGAAAAGTTAAGTTTAAAGAATTGTCATTTGATGAAGAAGGTACTTACACTTACACTATTAAGGAAGTGAAAGCTGGAACAACTGAAAATGGGATCGCCTACGATGCGAAGACAGTGACAGCTAAAGTAACTGTAACAGATGATAAAGAAGGGAAACTGCATGCAGCTGTTGAGTACAGCAGTGATGCCAGCGATGGCAGCACAACCTTCACCAATGTTTACACACCAGACAAAACTCAGGTTTCTGTGAAGAAAGTTTGGAATGATGGCGAGAACCAAGATGGCAAACGTCCAGGCTCTATTACTGTTAAACTTTTAGCAGATGGTGTCGAGACTGGTCAGACCCATGAATTGAGCGATGCGAATAATTGGCAAGCAAGCTTCACGAATCTGGATGCCGATAAAGGCGGCACGCCAATCACCTATACAATCGCAGAAGTTTCAGTTCCAGCAGGTTACACTTCAGTCCTTACTGGCGATGCGACAACTGGCTTTACGATTACAAATCGCTACAATCCAGCGGAAACAAATGTTTCTGTAACTAAAGTTTGGGATGATGGGAATAACCAAGATGGTCTCCGTCCGACCAAGATTATAGTGAATCTGCTAGCAGATGGCGTTAAGGTTGACTCAAAAGAAATTGAGGCTGCTGCAGATGGTTCTTGGACTGCTACATTTACAGGTCTTGCGAAATATAAAAATGGTCAAGAGATCCAGTATACTGTGACAGAAGAAGCAGTTGATGGTTATATTCCAGAAATTACTGCAGATACAGCGACAAGCTTTACGATTAAAAATACCCACGACCTAGCTACAGTC
>NZ_KQ968985.1:2905-5450 GCF_001578725.1 Streptococcus sp. DD04
TCCGTTGAAGGAACGAAGACATGGGATGATGGCAACAACCAAGACGGCAAACGTCCAGATAAGATTAAGGTTCTCTTGAACAAGACGGTTGATGGTGTGACCACTAAGGTTGCGGAACAAGAAGTAACCAAGGATAACTGGAGCTACAAGTTCACCGACCTGCCGAAATACGAAGGTGGTAAGGAAATCACTTACTCCATCGATGAAGAAGCTGTTGAGGGCTACAAAAAAGATATCGACGGTTATAACCTGAAGAATAGCTACAAACCAGCCAAAACAGAGGTTTCTGTGCGCAAGGTTTGGAACGATAGCGACAATCAAGACGGCAAGCGTCCCGCTTCTATCACCGTTAAACTCCTCGCAGATGGCAAGGATACTGGGAAAACCCTCGAATTGTCAGAAGCGACTGGCTGGGCTGGCAGCTTTACGGAACTTGATGCCCAAAAAGGTGGCAAGGTGATTGATTACAAGGTTGTAGAGGCAACTTCGATCACAGGTTATACAACTGAAGTAACCGGAGATGCAGCTACTGGCTTTATGATTACCAATAGCTATAGCCCAGAAACAGTTGATATCAAAGCCACTAAAAACTGGGATGATGCGAATAACCAAGATGGTAAGCGTCCAACGAAGATTACGATTAATCTCTTAGCCGATGGTGAGAAGGTTGATTCTAAAGACGTTCAAGCTGCAACAGATGGCACCTGGACAGCTGAATTCAAGGGCAAAGCTAAGTACAAGAATGGGAAAGAAATCAAGTATACGGTAACGGAAGAAACCGTTGCAGAGTATGAAACAACCATTAACGATTTCAATATCATTAATAAGTACCTGCCAAAAGCTATTGAATACAAGGTAACCAAGGTTTGGAAGGATGCCAACAACCAAGATGGTAAACGCCCAGACTCTGTCACAGTACAACTTTACAAATCAGTGAATGGTTCAGAACCAACAGCAGTTGCAGGTCAGACATTAACCTTAACGGCTGCAGGTGCAACCGATGCGAATACATGGGTTGCCTCCTTCACAAACTTACCGCAATTTGAAAATGGACAAGAAATTGTTTACTCTGTGAAAGAAGTCAATGTGCCAGAAGGTTATGAAGCTTCTGTATCTGGTCAAATCGTAACCAATAGCCATGATCCGGAAACAATTGTCATTTCAGGAACCAAGGTTTGGGATGATAACGAGAACCAAGATGGTAAACGGACCACTTCTGTGAAAATTCAAGTTCTGCACGACGGTCAAGTCGTAGATGAAATGGAAGTTTCAGCAGCGACTGGATGGACCTTTGAATCAAAAGCCTTGCCTAAGTACAAGGATGGGAAGGAAATTGCTTATGAAGTCAAGGAAGTAGCAGTTGCAGAGTATGAAACTGAAATTAGCAAGACCAAGGATGGCAAATACACTGTTACCAACAAGCTGACTCCAAAGAAAATTGCAGTAAGTGGTCAAAAGACTTGGAACGATGCCAACAACCAAGATAGGAAACGTCCAGACTCCATTACGGTGAAGCTCTTAGCCAATGGCAAAGCGACTGGTAAAACAGCCACAGCGAGTGAAGCAACTGGTTGGAAGTATGAGTTTACAGAACTGGATCGCTATCAAGGTGGCAAAGAAATCACTTATACTGTCGAAGAAGTCGCTGTTCCGGAAGGTTATAAATCAGTACCAAATGGGATGAATGTAACTAACAATTACGAACCGAAAGTGACTCATGTTCAAGGAACGAAGACTTGGGACGATAACAACAACCAAGACGGCAAGCGCCCAGACAAGCTCAAGGTCTTCTTGAACAAGACTGTTAATGGCGTGACGACTAAGGTTGCGGAACAAGAAGTGACAGCTCCTGACTGGAGCTACAAGTTCACCGACCTACCTAAATATGAAGGCGGTAAGGAAATCACTTACTCCATCGACGAGGAAGCTGTTGAAGTCTATACTAAAGAGATTGACGGTTACAACCTGAAGAACAGCTATCGCCCAGATACGGTTTCAGTTGAAGGAACGAAAACATGGAATGATAACAACAACCAAGATGGTATTCGTCCAAGCTCTATCCAAGTGAAACTGCTTGCGGATGGGAAGGATACCGGACTGATCGCTACAGCGAGTGAATCAACCGGCTGGAAGTATCATTTTGAAGGACTAGCTAAAAACCAGAACGGTAAAGAAATTAAATATACAGTCCAAGAAGTGAATGTTCCGGAAGGCTATACTTCAGAAGTGAATGGTTACAATATTACCAATGTTCACACTCCGGAAGTACCGCCAACAACTCCTCCATCAAAACCAGAAGAGCCGAAGACACCAGGGAAACCGAAGAAGAAAAACATCTTACCTTCTACTGGTACCGTTGAGAACTTCTTCCTCTTCCTGATGGGACTCGGTACACTGGGCGGAGCCCTTTACCTAGGTAAGAAGAAAGTTTAGACCTGATAAGAGTTCACTCAAGCAAGCACTCGAAATCAGAACTTAAGCAGCTCTAAAAAAATCGAACCACATCAAGGGATTTCTTTCCGCTAGATGTGGTTCGATTTTTAAA
>NZ_KQ968986.1:0-1485 GCF_001578725.1 Streptococcus sp. DD04
CTCCTTATATTATATTTAGTGCAGTTAGCTACTGCCAAAGCCCAAGTGATACACTTGGTATAAGCCACTGTGGATTAGTTGTTGCCCTCCAATCGCTCGACGATTTCAGAAAGGCTCTAACCACAGCTTTTTGTTTCAATTGGTAATGAGTTTGATAACGCAGTGACGTTTTATCTCGTGTAAGGTAACAAGGCAAAAAGTTCGTGGAGTACCAGGTGCGCTTGAAAATTATATTAGGAGGTAACGCTATGCTTTATGTAGGCATTGATGTCGCTAAAAACAAACATGATGTAACTGTCTTGAATGAACAAGGTAAGACGGTCCTGAAACCACTCACTTTCTCCAACAACAGAGCTGGGTTTAAACTTCTTGACAATACACTCAAACAGCTCCATCAAGATGCTCTCATCGCACTTGAAGATACGGGACATTATGCCTTTAATCTCTTGAACTTCCTTCATGAACAGGACTATCTGGTCTACACCTACAACCCTCTACTCATCAAGGAATTCGCCAAATCACTCTCACTTCGTAAAACCAAAACCGATAAGAAAGACGCTCGGGTCATTGCTCTTAAACTTCTTTCTGACCCTATGCGGGAACAATTTCGGCACGATAACAATCAGGAAGACTTGAAAATTCTTACCAGACATATCCATCGGCTCAAGAAAAAACAAGCAGATTGGAAAGTACAGTATACACGCTGTCTGGATATCATTTTCCCTGAGCTAGACAAACTGATAGGTAAGCATTCTGACTACGCTTACGAGCTGCTCACTCGCTATCCCAGTCCTCAAAAAATGCTTGAGGCGGGATTGGAGCAGCTAATGGAAATTAAGCGATTAACAGTCCCTAAAATACAGGATATTCTCAAGGTCGCACCAAACTCTATCGGGACATCTTCACTCGCCCGTGAGTTTGAGTTAATTGAGATCATTGAGAATATCCAACACTATAACAAGCTCATCGCTAAAGCCGAAAATAAAGTCGATGAGCTGATGGCTGAGATCAACTCGGTCATCACTACTGTTACGGGGATTGGAAATCGGCTAGGTTCTGTGATTTTAGCTGAAATCAGAAACATTCATACCTTTGATACACCCGCTCAACTCCAAGCTTTCGCTGGACTGGAGCCTGCCATTTACCAGTCAGGACAGATGGACTTAGCAGGGAAAATGGTCAAGCGAGGCTCTCCTCATTTGAGATGGGCTCTCTTACAAGCTGCTAAAGCAACCGCTCGTTTTTCTCCTGCTTTCAAAGCCTATCTCAGAACTAAGTTAGAGCAAGGAAAACATTACAACGTTGCCATTGCTCATGTCGCTAAAAAGCTCATCAGACTCTTGTTTCATCTGCTCAAAAACAATGTCCCCTTTGACGAACAAAAAGTGAGATAACCAACTAAAACCATAGATGTAACCTTTGAAAAATGAGCATTTTCAAGGGCTTTTTGCCGTACTCTGAAATTGTTCAATTTGAAACAAAAAT
>NZ_KQ968987.1:0-1379 GCF_001578725.1 Streptococcus sp. DD04
AAATTAAGTTATGAAGACAAAGTCAAAATCTATGCGTTACGGCAAAATGGTGAAAGCATTAAGTCTTTGTCGGACCAGTTCAGTATTGCAGAATCCGGTATCCAATATATGATTCGACTAATAGACAGATACGGGATGAACATGGTCAAGAAAGGAAAAAATACCTATTATTCTCCAGAATTAAAGCAGGAAATGATTGATAACGTGCTTCTGAAACAACAGTCACAGCTGACCGTTTCACTTGATTACGCCTTGCCAAACCGAGGGACTCTTCCAAATTGGATAGCGCAATACAAGAAAAACGGCTATACTATTCTTGAGAAAGCAAGAGGGAGGCCGCCAAAAATGGGACGTAAGCCAAAGAAGACCTGGGAAGAGATGACGGAGTTAGAGCGACTCCAAGAAGAAAATGAGCGTCTTAGAACGGAGAATGCCTATCTAAAAAAGTTGAAAGAATTGCGCCTGAGGGACGAAGCCTTAGCGCGCGAAAGGCAGAAACAGTTAGAGAAATGGTCAATGGAGGATTCCAACTAGACCTCCTTCTAGCAACAGCTAAACTAGCTCGTGCCACCTACTATTACCAGCTCAAGCAACTAGCTACAGAGGACAAAGATAGGGACATCAAGAATGAGATACAAGCAATTTTTAAGGATCATAAGGGCAATTAGGTTACCGCAGGGTTCATCTAGAACTGCGCAATCGTGGTTATAGCATCAATCATAAGAAAGTGCAACGTTTGATGCAGGTGTTAGGTCTGTCTGCACGCATCCGTAAGCGCAAGAAATACAAGTCCTACAAGGGGGAGGTGGGCAAGAAGGCTCCAAATCTGATTAACAAGCAATTTGAGGGGTCTAAACCTTTTGAGAAGTGTTATACCGATGTGACCGAGTTCGCTCTGCCAAATTGCTCTGAGAAACTCTATCTTTCGCCCGTTCTGGATGGTTATAACAGCGAAATTATCGGCTTTACCTTGTCCCATTCTCCCAACCTGATGCAGGTTAAATCCATGCTTGAAAAGGCTTTTCCTAAGGAAGCTTATCCCAATACTATTCTCCATAGCGACCAAGGTTGGCAATACCAACAGGAGGCCTACCATCGTTTTCTTGATAGTAAAGGGATCTGTCCCTCCATGTCTCGCAAAGGAACTAGCACGGATAATGGTATGATGGAATCTTTCTTTGGTGTCTTGAAAACAGAGATGTTTTACGGATTTGAGGAAAGTTTCAAATCACTGGATCACTTGGAACAAGCCATCACGGATTATATTTTTTATTACAACAACAAACGTATTAAAGCAAAGCTAAAAGGACTAAGCCCTGTTCAGTACAGAACCAAATCCTTTCACTAATATTTTTTGTTTAACTTTTTAGGGTCAGTAC
>NZ_KQ968988.1:0-1317 GCF_001578725.1 Streptococcus sp. DD04
CCCATGTCAATTTTCACCTGACGCTTGCCTCTTAGGTTACATCTCTTGTAACCCAAATAAGCCTTTATCTGCCCAAAGACAGGTTCCACATCAATCTTACGTTGATCGAAAATCTGTCTACCTTCGGGAGATAAAAGCGCTTGGCATTCTTTAGCTTTTAAGTGTTGATAACGTTCGTTGATATATAGTCCCTTTTGAGGGGCTGATTTAGGTTCATCAGCGTAGTAAACCTTGATTTCCTGTTGAAAATCCGTCTGTGTTTTCTGATGTTTGATATGATGAAAACGATAGCACCAGCCATCAGGATGTGTATAGCTATCCTCCTTGTCATCATAGTGCCAATTCGCTAAGTTTCTAGCCGACTGTTTATACCTTTTCTTCTGTTCCTTATCAAACATGGCATATTTAATCAGATGCTTCACCTCCTTTTCATCTAAACGAAGGAGGTTCTCTTCACTTCCATATCCGGCATCTGCGACAACTGTCTTTACGTCATGTGGATAAGTTTCAAGTAATGGCAGGAGAGTCTTGGTATCTGTCGGATTTGAGAAGACATCATAGTGAAGAACAAATTGGTTTTCAGTAGCGATTTGAAGATTATAACCAGCTTTGAGCTGACCATTCTTCATGTGGTCTTCTTTCATCCGCATAAAAGTGGCATCTGGATCGGTTTTAGAAAAGCTGTTCCGCCCGTCAAATGTCTCTTGATAGCTCTCATATTTTTTAGCGCGTACTGAAAAATCCTCCTTGACTTTACGCAGGACTTTCTTGAGTTTACGACGTTGAGTTTTACGTTCATCCTTTCCTTTAACGGGTGTCTCCTCAATGTCTTGGCTCAGTTTTGCCAATTCTTCTTCAAGGACTTGAGCAAACTCGGTCAACTGTTCTGAGGTAATCGATTCTTTTTCATCCAGCGCAATCGCCTGATAGATAAGGGGAGTGATTTCTTCTTGGAAATAGACCTGTATCTGTTCTTGAAGTTTGACGGAAAATTTGTCTGTGGCCTTTTTCCATACGAAACTATACTTGTTGGCGTTGGCTTCAATCTTAGTGCCATCAATAAACAGACAATCTAAAGTCACTAACTCTTCCATTTTCAAACGAAGATTGAGGTCAATGAAAAGATCACGAATGAGGTCTTCCATCCCCGCAGCGACTCGAAAGCGATTGATGGTGCGGTAGCTGACAAGCAACTGTCCTGTTAAGTACTGCATGGCGATATTTTCAATCATCATTTTTTCAATTTTTCGTCCAGAGAAAATCCCTTGTGAGTAGGCAAATAGTAGAGCGGCTAAAAGCATTTTAGGGTGATAAGAC
>NZ_KQ968989.1:0-1213 GCF_001578725.1 Streptococcus sp. DD04
AAACATACTAAGATTAGTAGTGAAGAAATCTCCGACGGGAGAGAGTACTCACTACTTTTTCTTTATGTTAAAGTAGTGGTGTCTTGTAAAGTCGTAGGGCTCTATGGCGCTAGACGTCGCTTGACAAACTGGCAAGACACCTTGTTTTAGGTGGAGTTTGATCAAAGTATGTGGGACGCTAAACATCGCGTATTGAAAATAAAACCACTAAAACATGGAATTATTCAAGACAAAAGAGGTAATGTCATGCGTGCAGTATTTGGAATTGATGTCAGTAAAACAAGTTCTGAGGTGGCAATTTTAGTCAACGGTGAGAAGGTTCATGGCTACACCATACTCAATGATGCCATTGGATTCAATCGCCTGTTGGGGGACTTGAAAACTGTTCATAACCCTGAGATTATATTTGAGGCCACAGGCGTCTATTCTCGACGTCTTCAGGCCTTTCTTGAGGAATGTGGTTACGCTTATACACGGCTAAATCCACTGGAAGCTAAGAAGCAATTGGACAGTCTGCGAGTTCGTAAAACAGATAAAATTGACGCTGAAAAGTTGCCTAAATCTCAGCTTGTGCACAATCGTAAACCAACTTACGTGCAGGAAGAAGTTTATCAACACCTGCGTGATTTAAGCCGTTTCTATCAAAATATGACTGAAGATCTTGTTCGAGCTAAAAACCGTGTAAAGAGTTTGTATTAAGCCTATCTCAAAGTGACTTGTGTGAGATTATCCGTCAATCTACCTCCAAACGCATCTCTGAAAAGCGTATTGCTTACCTGACTGATAAACTTATAAAACTCGCTAA
This sequence comes from Streptococcus sp. DD04, assembly GCF_001578725.1. Classification (NCBI taxonomy): domain Bacteria; kingdom Bacillati; phylum Bacillota; class Bacilli; order Lactobacillales; family Streptococcaceae; genus Streptococcus; species Streptococcus sp. DD04. Next base: position 806 of record NZ_KQ968989.1, read on the forward strand.
ACAATCTTTTTGTGCGGTCAAGAAAACCTCTCCAATGCTTGAAGAGGTTCGTTACTATGCTCAAGAATTGCTTCGTCTTTCTGAACGCAGACAAGTTGTCTTAAACGACATGGTAGCTCTAGCTCAGCCTTTACCAGAGTATGACATCTTACGGTCAATTCCTGGCATCGCAGAAAACACAGCGACATCTATCATTGGCGAATTGGGAGATATTCGTCGCTTTCAGTCTACCAATCAAATCAACGATTTTATTGGCATTGACCTGAGACACTATGAATCTGGGAACTTTCTCGCTAAGGAACACATCACTAAACGAGGTAATCCCTATGCCAGAAAAATCTTGTTCAAGTGCATTCACAACATCGCTTCAGCTAGTCATACCAATCCCTGCCATATCGCTGACTTTTA
>NZ_KQ968990.1:0-915 GCF_001578725.1 Streptococcus sp. DD04
AGGAAGAGTTTCTTGCTTACTTACTGCTCCTGTAGGACGAACCTGTGCTGGAGCTTGATAAGTCGGCTTAATCAGATGAGATGGAACTACTGGATTGCTAGGAGTCGTTGGGGTAGTAGGGTTACTTTGTCCAGGGTTAGAAGCGGCATCATTTGGATTGGTGCCTTGTTTGATTTCCTCGATGTCTGTGTAGCCATCACCATCTGTATCCTTACTAGCAGACATAGAAATCGTGCGAGAATTTGGATTGATAACTGCATAAGCCGTCAAATCAGCACTTCCCAGATAGTCTGCAAATGCTACGTCCATAGATGGTCCTTCTTCACGTGCACCACCCAGCATGGTATAACCGTCACCACCGGCTGCTAAGAAGTCGTTGGTTGTCAGGTAATAGGTCTTAGCCAGATCAAGAGCCTCATAAGCACCTGTTTCTTTATTCTTGATTTCGATGTGAAGAATCCGTTTTTCTGCTGGCAGGGTTGTGTCATAGTAAACTTTAGCACCAGAGACTTGCAGGAAGCCGCCGCTTGGCTCTAACAATGGTTGGCCGTTTTCATCCAAGACAGGTTTTCCATCTTTTTCTTGCAGGATTGAGCCCAAGGATTTGGCAAACATATCCGCGATATTCTGACCTGTTACCTTGATTTGAGAAATGGTGTTACCGAAAGGCAGAACAGCAATGACATTGCCCTTAGTAATTGGCTTGTCTTTGGCAATGGTTTCACGCAGGCCGCCACCGTTGGTTACAGCCAAATCTGTTTTATTGGCAAATCCTGTTTGTCCGTATTGGTAAAGGGCATCTGCTACCACGTTCCCCAGATTGGTTTCTCGAACGCGGACATTTTCACGATCACCGTTAAGCTCCACAGGGCTGTTTGCCACGACCACCTTGGCATTTTCTGCATCGTATTTTTC
>NZ_KQ968991.1:0-773 GCF_001578725.1 Streptococcus sp. DD04
GCTATCACGCTGTCAAAACCTATCGCAACGGTACCTCTGTCGCCTTTATCTGTCGGAGATACAAAATCTCAAAAGCCTCTCTTATGCGGTGGAATAAACGGTTCGATGGAAGCAAAGAATCTCTAAGAGACAAATCCCATCGCCCTCTGACCCCTCATCCAAATAGTCACACCAATGAAGAAATCAATTGGATCAAACACTGTATCCGCCGCAATCCTAAAGCTACACTGATTGAAATCTTCTACAAACTCAAAACAAACAAAGGTTACCACAGGCATCCTTGTTCCCTCTTTCGCATTCTGAGAAAATTAGGCTTCTTCAAAGCTTCTAAAGAAAAGAAAAAAGCCTACAAACCAAAACCCTATCATACGCCGACCGAAATCGGAGTGAAATGGCAAATGGATGTCAAATATGTCCCAAAACACTGTTACACCGGCTCTATCCCTGATAAATTCTATCAGTATACTGTCATCGACGAAGCTTCCAGAGAGCGATTTATCTATCCTTTTAAAGAGCAAAGCTCTCATTCTACGGTTCAATTTTTGAAATTGGCTATTCGTCATTTTGGTTATCAGCCCAAAATCCTGCAAACAGATAATGGTGTTGAATTTACACACTTTAGAGAGACCAAGCAAGTCCACCCGCTTGACCTTCTTTGTGAGGAGTTGGGGATTGAGCATAAGTGTATTAAACCTCGAACGCCTCGACACAATGGCAAGGTAGAACGAAGCCATCGCAATGACAATAACCGATTCTACAAACATCTCCAGTTC
>NZ_KQ968992.1:0-763 GCF_001578725.1 Streptococcus sp. DD04
GGGGCTTATTTACTTTCTTCCCTATCAAATAAAAGCGAAGTCATCAGACCTCGCTTTTTAAATGTCATTAAAGTTATAGAGTTGCGGATAGTGATCGCATTCGGGATTTTTAGGATGACAGATAGCCCGTCCAAAGTAAATCATGGCCTGATGAGCCGGCAGCCAGCGCTCGGGCGGAAGCACCTCCATGACTCGCTTTTCTACCTCTAGCGGCGTTGCAGACTTTTTGACAATATCATGGTGCTTACAGATGCGCTCCACATGGGTATCGACAGCAAAGGCTGGTATGCCAAAGCCAACACTCATGACCACATTAGCCGTCTTGCGACCGACACCTGCCAGACTTTCCAACTCAGCTCGCGTTTGCGGCACTCGGCCATCAAAATCATCCAAAAGCTGCTGGGCACATTTCTTCAAAAACTTGGCCTTGTTGCGATAGAGCCCAAGACGGGAGATGTATTTAGCAATGTCTGCTTCACCCGCCACAGCCATATCCTGCGGGGTCGGATAAGCCTCAAACAGAGCTGGCGTCGCCTTATTGACCGCAGCATCCGTCGTCTGAGCCGATAGCATGACCGCTACCAAAAGCTCAAAGTGATTACGAAAATCTAGACTGGGCTTAGCATCAGGGAAAAGAGCAATAATTTCCTCAATCACATGGCGAGCCCGTTTTTTTGATAAAACCATAGCATTACTTTCTAAGATTAGGATACTAACAGTATATCATGAAAGCCGATGCGACCCAAGCCAGACAACTCAAAAG
>NZ_KQ968993.1:0-730 GCF_001578725.1 Streptococcus sp. DD04
CATTGGTTCCCCGTTGCCAAGGCGCATGAGGATCTGGGAAATAGACCTCCACTTTTAATTTATCAGTCAAGTCTTGATGATTCGTGAATTCTTTTCCTCTATCGGGAGTGACGGTTTCTTTCGGCAAGGGCTCCAACATTTGTACCATAGCCTCTATGACCAGTTTGCTTTTTTTGACCACTACCTTCTTGATTTTAAGAAAACGAGAATAGCGATCCGTTAGAGTAACTAAGCAAGCTTTCCCGATTTGACCAGCAACCGTATCTGCTTCCCAATCACCGATCCTAGCTCGCTTGTTTGCTTCTTCGGGTCTTTCGTGAATGGAATGAGAAATAGGAAATTTCCCTCTGTTTTCAACATGGCCTTTCCTATGGCGTGTTTTACCACGATGACGGAGTTTGCGAATCACACCACGAGCGCCATGTGAAAGCTTGTCGTCAAAGTGACCGCGATAGATGGCTCTATAAATCGTTTGATAACTAATAACAAATTTCCCATATTCTAGGCACAAACGGCCTTCGATTTCTTCAGGAGACCATTGGCAATCGAGAAAAAGGTGCTTGACAGTATTGCTTAAATAATGATCTATTTCAAGTTTTCTCTTTCGCCCGCAGTGTGATTTAGCATTGTGGTAAGATGCCTGTGCTTGATTGGGAGAATAACTTCCTGATTTTGTATGACGTTTCCATTCCCGACTAATGCTGGAAGGATGACGATGAAGTAATTTTCC
>NZ_KQ968994.1:0-669 GCF_001578725.1 Streptococcus sp. DD04
ATGCACCCTAGAGGAGTCGAACCTCTAACCGCCTGATTCGTAGTCAGGTACTCTATCCAGTTGAGCTAAGGGTGCTCTTTTAAACTCTCATGCCGAGGACCGGAATCGAACCGGTACGATCGTTGCCAATCGCAGGATTTTAAGTCCTGTGCGTCTGCCAGTTCCGCCACCCCGGCCTCAAAGCGAACGACGGGATTCGAACCCGCGACCCCCACCTTGGCAAGGTGGTGTTCTACCACTGAACTACGTTCGCATCTGTATAAAAAAATGCCGGCTACATGACTTGAACACGCGACCCTCTGATTACAAATCAGATGCTCTACCAACTGAGCTAAGCCGGCTCACTTCTATTTCTTCATGCGGGTTAAGGGACTTGAACCCCCACGCCCTAAAGCGCCAGATCCTAAATCTGGTGCGTCTGCCAATTCCGCCAAACCCGCTTATATGACCCGTACTGGGCTCGAACCAGTGACCCTTTGATTAAAAGTCAAATGCTCTACCAACTGAGCTAACGAGTCTTTATAGAGTTGTCAAATAGGACTTAAGTGACACTTAATCCATCCGCAACATTCAATTGCATTTCCTACAATTGAAACGGTCCCGACGGGAATCGAACCCGCGATCTTCGCCGTGACAGGGCGACGTGATAACCGCTACACTACGGGACCT
>NZ_KQ968995.1:0-621 GCF_001578725.1 Streptococcus sp. DD04
TTTATAATACCTTGGATACGATTGTCTGGATGGCTGAATTTAACGACAGCAAGCGTGTTGTTGAGGTAACAAAATCACTCGCTCAGTATTTCCGTTTGGCGCTTAATCAAGGGCACGAACAGATTTATCTTAGAGATGAGATTGACCACGTTCGTCAGTATCTTTTCATCCAGAAGCAGCGCTATGGTGACAAGCTCCAATATGAGATTGAAGAGGATGAATCTCTAGCTGATTATAAACTGCCCAAGCTGGTACTTCAGCCTTTGGTTGAAAATGCAATCTACCATGGCATCAAGGAAATTGACCGACATGGCATGATTCGGGTGACGTCGAAAGTAGAAGAGGGACAACTGAGACTGTCTATCTATGATAACGGCCGAGGATTTGATGTTAACGCTCCTATGGATGCGACTCTCCTTCACTTAGGTGGTGTCGGTCTGAAAAATGTCGATCAACGCTTGAGATTGCAGTTCGGAGACGACTATCATATGGAAATCCAGTCTGAAGCAGATAAATTCACCCAGATTAGTCTTTATTTGCCGCTAGATTCAGATGATTAAGTTCGCTAATCTTCAATATTAAAGAGCCTGGGACAAAAGTCCTAGCCTCTCAATTATCTTT
>NZ_KQ968996.1:0-588 GCF_001578725.1 Streptococcus sp. DD04
TTTTGTCCGTAGTGGTTTCTGTTACCAGTAAGCCTGCTTTTTTGGCTTGTTCCATGAGTTGGTCCACTTCTTTGGTTGAAGCAGATAGGCTAGATTGTCCATCTTTGACAGCTTTTTCACGGTTTGCGCTTGTTTCCTCATAGGCTTTTTGATTCGCCTCTTGTTTAGCTTGTGCTTCTTTTACTGCCTGATCCTGTTTATTCAGGTCAGTTAGAACCTCAGAAGTTTTTTCAGAAGCGTTTCCGTCATTGATAACGACTTCTTTTGTATCACCTTCTTTAACAGCAACCCCTGCCTCTTTAGCAGAAGAAACACTATCTTTTAAAGTTGCTTGTGCACCATCTACCGCTTTTACCGCTTGATCTTGTGTGGCATTAGCTGGAACAGCTGTTGGAATATCGCTTTTCACTTCTGGTTGTGCTTGAACTGGTGTAGTTTCAGGAGTAGCGACTTTAGGGGCTGCTAGCGCAACCAGTCCTGTAGCTGGTTGTACTGGAGTAGCGGTTGTCTCATCAGCTGAAACAGTGGCTGCCCCCATCAAAACTGTAGCAGCTGCTAGAGCAATACCATATTTAGCCAATAGGGCTG
>NZ_KQ968997.1:0-558 GCF_001578725.1 Streptococcus sp. DD04
TCCGTTGAAGGAACCAAGACATGGGATGATGGCGACAACCAAGACGGCAAACGTCCAGACAAGATCAAAGTTCTCTTGAACAAGACGGTTGATGGTGTGACCACTAAGGTTGCGGAACAAGAAGTAACAGCAGCTAACTGGAGCTACAAGTTTGCCAACCTGCCGAAATACGAAGGCGGTAAGGAAATCACTTACTCCATCGATGAAGAAGCTGTTGAGGGCTACAAAAAAGACATCGATGGTTACAACCTGAAGAACAGCTACACTCCAGGCACGGTTTCCGTTCAAGGAACGAAGACTTGGGATGATGGCAACAACCAAGACGGCAAACGTCCAGACAGGATCAAGGTTCTCTTGAACAAGACGGTTGACGGCGTGACCACTAAGGTTGCGGAACAAGAAGTAACCAAGGATAACTGGACTTATGAGTTCAAAAACCTGCCGAAATACGAAGGTGGTAAGGAGATCACTTACTCCATCGATGAAGAAGCTGTTGAAGGCTACAAAAAAGATATCGACGGTTATAACCTCAAAAACAGCTATAACCCTGGCACTGTA
>NZ_KQ968998.1:0-554 GCF_001578725.1 Streptococcus sp. DD04
AAACTGGAGATGTTTGTAGAATCGGTTATTGTCATTGCGATGGCTTCGTTCTACCTTGCCATTGTGTTGAGGTGTTCGAGGCTTGATAAACTTATGCTCAATCCCCAACTCCTCACAAAGAAGGTCAAGTGGGTGGACTTGCTTGGTCTCTCTAAAATGTGTAAATTCAACACCATTATCTGTTTGCAGGATTTTGGGCTGATAACCAAAATGACGAATAGCCAATTTCAAAAATTGAACCGTAGAATGAGAACTTTGCTCTTTAAAAGGATAGATAAATCGCTCTCTGGAAGCTTCGTCGATGACAGTATACTGATAGAATTTATCAGGGATAGAGCCGGTGTAACAGTGTTTTGGGACATATTTGACATCCATTTGCCATTTCACTCCGATTTCGTTCGGCGTATGGTCGGGCTTTGGTTTGTAGGCTTTTTTCTTTTTTTAGAAGGATTGAAGAAGCCTAATTTTCTCAGGATACGAAAGAGGGAGCAAGGATGCCTGTGGTAACCTTTGTTTGTTTTGAGTTTGTAGAAGATTTCAATCAGAGTAGCCTT
>NZ_KQ968999.1:0-485 GCF_001578725.1 Streptococcus sp. DD04
ATAAATTGTTTGATAACTGATAACAGATTTCCCATATTCTAGGCACAAACGGCCTTCGATTTCTTCAGGAGACCATTGGCAATCGAGAAAAAGGTGTTTGATGATGTTGCTTAGATTCGAGTCTAGATCCAGCTTTCTCTTTCGCCCACAGTGTGATTTAACAAGTTTATAAGATACTTGTGCTTTGTTGGGAGAGTAGCTGTTTTCTTTCGTATGACGTTTCCATTCCCGACTAATGCTGGAAGGATGACGGTGAAGTAATTTTGCGATTTGAGAAAAATACGGTAAATCAGAATACTTTCGCGCTCATCTATGGTAAAATGGTGGTAGCTCATAAGATTTCCTTTCGTAACTAGTTGGTTCAATTCTATTTTACTAGAAAATCTTATGAGTTTTTATTGTGCACTTATATTGTATATTCAAGACAACAAAATAGGCTCCATAATCCCTGCGGTGGATTTACCCACTACAGAAATTATAGAGCC
>NZ_KQ969000.1:0-466 GCF_001578725.1 Streptococcus sp. DD04
GAAATTTCTTGGAACATCTGCCGCTCGGTCTTGTCACCGCGGAAGATTTGATTATAAAGAATCCCATCCTTGATAAAGAGCACCCGCTTGGCCCGACTGGCAGCTGAAGTCGAGTGGGTTACCATGAGAATGGTCTGGCCGCGGTCATTGATATCGTCAAAGACATCCAAAAGAGCAGCCGAAGACTTGGAATCCAAGGCTCCTGTTGGTTCATCCGCCAGCAAAATCTCAGGATCTGTGATGATGGCCCGAGCTACTGCAACCCGTTGCTTCTGGCCACCGGAAATCTCATAAGGAAACTTCTCTTGCAGCTTGTTAATCCCCAGCTCATTGCAGGTCGTAACCAGCTTTTGCATCATCTCGGTAATGGGACGGCGAGATAGGACCAGTGGCAGGAGAATATTATCCTTGACTGATAGGGTGTCCAACAGATTAAAGTCCTGAAAGACAAAGCCTAATTTCTCTC
>NZ_KQ969001.1:0-443 GCF_001578725.1 Streptococcus sp. DD04
GTTGACACTTCTTTACTAGTTGAGACTTCATAATCATACGACTTAACAGCTGCAAGGATAGCACCAGTTGCACCGATGTTTCCACCAGTTGCGCCTTCACCAGCACCAGCAGATACTGTACCGTGTGTTGTCGCAAAGACACCCCAAGCAATACCACCGTCTTTAGCTCCCCAAACAGCTAGGTAGGTATTTTCCGCCGTCCATGCATTGATGTTAGAAATTTTGAGCGTCACATCACCATTGGTGGTGTTTTTGATAATAACAGTACCTGAACCATTGATTTTGAAAAGATTATCAAAGTTAGCATCCGTATTTTGGTTACGGTCTAATGACTGAATGGCATCCGCCGCTGCTGTCTTAAGATTTCCCCAAGATACCGCTGGTTCATTTCCTGTCATTTTTTGAGCTGTACCAGCTTCAACTGTCGTATTTCCAGCCCATTT
>NZ_KQ969002.1:0-434 GCF_001578725.1 Streptococcus sp. DD04
AACTGATTTATTTTGAAGAGCGATACCTGCTTTAATAGCTTCTTTGTACAAGGCTACATTTTCAGCCATCACTTTACGAAGGGCATCACCTGTTAGACCTTTAGTCTCTTTGTAGTTGGGGGTTTTGTCCGTAGTCGATTCTGTTACAAGTAAGCCTGCTTTCTTGGCTTGTTCCATGAGTTGGTCCACTTCTTTGGTTGAAGCAGATAGGCTAGATTGACCGTCTTTTACAGCCTTTTCACGGTTTGCACTTGTTTCTTCATAAGCTTTTTGATTATCTTTATAAAGTGCGATGGATTTCTTCAAGTCATCCACTGACTTAGCCTGAATTGTCAAACCAAGTTCAACAGCTTCACGGTAAAGATCAAGGTTTTCAGCCATTGCTTTACGAAGTTCATCTCCCGTTAGACCTTTAGTCTCTTTGTAGTTGGGGG
>NZ_KQ969003.1:0-434 GCF_001578725.1 Streptococcus sp. DD04
CCCCAAACTACAAAGAGATGAAAGGTTTAACAGGTGATGCCCTTCGTAAAGCAATGGCTGAAAACCTTGACCTCTACCGTGAAGCTGTTGAACTTGGTTTGACAATTCAGGCTAAGTCAGTGGATGACTTGAAGAAATCCATTGCGCTTTATAAAACTAATCGAAAAGCTTATGAGGAAACAAGCGCAAACCGTGAAAAAGCTGTCAAAGATGGACAATCTAGCCTATCTGCTTCAACCAAAGAAGTGGACCAACTCATGGAACAAGCCAAGAAAGCAGGCTTACTGGTAACAGGAACCACTACGGACAAAACCCCTAACTACAAAGAGACGAAAGGTCTAACAGGTGATGCTCTTCGTAAAGCGATGGCTGAAAATGTAACCTTGTACAAAGCAGCGATTGAAGCAGGTATTGCTCTTCAAAATAAATCCGTT
>NZ_KQ969004.1:0-433 GCF_001578725.1 Streptococcus sp. DD04
GAAACTTTTTTCCAATCTGCCTTAGCGAGATCGTTTCAAATACTTCAAAGACATGGGATTCAGTCCTATGTAGCGTTACAATAGATGTGAGACCTGAGTACCAAAAAAGAAGGAACCTTGATATGATTAGTTCTGACACAACCATCAAAAAAGGAGTCTTCTCATGAATAGTATACCACAAAACATCCGCTACCTGCCACATACTTTGGATACACGCTATCACGCTGTCAAAACCTATCGCAACGGTACTTCTGTCGCCTTTATCTGCCGGAGATACAAAATCTCAAAAGCCTCTCTTATGCGTTGGAATAAACGATTCGATGGAAGCAAAGAATCTCTAAGAGACAAATCCCATCGCCCTCTGACCCCTCATCCAAATAGTCACACCAATGAAGAAATCAATTGGATCAAACACTGTATCCGCCGCAATCCT
>NZ_KQ969005.1:0-430 GCF_001578725.1 Streptococcus sp. DD04
TCTACCGTACGCAGCCGAGATTTGTTGGTCTCCATCTCCCATGTATCTGGATTGTGGCAATACTGACAACGCATATGGCAACCCTGCAAAAAGACAATGAAACGGATACCAGGTCCGTCCACTGCTCCAAAACTCTCGGTAGAGTGCACCATTCCCGTTACTTGCCCATAATCAATAGCTTCTTCAACCATAATGACCCTCTTAAACTTGAAAACGTTTTATTCTTAACTATATTATACCACGACTTCAGTAAAAATTACTAGATTCTGCCTATTTTTTAGAAAACAAACTGTTTTTCAGTTTCATTTTCATTGTGTTACAACAGATGGACTTGTTCATTTTTTAAAAAATTGCCGCTCTCCGTTTCCAGCTGTCTCCATAAAAAAGCCGCCTTAGAGGCGACTCTTTCGGAGATTATTATGAAAAAGGG
>NZ_KQ969006.1:0-415 GCF_001578725.1 Streptococcus sp. DD04
ATGAAGTATTTTATGGTGAAATTGTGCACTTAATTTGACAATTCAAGAGAAAAAAAGTCCCATAAGACCTATAATGAAAAGCGACCAAACCATCATTAGAAAGAATCTTATGGAACAATTAAATTCTATCACAAACTTACTCGAAATTAAAGACAAAAATATCATCATTCTAGATTACAAGGACTCGGGGACTCATAAAGAAATCCTCGCTAAGCTAGATTATCCCGCACCTAAATGCCCTCACTGCCAAGGAAAAATGGCTAAATATGACTTCCAAAAAGAATCGAAAATTCCTTACCTAGAATGTGCGGGATATAAAATGCTGATTCGATTGAGAAAACGGCGCTTCCGCTGTCAGGATTGCGGGAAAGTAGCTGTCGCAGAAACGTCCTTAGTCAAGAAGAATCACCAAATT
>NZ_KQ969007.1:0-408 GCF_001578725.1 Streptococcus sp. DD04
TGCACTTTTGCCTTTTAAATAACCCATGAAACTTGAAACACTTATCCTCGGTGGAATACTTACTAACATATGTACATGATCAGGCATCAAGTGACCCTCGATAATTTCAACACCTTTATAACTGCACAAACGATGAAATATTTCGCCTAAACTACTTCGATATTGATTATAGATTACTTTTCGTCTATACTTAGGGGTGAACACAATGTGATATTTACACATCCACTTTGTGTGTGATAAACTATGTGCCTTTTGTGCCATATTTTTCTCCTTTCGCTTTACAATTGGCTTGAACACCTTTATTGTATCGCGTTTGGAGTTTTTGGTATAACCTTCAACGCGCACCCGCATAGCGGGTGGTTTATTTGTCTCGCACCTAACGGAGCGAGACGGACTGAAAGTCAATAA
>NZ_KQ969008.1:0-391 GCF_001578725.1 Streptococcus sp. DD04
CGTGATAGCGTGTATCCAAAGTATGTGGCAGGTAGCGGATGTTTTGTGGTATACTATTCATGAGAAGACTCCTTTTTTTGATGGTTGTGTCAGAACTAATCATATCAAGGTTTCTTCTTTTTTGGTACTCAGGTCTCACATCTATTGTAACGCTACACGCTTTTATCGCTGAGTTTCCGACTATCTTGTTGGATCAGTTTCCAGTAGCGTTTCAGCGCTTTGTATTCATGCGATTTTCGATCCAATTGATTCATGATTTGAACACGAACACGACTCATAGCCCGGCTCAGGTGTTGGACAATGTGAAAACGATCCAGAACGATTTTAGCCTTTGGAAATAGTTTTCTGGCAATATCGTAGTAGGGACTAAACATGTCCATGGTAATGACTC
>NZ_KQ969009.1:0-390 GCF_001578725.1 Streptococcus sp. DD04
TGAGGAATAGGATATTTGACACCGTAATATTCTTCGTAAAATTCAATTGAGCGAACAGCAATGTCCAAAGCAAACTCTAAGTTGCTGGCTGGGTGAGCCTTGGTCGCGTAGACACCGACCAAAGTGCCGTTTTTAGTTTTAGCGGTAATGCCTTGCATATCACCCGCAGCAAAGGCCAAGAGATAGGAAGACATGCGAGGGGTTCTTTCGAACTTCCAAATACCTGTCGCTTTACGGTTTTCAACGTCGATTTCAGGCATATTAGACAAGGCAAGTTCGCCTTCTGCTTGGTCAAATTTCAAAGCCAAATCAAAAGTCGCTTTAGCTTCTGGCTCATCCACACTCGGAAAAGCTTCGCGGGCAAAATGGCTCTCAAACTGCGTAGAAATA
>NZ_KQ969010.1:0-387 GCF_001578725.1 Streptococcus sp. DD04
CGAACCCGAAGGAGCGGATTTACAGTCCGCCGCGTTTAGCCTCTTCGCTATCTCTCCGCAATCAACGACAATTATTATATCATTGATATCATGAAAATGCAAGCCCTTATTTACCTAAATTGTAGATTTCAATCAAACTTTCCACTCCTTTTTCAAGCTTTTTATAAAAACTTTCAACATTTCCATTTTTTACAACTGCAAATTGGCCATCAAACTCCGCAATCTCACCAATTATCTTTTTTCCAATGGAGAGGGTGTAGCCATCAAATTGATCGGCGCCGACCGTTACCTTGCTATCTGCAATCTGAATCTCAATTTTTTTATCTTTTTTACTCATTCTTCTACCTCTTTCAAGTCTCTATTTTACACGAAAATAGCTAAGCTGGC
>NZ_KQ969011.1:0-370 GCF_001578725.1 Streptococcus sp. DD04
CCAAGAAAGCAAGTCTGTGAACCTGATTGTTCGTTACCATGGTGCAGGCAGCCAAACACCAGCTGATCAAGTGCAGACAGCAACTTGGACTCGTAGCGTGACGACAGACAAGGTGACTGGCAATAAAGTTTCTGCCACAGCTTGGACAAGTGATAAAGCCAACTATGACGCTGTGCCGTCACCAGTGATTCCAGGCTATAGCGTAGATATCGAGACAGTTCCGTCTGAAGCAGTTACCCAAGAAAATATTGTCAAGGATGTACATTATACTGCTCAAAACCAAAAGGTTACTTACACAGTTGTAGATGAGACAACAGGTCAAACTCTGGAAAACCAAGTTGAATTGACCACCGGTGATTCAGGTGCAGCT
>NZ_KQ969012.1:0-360 GCF_001578725.1 Streptococcus sp. DD04
AAAAGTTTGATTTTTTTGACTTTTATGTTATAATGTATTTAGTATGATGAAGAGCACCCTTAGCTCAACTGGATAGAGTACCTGACTACGAATCAGGCGGTTAGAGGTTCGACTCCTCTAGGGTGCATATTAGAACGAAGTCTCATGACTCCGTTTTTAGATTGTTCTCGGGAAGTAGCTCAGCTTGGTAGAGTACTTGGTTTGGGACCAAGGTGTCGCAGGTTCGAATCCTGTCTTCCCGATACTAGTTTTTTTGCCCTTTGTCAACTGTAGTGGGTTAACGAAAAGTCATATCCTGGAGAGGACTAAATCAGTTCTCTCCTTTTTGATATTCAAAGCGATGAGAATACGTTTTTTAGG
>NZ_KQ969013.1:0-347 GCF_001578725.1 Streptococcus sp. DD04
CGGACGATAAAAGCGTTTATCGCTGAGTTTCCGACTATCTTGTTGAATGAGTTTCCAGTAGCGTTTCAATGCTTTGTATTCGTACGATTTTCGATCCAATTGATTCATGATTTGAACACGAACACGACTCATAGCCCGGCTGAGATGTTGTACAATGTGAAAACGATCCAGAACGATTTTAGCCTTTGGAAATAGTTTTCTGGCAATATCGTAGTAGAGACTAAACATGTCCATTGTAATGATCTTGACGCGACTTCTTACCTTTCTGGAATAGCGCAGAAAGTGATTGCGAATCGTTGCTTGGGTCCGTCCATCTAAGATAGCTATGATCTTTCTGGAATCAAAAT
>NZ_KQ969014.1:0-346 GCF_001578725.1 Streptococcus sp. DD04
CAATTTCTTGTATAAATCCTATCTTTCAGACTGTTTTTAAAACCTTTCTCAAGGACAAAGATAAAATTATCAATGCTCTTGAACTCCCTTACTCAAATGCAAAACTGGAGGCTACTAACAACCTCATCAAGGTTATCAAGCGCAACGCTTTTGGCTTTCGGAACTTTGACAACTTTAGAACTAGAATTCTCATCGCTTCGAATATCAAAAAGGAGAGAACCAATTCGGTCCTCTCCAGATATTAGCTGACATCAACCCACTACAGTTGACAAAGAGCCCTTTTTTGATTACATGAAACCAATAACACGGGCAACAATACCAACAACGAAAAGTCCGATGATGATTG
>NZ_KQ969015.1:0-329 GCF_001578725.1 Streptococcus sp. DD04
TCCGGATCTGTCTGCTCATGGTAAATTGATAGATAGGAAGTATTTGTCGGTAAAACAAGAAAGTGAGAATTTATACAATTATTTTAAAGAAAATGATATTGCTGAAGTTTCTCTTGCTTTTGGAGCATCAATAGGTGGAGTAGTGTTATTGGAATTATTAAAGCATAAGGATATAAAGATAGTTAAAGCCTTATTTGAGGGCTGTAGTTTATGTCAAAATGCGAGTGTTTTAGAGTTTATCATAAGAAATATTGTTCTATATGAACGAAAAAAAGCTATTAAAAATAGTGACTCAGCTAATAGAAAAATTATAAGCATATATGGAGAAA
>NZ_KQ969016.1:0-322 GCF_001578725.1 Streptococcus sp. DD04
ATAATGTTCTCGTAGTTCTTGAGAGTAAGAGAGAATCTTTTCAAGAATCTCTTGATTTGTCAAGTGCATGCGAAAAGTTGGGCGATAAAAGCGTTTATCGCTGAGTTTCCGGCTATCTTGTTGGATCAGTTTCCAGTAGCGTTTCAGCGCTTTGTATTCGTGCGATTTTCGATCCAATTGATTCATGATTTGAACACGAACACGACTCATAGCCCGGCTGAGATGTTGCACAATGTGAAAGCGATCGAGGACGATTTTAGCGCATGGAAAAAGTTGTCTAGCCAAGTCATAGTAGGGACTAAACATGTCCATGGTAATGACT
>NZ_KQ969017.1:0-311 GCF_001578725.1 Streptococcus sp. DD04
AGCACTTTTACCTTTTAAATACCCCATGAAACTAGAAACACTTATCCTTGGTGGAATGCTTACTAACATATGTACATGATCTGGCATTAAGTGTCCCTCAATAATTTCAACTCCTTTATAACCACATAATCGGTGGAATATTTCACCCAAACTGTTTCGATATTGATTATAGATAACTTTTCGTCTATACTTAGGTATAAACACAATGTGATATTTACACATCCACTTTGTGTGTGATAAACTATGTGCCTTTTGCGCCATTTTTTCTCCTTTCGCTTCACAATTGGCTTGAACACCTTTATTGTATCGCG
>NZ_KQ969018.1:0-310 GCF_001578725.1 Streptococcus sp. DD04
GGCAGTCCAAGTGCAGAGGTTATTTATAATACAGAAATCAAGAAAGGATATCATTGGGAATGGCGTTGATAGAACGGCATTGTTTATATTAAATAATACTTAGTAAGGCTAAAAGATGTTAAGAAATTAGATGTAGGAAGTCCGAATGCTGAAATAGGCTACAACTTAGAAATTAAAAGAGGGAGCTACTCAGAATGGGAATAATCTTTGATTAAACAGGGAAATTTCTGTTTATGGATAATATGGCAGGAAAAATCGTCAAGAATATAAATACTGTGATATACTATAAACAGAAAAAATGGATTCGTTT
>NZ_KQ969019.1:0-306 GCF_001578725.1 Streptococcus sp. DD04
CTACTCTCTTACTCTCAAGAACTCAGAGAACACTATGAGCTCTACCAACTCTTACTCTTTCATTTCCAAGAGAAACAAGACGGAGCATTTCTTTGGACTCATTGAAGAAAGGATTGCTTGTATAAATCCTATCTTTCAGACTGTTTTTAAAACCTTTCTCAAGGACAAAGATAAAATTTTCAACGCTCTTGAACTCCCTTACTCAAATGCAAAACTGGAGGCTACCAATAACCTCATCAAAGTCATCAAGCGAAATGCTTTTGGCTTCCGAAATTTTGAAAACTTCAAAACTAGAATCCTCATCGC
>NZ_KQ969020.1:0-296 GCF_001578725.1 Streptococcus sp. DD04
ATTAGAACGAAGTCTCATGACTCCGTTTTTGGATTTTCTCGGGAAGTAGCTCAGCTTGGTAGAGTACTTGGTTTGGGACCAAGGTGTCGCAGGTTCGAATCCTGTCTTCCCGATATATGGCGGTGTAGCTCAGCTGGCTAGAGCGTCCGGTTCATACCCGGGAGGTCGGGGGTTCGATCCCCTTCGCCGCTATGATGATCTTGTTGGACCTTTAGCTCAGCTGGTTAGAGCTCTCGGCTCATAACCGAGTGGTCGTAGGTTCAAGTCCTACAAGGTCCATATTGTGTGAAACTCAC
>NZ_KQ969021.1:0-272 GCF_001578725.1 Streptococcus sp. DD04
GATAAGACAGTAGCTATTCTGAGGTTACTGTCTTATTTTTAACACTTTTTGATCCATAAAAGGGCATGCTAAAAAACACCTCATCTGGTATTTTTTGAAACAAGGTGTTCCAATAATATGGCATAGACAGCCTTATCGCTTTTGGGTCAAAGAATAATCGTAAAGTTTGTTATGCGTTAATGAGGTAATACATTGTTCGAATGAGACGAAGTATAGAGGCAATCGTATGTGGCTTAGTTGAAGCTATTGTCGATTGTCTTTTTCGTTTCTCA
>NZ_KQ969022.1:0-267 GCF_001578725.1 Streptococcus sp. DD04
GAACACATGTCTTGGGATGAGTACAGTTTCAAGAAAGGCAAGATGAGCTTCATTGCACAGGATTTCGACTCAAGACAGGTCATAACTATCCTAGATGGACGGACTCAAGCAACGATTCGCAATCACTTTCTGCGCTATTCCAGACAGGTTAGAAACCACGTCAAGGTCATTACCATGGACATGTTTAGTCCCTACTATGACATTGCTAAGAAACTCTTTCCTTCTGCTAAAATCGTCCTCGATCACTTTCACATTGTACAACATCTT
>NZ_KQ969023.1:0-267 GCF_001578725.1 Streptococcus sp. DD04
TATGTTGGAGGATTACCCAAGTCCGGCTGAAGGGAACGGTCTTGAAAACCGTCAGGCGTGTAAAAGCGTGCGTGGGTTCGAATCCCACATCCTCCTTAGATAAGAATATCGCGGGATGGAGCAGCTAGGTAGCTCGTCGGGCTCATAACCCGAAGGTCGTAGGTTCAAATCCTGCTCCCGCAATTTTGGCTCGGTAGCTCAGTTGGTAGAGCAATGGATTGAAGCTCCATGTGTCGGCGGTTCGATTCCGTCTCGCGCCATTTTATT
>NZ_KQ969024.1:0-262 GCF_001578725.1 Streptococcus sp. DD04
TGTCGCCAGCAGCTGTAACCCTCTATTGGGTTGTCGGCGGTTTCATCCAAATTATTCAGCAATTCATGATCAATTATTTGATTCGCCCACGGATTAGAAAACAAGTGGCTGAAGAGTATAAAAAGAATCCTCCAAAAGCCATGAGAAACTCAGGACGAGTAAAAGATGTAACACCAAAAGCTAGTCAGGCCATCAGCCATAGCAATAAAAAGAAAAACAACCGTAACGCTGGGAAACAACGTTCTAGATAAACAAATAATGG
>NZ_KQ969025.1:0-255 GCF_001578725.1 Streptococcus sp. DD04
GTGTATCCAAAGTATGTGGCAGGTAGCGGATGTTTTGTGGTATACTATTCATGAGAAGATTCCTTTTTTTGATGGTTGTGTCAGAACTAATCATATCAAGGTTTCTTCTTTTTTGGTACTCAGGTCTCACATCTATTGTAACACTACAAAAGCACAAAGTAGTTTTTGAACTTGAGTTTTATAAAAATAGGAATTTTATGATAGAATAGAAAAGATGGAGGAAATTTCTATGGCAAAACAACGAAATGAAATTGA
>NZ_KQ969026.1:0-254 GCF_001578725.1 Streptococcus sp. DD04
TATTCTATTCTTATCAAAAATATCGAGGATATTCAAAGTAAATAATGTTTAAATTTATCAGAAGGCTGATTTTGCTCATCGTTCTGGCTGCCATTGCGATTAAAGGCTATCAAGTCCATCGTGATGTCAAGCAGGTTATGACTTACCAAAGTTTAGTCAGAGAAGTACTGGACGAGCAAGATACGGCTGCCAATGAAGAGCTGGTTCTTGCTATGATTTACACAGAAACCAAGGGAAGAAACACTGACCTCATG
>NZ_KQ969027.1:0-244 GCF_001578725.1 Streptococcus sp. DD04
AGCGTGAAAATGCTCAATTGTCTAAGGGCACACGAAAAGTTGTCCAAGAAGGCAAGGCCGGCGAGAAGACTACACTTGTGGAAGTGACGCTTGAAAATGGTCAAGAAACTAGCCGCACCACTCGTGACAGCTTCATTTCTAAAGATCCAGTCGATCAGATTGTGGAAATTGGCAAGCCAGTTGAGAAAGTCACTCCAGACGAAGGCGTTCAAGCTCCAGTAGTTGAACAGCCACGCTTGGATGT
>NZ_KQ969028.1:0-241 GCF_001578725.1 Streptococcus sp. DD04
CAGAATTCTTGTGCTCGCTGGCACGAACGGTAAACTTATAGGTACCGTCAGACTGTTTCTGAGCCTTGTGCCAAATCAGATCATCCTGACCGTGCTCATGCGACCAAGTCGGAAGCAAGACCTCACGAATCCCCTGCGGGCTGGAAACCTGAGAAACAATCACATCAAAGGTACCCGTCTTAGGATTGTTATTGGCAATCGTCAGCTTACCCTCTGGCTTTCCGATCGAAACCTTGGTGGT
>NZ_KQ969029.1:0-229 GCF_001578725.1 Streptococcus sp. DD04
GGTTTTTCTTGACTAAGGACGTTTCTGCGACAGCTACTTTCCCGCAATCCTGACAGCGGAAGCGCCGTTTTCTCAATCGAATCAGCGTTTTGTATCCCGCACATTCTAGGTAAGGAATTTTCGATTCTTTTTGGAAGTCATATTTAGCCATTTTTCCTTGGCAGTGAGGGCATTTAGGTGCGGGATAATCTAGCTTGGCGATGATGTCTTTATGTGTTCCCGAGTCCCT
>NZ_KQ969030.1:0-223 GCF_001578725.1 Streptococcus sp. DD04
CAACTTCCACGATCTGATCGACTGGGTCTTTGGAAACGAAGCTGTCACGAGTGGTGCGGCTAATTTCTTGACCATTTTCAAGCGTCACTTCCACAAGTGTAGTCTTCTCGCCGTCTTTGCCTTCTTGGACAACTTTTCGTGCGCCCGTAGGCAATTGTGTGTTTTCACGTTCAACAGTATTAAACGGTAGAGCTTCGGTCACAATATCCAAGCGTGGTTGCTC
>NZ_KQ969031.1:0-221 GCF_001578725.1 Streptococcus sp. DD04
GAGATGTTGTACAATGTGAAAACGATCCAGAACGATTTTAGCCTTTGGAAATAGTTTTCTGGCAATATCGTAGTAGAGACTAAACATGTCCATTGTAATGATCTTGACGCGACTTCTTACCTCTCTGGAATAGCGCAGAAAGTGATTGCGAATCGTTACTTGTGTCCGTCCATCTAAGATAGCTATGATCTTTCTGGAATCAAAATCCTGTGCAATGAAGC
>NZ_KQ969032.1:0-219 GCF_001578725.1 Streptococcus sp. DD04
AACGTGAAAGTGCTCAATTGCCTAAGGGAACCCGCAAAGTTGTCCAAGAAGGTAAAGACGGCGAGAAGACTATGCTCGTTGAAGTAACGATTGAGAATGGTCAGGAAACTGGCCGTGTGACTCGCGACAGCTTCGTTTCCAAAGCCCCAGTCGATCAGATCGTGGAAGTTGGCAAGCCAGTTGAGCAGGTGACACCAGCAGAAGGCGTTAAGAATCTTG
>NZ_KQ969033.1:0-219 GCF_001578725.1 Streptococcus sp. DD04
GATTTGACCGGCAACTGTATCTGCTTCCCAATCACCAATCCTAGCTCGCTTGTTTGCTTCTTCGGGTCTTTCATGAATGGTATGAGAAATAGAAATTTTCCCTCTGTTTTCAACATGACCTTTCGTATGACGTGTTTTCCCACGATGACGGAGTTTGCGAATCACACCACGAGCGCCATGTGAAAGCTTGTCGTCAAAGTGACCACGATAGATGGCTCT
>NZ_KQ969034.1:0-214 GCF_001578725.1 Streptococcus sp. DD04
AATCCCTGATTGTGTTCCTTTTCCTGCGTTATAATCCGCAAGCTCTTTCAAATAAGCTTCCAATTTTGCCTTAGCGTCATTAGTAGACTTATCTTCTTTACCAACTGCATCCGCAACTGCTTTTTTATATTTTGCAATGTTTCCTTCAATTGCTTTCAAAAGGGCATCGCCTTCCAATCTTGCCACTGGCGTATAGGTAGGACTTGTGGTTTCC
>NZ_KQ969035.1:0-214 GCF_001578725.1 Streptococcus sp. DD04
GATCCCTGATTGTGTTCCTTTGCCTGCGTTATAATCCGCAAGCTCTTTCAAATAAGCTTCCAATTTTGCTTTGGCATCATTAGTAGACTTATCTTCTTTACCAACTGCATCCGCAACTACTTTTTTATATTTTGCAATATTTTCTTCAATCGCTTTTACAAGGGCATCGCCTTCCAATCCTGCCACTGGCGCATAGGTAGGACTTGTGGTTTCA
>NZ_KQ969036.1:0-206 GCF_001578725.1 Streptococcus sp. DD04
CATTACTTACCACTATCCCTAAAGGGATCCTCATATTCTTTTACACTCAATTTATCCAACGCTATATCATGCTTTTCCTGCTCTTGGATATATTTCTTGATGGTGGCTTCATTAAGTCCTACTGTACTCACGTAATAACCTTCCGCCCAAAAATGTCGGTTCCCAAACTTGTACTTTAGGTTGGCGTGTTTGTCAAACATCATGAG